>NZ_PDZF01000003.1:0-224039 GCF_002743425.1 Sporosarcina sp. P7 | reverse complement strand
AAAGGAAACTATCTGGAACGCCTATTGCGTACAGAAACAATCAGGTTGCATGATAGATAAGAGATTACATACGGATTGTAGAGTACTTCTTCATGTGCGTTTTATCGAGTGTCTACTTGACAGGGGGTAAGTCAAATTTATGAGCGGATAGCGTGGAAGTATGAGCGCTTGACCATATTGTGAGCGTTTCCTTCTGAAAATTGATGGAGCAGTCGCCTCGATCGACATTGAGCGGTTAACTAGGAACATAGAGCAGATGCCGAGATATATTGAGCGATTAAATGGATGGATAGAGCGCGTTCAGGAATTCATTGATCGGTTGAGGAAATGTATGAGCGGATAGCGTGGAAGTATGAGCGCTCAGCCATACATATAAACGACTTCAATTAACGAAAACGGTGCTCTCCCCATCCTCCACGCATAAAAAAGAGGAACCCGTCACGGATTCCCCTCCCTTTATTCATTACAAATCATCAAAGCCGTTCAAATCACTAGTCTTCACATATTGACGGCTCGTTTGTTCGAAGAAGTCCGTTTTCGTATCGTCGAAGTTATCGACGTACGCACGGATCCACTTCATTGGATTATCTGTGAACTCTGGATAGATTTCGCTTAAGCCAAGCATGCGTAACATTTTATTGGCGCGATACTTCACGTAGCCTTCCATCTCATCCAACTCAAGGCCATCGATCCCTGCTAATACATAGCGACTCCAGATGACTTCTTGCTCGACGGAGTGGTGGAATTGGTCATAGATCCATTCCGTGAACTCGTCTGTGTTGTACTCTGGATTTTCAGCTAAAGCTGCACGGAAGATATCGCTGATGGCTTTACCGTGCTGTAGTTCGTCACGGTTGATGTACGAAATCATTGTGGAGGTGCCGACCATTTTTTGATGGCGTGCTAAGTTATAGAAGAATGCGAAGCCACTGTAGAAAAATAGGCCTTCTAGTAATGTCGTATACACCATCGCTTTTAGAACCGTTTCAATTGTCGGGTTCTCCGCAAATTCATTGTAGACATCTACAATTCGTTCATTTCGCTTCATTAATACTTCGTCTGTACGCCCCATTTCAAAGGCTTCCATTTGCTTGTCCAAGTTCGTGACTGATGAAAGTACGTACGCATAGCTGTGATTATGCTCACTTTCCTGGTCTGCAATGGTCGCGAGAATCGACTTGACGGAAGGATCCGTTGTGAAGTCGGCGATTTTCATTGCGATGACAGTTTGTGGACCATCAAGTGTAGCCAGTAGGCCGATAATTTTTAGGAATGCGGATTGTTCTTCTTGCGTCAGGCTCGAGAACTGCTTGACGTCTTGCGTCATGTCAACTTCATTCGCTGTCCAGAACAGGGAACGGATTCGCTGACGTAATGTATAGAAATGGGGATGCGCGAGGTCGTTCCAGTTTAGAATGCCGCTTGCTTCCCCACCGAAAATAGCTGTTGCCTTGTTCGGGTTTGCAGGATTTAATACTTTTACTCTTGTAAGTGTCGCCAATGTTCGAGCACTCCTTTCGTCCAATTCGTAACGGTTTTTTCTTGTATGCCGCGTGGGCTTTGCTCAATCTTTAATGGTTCAAAAGGTGAATGATAGAATTTCGCCAGCTTGTCTGCGGCTTTGCAAAATAATTCATCACCGCCAAACTGGGTATCCCCTGTTCCAAAGACATAGACGAGCTCGGGTTTATAGCCGATGTCCGCCACGAAATCTTTGACTTCATCCGGTGTTGCACCTTTTTCCCATGTGAATGAACCGATACAAAACGCGTCGTATTTTTTAATATCAGGGAGGACACCGATGCCGATACGATGAGTATCGACTTCGACGCCTTCACTTTGGAGACTTTCTGTAATCAATTCCGCTACTTCCTGCGTGTTGCCGCTCCAGGAAGCATAGGCGATTAAGAATGACACCACTCACACTCCTCAATTTCCGCTGCAGTTGAACGCATATAGTACGTGGTTTTCATGCCCGATTTCCATGCCTGCAAGTGCAAATCCAAAATCACAGATGCGCGGATCGAGTTCGGTACATAAATATTGAATGAAATCGACTGATCGATATGCTGCTGACGAGCGGCGTTTTGCTTGATCGACCAACGCTGGTCGACGATGTAAGCTGAACGACGGTAGATGTCATACGTGTTGTGATTCAAATCCGGTGCAATGACCGGTAATTTATAGTCTTTCTTCTCTTCATGGTAAAACGGCTTGAATACTGGGTCGATTGACGCTGTTGAGCCTGCGATAACCGATGTCGAACTGTTCGGTGCGACTGCCATTAAATAGCCGTTACGCATACCGTTCATTGCCACATCCATGCGCAGTTCACGCCATTTATTTGAATCGTATTCGCGTTGCTCAAAGTATTCACCCGTTTGCCAGTCCGATCCATCAAATAATGGATACGCGCCTTTTTCTATTGATAATTCCATTGAGGCTTTAATTGTCAAATACGCAATATTTTCATATAGCTTGTCTGCGAAATCCACCGCTTCGTCCGATTCCCACTGAATGTTTTTCAACGCGAGTAAATGGTGCCAGCCGAATGTGCCGAGTCCAATTCCACGATAGCGTGCATTGGTGCGTTGCGCTTGTACAACTGGGATTTGGTTCTGATCGATGACGTTGTCGAGCATACGCACTTGAATTTTGATCAAACGGTCTAGCACGTCTGCCGTTACTGCTCTTCCAAGGTTAATCGATGACAGGTTACATACGACGAAATCACCTGGCTTTGTGCGTGTGACGACCATATCGTCTTCTAGTGTTACGGATTCATGTGTACTTGCTGACATATTTTGCAGTATTTCAGTCCTCTTCTTCAATTAAGCTCGCAAAGCTTAATCCGCAATTAATTGCTGCTGCATGTCACCATGCAGAGGAGACTATATCATCATCCCCAGCACGACCTGGTAGGATGCTCCGCTTTTCCCTTTATGAATTATCCCTGTTTTTCATCAGGGCCTCGCTTGAGGGGTACTCTACTCGCTTCTTCACTAGTGCTATTTCAACTAGCTATGCTTTCGATAGTCGTTAGGCATTTACTCAACTATAATATGATGGTCTGGAAAGTTACGGGAATACATACGGTTTCTCATAGCATGTGTAGAAATGCCATGAGCTAATGCCGCCTTTGCAATACTTTCATATACCACGTCATGGACTTGGCATTTATAAGCAGCATGTTTGTTGGTTGGTCTTAGTGATTTCGGGACAATTCTCTTACAGCTAGGAAAGTTATCACAGTCTAATCTATACGAAATTGTTGTACAATTAAGGGAAAGTGCAACAGATGCTGCAGTTATTGATGAATATTCAATTCCATCTATTATGATTGCTTTTGAGTTCTTCTTTTTGACTGCTTCAATCATCCTTTTGGTTTTTGGTTTCCCGTACTGATGATTTGAAGCGCCTGTCATTTGTTTCACTCTTAAACTGCGGATATGCTCTTTGTTTGGGTTTGTTGTAAAACAATCTCCGCCAATAGATGTCATTTTAATATTATAATATTCCTTTGATTCTACAGCATTTCGTTTAGAAATATAATATTCCTCAAGTTGATTCAACTCTATATCTGAGTATGCCTCAACCAGAATTACCCTGCTAAACTTTTCCTTACCATACTTTTTAAAAGCCCTTTTCAAATAAAGACCTGAACCCAAATATGTTTCCCAATTATTTATCCGACCGTAAATACATTTTCCAATGTATTTCATATTATTAACTGTATTTGTAGTCTCGTAAACAAAACCAAATGGCTTTTCCACAAATATCATCTCCTATAGAACAAATGTTCTTTATTTGATGATACTACAAAAGTTGAGATTTAGCACGGGATTGTCTTACTAAATAAGAGTTCCCCCGTTTAACGGAGTTTTCGACAGCCATTACTGACTGAAGGTGCTATTGTTAACACAAATTACTAGAATATATAATACCTTCATGCTTATTCGGATTCATGCGGTTTACTTCGTCGCGATAGAACATAAATGGTGTTCCTGTCTCGAGCTGGCTACGCAGAATACGTTTCATGATTTCAATCGCTGAAACCGTCTCTCGTGATAAATCTTCATTACGGACGCATTCTTCATACTTCTCGCGGAATGTTCCTTGTCCTTTTGTTTCATCATAGAAGTCTTCCAATGAATAGCCCATTTTCGTGCGGACTTCATGTGGATCGAATAAATGCCAGTCTTCACGGGACTCGACTTTCTCCATGAACAAGTCTGGCAAGCAAACGCCTGTGAAAATGTCATGTGCACGTAAACGGTCATCGCCGTTATTGAGCTTGAGATCAAGGAATGTGAAGATATCTTGATGCCATACGTCGAGATAAACGGCTACGGCACCTTGACGTTGACCGAGTTGATCGACACTGACTGCCGTATTGTTCAGCTGTTTGATCCATGGAAGAACACCGCTTGACGCGCCTTCGAAACCGCGAATCGATGCACCACGAGAACGAACTTTCCCCATATAGACGCCGATGCCGCCACCAAATTTCGACAAGTTTGCGATATCGGTGTTGCTGTTGTAGATCCCTTGTAAGGAATCATCCACTGTATCGATAAAGCAACTGGATAGCTGACCGTGCATCTTGCCTGCATTCGATAATGTAGGTGTCGCTACTGTCATGTATAAATTGCTCATCGCCCAGTATGCTTCGCCAACTTTATGAATGCGGTCTACTGTTTCGTCTTGCATTAGTGTCATCGCGATGATCAACCAGCGCTCTTGCGGCAGCTCCACTGGCTGTTTCTTAAAGTTTACGGTTACGTATCGGTCTACCAATGTTTTCAAACCGATATATGTGAATAATAGATCACGGGAAGGATCGAGTAGCTTACCGATTTCCTGAAGCTCATCTCGGCTGTACTTCTCTGTCAGAACAGGTGTATATAAACCTTGTTCCACCAAGCGTTCTACATTTTTCGCAAAGTCGGTATAAGCATCCGCCCCACGCAATGCTTGTTGCTTTGCATAGACGTCGAATAAATAAATTCGTGCCGCTACAAACGTCCAATACGTATTTGCTTCATCAATACGGCTTAAAGACTCCAGCACCATCGCGTTCGTCCATTCAGTTGCCGTGCTAGCCGGGTGGCGCTCCTGGAATTTCTCACTCGCTTCGATTAACGGCTCCATTTGTTTCTTGCCGAATTCTTCTTGTAAGTTTTCCAACACTTGATTAAGTCCCTTAGTTTCTTGAATAATAGCCATGATATCCGCTCCCTTTAGTTAATTAATTCGGTTATGTACTAAATAAAAAAAACTCCCAATAAAATCGGGAGTCGTCAATTGACGCTTAGTAGATCGCGGAAAGTTTTAGGCAGACTGAAATAAGACTGCTTTGTGCTTTCACTCTCCAACCCCGAAGAATGTTTTGCTGAGATGACTGGCAGGTCTACTGGCTGGCACATCGTTCTTCCATCTTTCCTTCCCGCCGAAGCAGTGGTTTTATAAGATAGTCGTCCGTGCCCTCAGTTGCGGGGGCAGCTCCGTTAGTGGCGGATTCCCTTTTAAACGTGGTGGGTACCAATTCATCTATTTGCTGTCACACACTATATATAGTGTGTTGATTCATATATAACCCTAACATGTTGTGTTCAAACATGCAAAACAAAAATCGAACCGAAGTTCAGAATCCTTCTTCTGAACTACGATTCGATTTTTGTTATTCAGTATTTTATAGTATATCAAACTTTTTCCTTCTTGACTAAATGGTTTGTGTGAATGCTTTAAACTTAGAAGTGTGTGGAGAAGGGATTTCCGCTACAATCCTAATTTATACATGGTAATAAGTTAAAGATTAAAAATCATATCCCTCACATCCACAAACCACCTCTATTACAAACGATCTTCTGCTTTTTCTGCTGTTTCTTCCCAACATTCCGCGCCTTTTAATTCAGGGATGCTGGCTGATTTGAAGACAGGATTTCTGCCGGCTTTACGTTGTTTAGTGAAGTCGTCCAGTACTTTAAAGGCAATTTTACCAAGTAGTAGAATGACGATTAAGTTAATGATGGCCATTAGTCCCATAAATAGGTCGGCCATATCCCATACAACTTGTACTTTTGCGATTGCACCGAAGTATACCATGACCAGTACGAGAACTTGATAGATTCGTTTCCATACGATGTTGGCATGAATGAATTCAATATTTGTTTCGCCATAATAATAGTTACCGATGATAGAACTGAAGGCGAAGAACATGATAGCACCGGCAATGAAGTACGGTGCCCATGCGCCTACTTGTACAGCCATGGAGTTTTGTGTCAAGATGATACCGTTTGTTTCACCTGTTTGATACAATCCGCCAAGCAAAATGATGAATGCGGTCGCAGAACAGATGATGATGGTATCGAAAAACACACCTAGACTTTGTACCAATCCTTGTTTTGCCGGATGCGATACGTTCGCTGTAGCAGCCGCGTTTGGCACACTACCCATACCTGCTTCATTGGAGAAGAGACCGCGACGTACACCTTGCATCATGGCCATCCCGATTCCGCCACCCATGACTTCTTTAATTCCGAAAGCATGCTCGAATATCAATACCATAATGCCTGGAACTTCAGAAATATTCATAATCACGATATATAATGCTACCAAAATATAGAAGGTCGCCATGATGGGTACGATGGTTTGTGTTACTTTTACAATCCGTTTGACACCACCGAAGACGATAATCCCTGTTAATAGCATTAAGCCAACCCCGACACTCCAGTTCGGAATGCCGAATACTTCAGTGAATGACTGACTGATGGTGTTGGATTGTACTGCGTTAAATATGAATCCGAAACTCATCGTCAGTAAAATCGCGAAGACAATTCCGAGTTTCCGCCAGCCTAGTGCTTTTTGCATGTAATACGCCGGCCCTCCGCGGAATGTGTCACCATCTTTCACTTTATACACTTGCGCCAATGTACTTTCGATGAATCCAGTCGCCATGCCGATTACGGCGATCACCCACATCCAGAATACCGCACCAGGCCCACCAATTCCGATCGCTAGGGCTACCCCAGCTACGTTACCTGTTCCTACGCGCGACGCGGCACTAATTGTGAATGCCTGGAACGGCGATACCCCGTCATTGTTATCCTTCTTCTCTACAATCAGGCGGAACATCTCACCAAATAAGCGCACTTGTACAAATTTCGTGCGAATCGTGAAATATAAACCCGCCGCCAATAAAAGTCCAATTAAAACATATGTCCAAATGAAATTAGTCACCGGCCCTACAAGCCAGTCAATCGCGTCTTGAAACATCTGACCACCTCCTTGTGATTCTATACCCTACTCGCCTACTAGCTATGCATGGTATAAGAAAAAACTATTTTCTACTGTCTATGTTGCAGGACAATTGACGCTTTGTTCTCCAATAACTTTGCTGCTTGTGCCATCAATTCAGCTAACGATTTCTCTCCATCGTCTAATGAATACAATTCGGTGAACCACTCAAGTAGTTCCTGACGCGCCGCTTCTTCAATCGCCCCTGAAATGACGATGACCGGAACATTCTCTACTCTCGCAAGCTTGGCAATCCCCATTAATGCCTTGCCTGCAAGCGTCTGCCGATCTGTCTTCCCTTCCCCTGTGACGATGAAATCTGCTGAAGATAGTTGCTTTGCGAAATCCATCGCTTCGAGCACGACATCAATTCCACTTTTAAGATTAGCGCCACAATACGCAAGTAATGCCCCTGCACTTCCACCAGCCGCCCCCGCACCGCGCAGCTCATGCAATCGCACGCCTGTCTGCCTTTCCGTCATGTCCGCCAGATGACGTAACCCTTCATCCAGACGCAGAACCATCTCTGCATCCGCCCCTTTTTGCGGACCGAAAACAAATGACGCACCCTGCTCACCGACAAACGGATTTTCTACGTCGGACGCAATGCGAATGTCCGTCTCCAGCAAACGTTTATCCAGTTGCGAGATATCAATTTCATCGATTATTGACAGCGTTGAGCCATTCATCTGCACTACCTGTTCGTCGGCTAAAAAACGAACGCCTAGTGCTTCGAGCAAGCCTGTTCCCCCATCATTCGTCGCACTCCCGCCAAGTCCAATAATCATTTTCCTGTAACCTGCATCAAGCGCATGACGAATTAATTGCCCTGTACCAAATGTTGACGCTTTCATTGGATCGAGTTCATGATCCGCAAGCAACAGCAAACCGGACGCTTGTGCCATTTCAATGACCGCTGTCTCGCCGTCACCAAGCACACCAAAGTGCGCATCCATTGCGCGACCAAGCGGATCTTGCACAGACACGGTTCGCAACGTCCCCCCAGTTGACGACATGAGGACAGACAGCGTCCCCTCACCACCATCCGCAACCGGTAAACGGACGACTTCTGCGTGCGGATATACTTTTTTTACGCCACTATATATAGCGTCGGCCGCTTCTTCTGCATGCAAGCTTCCCTTAAATGCATCAGGCGCAATAACAATTTTCACGGCTCTCACTCCCTTTATTCGTATTCTAGCAGATTATGCGGGAAAAGTTACCATAAATTATTGGATGGCTACTATATTTTTATCATGAAAGCTTTCAGATGTGGATGTGTGTACGCTCAATGTTTGCAGGTATCCGATCATACTTCAGCGGAGTGCGCTCTATGTGTTCGTCCATCCACTCTATTGCGACGCGTATCCGATCATAGACCCCGGTAAGACGCTCTATACGACCGTGTATCCGCTCAATGTCTACGGATATCCGATCATACTTCGAGACAGAGCGTTCTATGAGTCTACCCATCCGCTCTACTAGCCACGCAACATGTTTTAAATGCCGCATTTTTAGGGAACACTGCGTATAAAAGGAAAGGAGTGAGTAATAGATGGCTGTGTTGCAAGTGAAAAACTGGACGAACCGAAAAAGTTATCAGAAGAGAAATCTATGGGCGGGTATATTATTCGGACTCGGGTTCGTGGCGTTTTTAGATGAGACAGTATTCCACCAGCTACTTCATTGGCATAAGTTTTATGATAAATCTACGGTGGCGGTTGGATTGGTATCGGATGGTTTGTTTCATGCATTTAGTTGGTTTGCGACAGTGGGAGGGTTGTATTTAGTGGCGGATTTGCGCAGAAGGCATGCGTTATGGCATAAGATGTTCTGGGGTGGCAAGTTACTCGGGGGCGGTGCGTTCCAACTGTATGACGGGACCATTCAACACAAGGTCATGCGCATACATCAGATCCGATATCACGTGGACATTGTTCCGTATGATATCGTTTGGAACGTTACTGCGATTTTGATGATTGCGGCAGGTTTGTTGCTCATCAAGTCCGCGCAACGGAATGCACGCTCGGCGGAAAGGCTGATGCCTCATGCCACATGATTCCTATATCAGTGCAACCGATTGGTTATTTGGGATGCTTGCGTTGCTCGCCATCGTATTCTACGGGGGCGCTGTCTTTCATTCCAACCGGCAAAGCCGCTTGCGTAAATGGCCACGAAAACGGATCGTGTTATGGATTGCGGGTGTACTCGCTTCAGCAAGTGCTGTTGTCGGACCGCTTGCCGAACTGTCACATGATTTCTTCACGTGGCATATGTTGGGACATCTCTTGCTCGGTATGATCGGTCCCCTTCTGTTGGCGCTCGCCGCTCCCATAACATTATTGCTCCGGACATTACCCGTTCGACAGGCAAGAATGGTAAGCTCCTTGCTAAGAAGCCGACTTGCGGGGTTCTATACACATCCCGTCACTGCCTCCATTTTAAATATCGGCGGACTTTGGCTGTTATACACGACAGGCTTGTTTGCGGCCATGCACCATCATCTTTGGCTCCATGTCTTGATCCACATGCATGTGTTCGTTGCGGGATATCTATTTACCATTTCTCTTTTATACACCGATCCTGTATCTCGTCGGTACAGTTACCGCTTCCGCACTGTAGTCTTTATTGCGGCTCTTGCGGGACACGGAATTCTATCAAAATTCCTATACGCCTATCCGCCTGCCGGTGTACCCATTGAAGAAGCGCGCACAGGGGCCATGCTTATGTATTATGGAGGTGATGCGGTGGATCTCGTGTTGATCATCCTTTTGTTCAGGAGCTGGTATCATTGGGCCAAACGTCAACAGACCCACATTCCGTCCACTTCAGACGGTCATGTGTATATGAATGAAACGACACAAAACGCACCCGCTGGCTAATGGGTGCGTTTTATATTTTCTATTCATTTCATGAGTCCGGTATACCTGTCACAATGGTCCCTTGGGCAGCGGCACACAACTTCCCGATAGTGAACATTTCATTTTGCGTCATGCTCTCCCCTTATAGACTGTAGGCCTTCACTTGGAATGAAGCGAATATTTTTCATACGCCAATCACTATTACGATCTAGGTGCAAATAATATGACAGACACACCAATTAGGCAAATACCGGCTCCTATGAAATCATACAAATCAGGAGTTTTTTTATCAATTCCCCATCCCCATAATACGGATAGAAAGATGAACACGCCTCCATATGCCGCATAGACTCTGCCAAAGGTTGGAAAGGTCTGAAATGTGACCACTACGCCATATAAAATTAAGGCAATGCCGCCGAATAATCCAAACATTGCAGATTTCCCTTCGCGCAACCATAGCCAAATTAAATAACCTCCACCGATTTCCGCTAAGCCGGCCAGCAGAAATATCACCACGACCTTCAACATCAGTAAACCTCCATTTACTCACTTCGGATCATCCAACATATAATTGTTCACATACACAAGTCTATTTCTTGAAAACTAGTATTAACTATATCATGATTCAGACAACTTAAAAAAGCTAACTATATTCTGAACAGATGAACTTGGCGTGAAGCTAATTAAACATGACGACTTTACTTTCGTTTGTTGCTCATACATAAAAAGGGTCTGCAACGTAACACATAAAAACCAAAATAGAAAAAGGCTTATCGAAGTTCGATAAGCCAGTTCACCGTATCTTCCATTATTTCGCCAAAGCGATCTCAATATGCGCTAAATGATGCGCTTCATGCCAAGCCAGTTTCGCTACTTTTGTCGCTACGGCAATCTCGCCGTTTACTTCATGAGTAAATGTTCGTTGTAGTTGCTCTTCCGTCAGACTATTGCCTAACGCTACAATACGCTCATTGATCCCTTCAAGCATCTTAATGGAAGGCTCAACTGGTAGCTCATTGTCAGGTAGTACAGCCCATTTCTCTTGATCAAATGCGGGTACTGTTGGATGGTCGTCTGTTAACGCAAGCTTTAATCGCTGATACATAATCAACTGCGAGTCTGCAATATGATGTACCAATTGACGAACTGTCCATGCACCTGCGCGATACGTTTTAGTTAGCTCTTCGTCAGTCAATGAATCTACAGTTCCCCTTAATCGGGTAGTATATGTTTCAATTTCTTGTAACCACTTTTGAATATCTTCCAACGTCACCTGTTCAGGAACGTGTAATTTTCCGATCGGAAATTGATTATCCATAACGAACCCCCCTCTTCATTGCCTTCATTATCCCATAAACTATCTAATTATTCTACGAATTGCATAGCACTACTTTTTTTAAAAACTCTACTGACTGTATTGACCCTCACGTTACGTTACACTTTATACTACATAGTAAGGAGGTGTTGATAATGAAAATGAAGGTAAAGGAAGTCGCGGATTTAGTCGGTATTAGCGTACGCACACTTCATCATTACGATGCAATCGGATTGCTGACACCCGAGGAGACAACAGACAATGGTTATCGCTATTACTCCGAACGGAACCTTGAGACTTTGCAGCAAATACTATTTTTCAGAGAACTAGAATTTCCTCTTAAAGAAATAAAGAACATTCTCAGCGAACCGTCATTTGACCGCCAGCAAGCTCTTCAGCTACATCGAAAACTATTGCTTGAGAAACGCGAACGGATCGATCAAATGATTGCGACTATTGATAAAACTACACAGTATATAAAAGGAGAGAGGGACATGTCGAACGAAGAGAAGTTTCAAGGATTTAATTTTAATCACAATCCCTATGAAGAAGAGGCTCGAAAATTATGGGGAGCAAAAGCGGTTGAACAATCGAATACCGCATTCGAAAACAAAGCAGTCGGTGAAAAAATGAATGACATCTACCGGAAATTAGCACATCTTACAAACACACCGCCTGAATCCGCTGAAGCACAAACAGCTATTACAGAATGGTATGAGTTCTTGAATACACACACTGGCCATCACTACACATTGGAAGCATTCAAAGGTTTGGGGCATATGTATATAGCAGACGAACGCTTCACGACGAATATCGATCAATTCGGTGCAGGTTTGGCACAATTTATGAGCGAAGCGATGACGTTTTTTGCAGATCATAACAAAAACTAAACATCCTGTTGCATGCTGTTTATCAATCAATAAATAGGGCTACCTCCACATTTCGGGTAGCCCTCATCCCTGTCTATTCACCGATGTTTCCGCGCTGCTTTCATCATGTAACTGACGACTATGACAAAAATCAACGCACCGACAATAGTAGGGACGACATGAAAGTCACCTAAACGCGGTCCCCAACTGCCAAATAAATTGCCTCCAATCCACGCACCGATGATACCTGTAATCACATTCCCCACCACACCGCCTGGGACACTTTTACCAATGATCAGACTAGCAAACCAACCCATCACACCACCAATTATTAAATATAAAAGGATACTCATTTCACACGCCCCTTCTCTTATTTTCACGCGTTTTTATTACGTACATTTCGAACATAATAGTGAAGTGAAAAAGTGATATCTTATTAACAATCTATTCTTCGTTACAGCATACTATTCGACAAATGAAAGTCTGTGTAGGTGCATGTATGCGAAAAGTCCATTCTCATGTTATAGAAACACTGAAATCTCTTTTCATAATCGATATGACGGAATGAGTCCCTTTTTATACAAGAACGCTACACCATTCAAAAACGAACTCGGGACTTTCTTCCAAAAGAATCGTTTTTGATAAAATTGACGATGGGCTTTTTTCAAATTACTCCACTGTTTGCAGTCTTTTTTCTGTCTGTACCGCGCCACATCAATCAGCTTCACTCGATTGTCAGGCGTGATCAATATATTGCGTAAATGAATGTCTGAAGGATTCAAACCTGCGTCGGTTGCTAACGATAAGGCATAGTCGATTTCTTCTATATGAGCTTCTGTAATCAAACGCCCATTTGTTAGGCAATCAAAAAGTGTATCTCCTTCCACGTAATCCATCACTAAGTAATTCGCACCTGCCTCATAAATACGTGGAAAGTACTGAATATCCTTGAGCGATCGATAAATCTCCGCTTCTTCCTTCGCAATATACTCAAAGTTTGAAAAGAATACCTTCATCGCCTTGTTCGAGAATTTGATTCGAAATACAAACGCACTCCTTCCTGTTCCGACGAGCTGCATAGACGGATGAAAGTCTATCAGACGATTCTTTTTATTCACGACAATCGACTGGACAAGTTCTTGATATATACTCAAAGTGTAACCTCCTATAATTTTCAAAAACAAAAGAGACATCAAAACCAATTAGTGGCTTAGATGTCTCTGTTACAATCACAAAAGACCTCACCAAATAATTGGTAAGGTCTCGCAAACAACGTTAGTTGCCAGTAAAGCCGAGGACATCCATCCTGTGTTGACGACTTTTACTGTCATAGCTACTCCCCTTAACGGAAGTGTTCGTATACATGTATAGGCTCACTATAAATTGAACCGATTTAGATGTCAACTAACTAAGCATGCATAGGTATTCATTGACACATTGTGATAAAACAACCAATTACTTTTCTGCTGAACCCCTTATTCCATCAAACGTTTCACTAGTGCACCTTAAACTGTTTCTTCTCATCTTGCAGGTTGACTGCTAAATTTACTTTTTACCATACCGATCAAAGCAGGCAGAACAGATAAAAAGATAATCGCAAGTAACACCGTGGAAAAGTTCTCTTTAATAATAGGAATATTACCGAATAAATACCCTAGCATCGTGCACAGACCTACCCAAAAAGCTGCCCCGACGACATTATAGAAAGCAAAGTACCGGTAATTCATGCGGCTCGCGCCCGCAACGAACGGAGCGAACGTCCGGACAAACGGCATAAAACGGGCAATCAGGATGGTTTTCCCGCCGTGTTTATTAAAGAACGCCTCCGCAGCTGTCATTTTCTCTTGGTTTATGACTTTCCCTAGCCAACTGCCAGGAGAAATCGACATGCCCACTTTACGTCCAATATGGTAGTTCACTGTATCGCCTATGACCGCCGCAACGAAGAAGACCGCGACAAGCAACCAAATATTAAAAGCATCTAGCGCCGCAAATGCACCGCCTGCGAAAAGTAAGGAATCTCCAGGTAGAAACGGAAAAATAACGATTCCAGTTTCAATGAAAACGATTAAAAATAAGATGACGTACGACCAGCCGCCAAATATTTGAATAATATCGACTAGATGCTCGTCAATGTGCAAGATAAAGCTGATCAGACCTTGAATGAGGTTCATGTAAAGGCTCCTTTTTTGAAAAAATGACTTCGACGCTACACAAGTTTGGATACCATGCGTATACACACTATCTATACACCTTACGTCCGGCACAAGGTATTTATCCTTGAAAAGCGCCAAGCTTGTAAAATAAATAAGATTCTCTTCCCATTTGAAAGCAAACAGGGAATGGATAATAAGCGGTTGCGTCTACTTATGAGACTTATTAAATATACCATGGATTCCCGTAAGTTCATCCAACTTATTATATTTTCCATACAATTGAATCCCAGATACGCTACACACGAACCCGATCAACGTATCGGATGACTAGGCTAGCAACGAGCACACTAAAAATCAAATGACTTACCGTCCAGTATAACCACGCCATGCCGTCATCCGCTGCTGGCGGCTGATCGGTTAGCAAGGTAAGGAAATACAATACGCCGCTCCCCGCTGTATATACCACAACATACGGCCACATGTTATATTGCCATTTGAAAAATTTTAATAAGTAAAACAGCCCCAACACGCTGGCAATACAAAAGACGAAGTGAAAGACGATGCCGAACCAAGCGACGTGCGAAAAGACATGAATGATGGGGAAATAATCTACATTGTACAGCAAAATATACGCTTCATTTCCTGTTACAGTCCATATGACAAGCATGAGTAGCGCCAACACGGCACCACCGGCAATTCCTATGCCGATCAACTGAAAAAATTGCTTCATCTGCTCCCCCTCTTTTCGTTAAGGTATTTGGTTATCTATTCCCTCGCATTTTCTAAATAAACGACCCTATTCCATAGTCTTCTATACTACAAATCTACAGTCTAGAGGCACTACTACGTGCCATACCATCACAAAAGAGACCTCACCCAAAACGGTAAGGTCTCACAAAAAGAGTTGAGTTGTCAGTGGCACCAACCAGCTACTAGTAGGATGTAATACATAGCAGATGCAAATCATGGACGAGCATGTCGACATGTTCTTTCTTAGTAGACCAGCTGGTACAAAAACGAACCGCACTATGGCTAGCGTCGACTTTTTCCCAGAAGGTGAATGAATATTTTTTGCTCAACTCCGTCATGACATACTCCGGCAATATCGGGAATTGCTGATTAGTTGTCGAATCATAACGTAATGCAAACCCGTTCTCTACAAATGCTTGTCGAAGGATCAACGCCATGTCCACCGCATGTTTCGAAACTTCATAGTACAAACCATCTTCAAACAACGTTTCAAACTGGATGCCTAACAGTCTCCCTTTAGCAAGCAAGCCGCCACGTTGTTTAATGAAATATCGAAAATCTTTTTTCAATGAATTATTGGTAATGACAACTGCTTCACCAAACAATGCACCAATTTTCGTTCCGCCAATATAGAACACATCACATAGTCGTGCATAATCTGCTAACGTAATATCATTATCAACCGAAGCCAACCCATACCCAAGTCGGGCACCGTCCAGTATTAATGGCAATCCGCATTCCCCACATACTTTACTCAAAGCTTCCAATTCCGCTTTAGTATAAGTCGTTCCATTTTCAGTAGGGTTCGAAATGTACACGAGACCCGGCTGTACACTGTGCTCTGGACTCGCATCATTCCAATGGGCATCCACTAGCTCTTTCACTTGCTCCGCTGAAATTTTCCCGTCCTCGCTAGGTACAGTCAGTACTTTATGTCCCGTAGATTCAATAGCGCCTGTTTCATGTGTCGCGATATGACCACTCTCCGCAGCGACTGCGCCTTGGTAAGGACGTAAAATCGACGCGATGATAGTAGTATTTGTTTGGGTTCCCCCTACTAAAAAGTGAACATCCGCCTCTTGCGCTTCACACGCTTTACGAATATACTCTCTAGCTTTTTCGCAATGTTCATCCATACCGTATCCTGGAGTTTGTTCTTCATTTGTTTCAATTAATCGTTGCAAAATTCGCGTATGCGCGCCTTCCGTATAATCATTTTCAAATCGTATCATCGTTGTCCATCTCCAAATATGCCTGATTTTTTCTGCAAGTATACCATAGAATGATGGATTTCTGTTGCATCTTATATTGTTCTTACAATGATGAATTTTCCGTTTTTTATTCCGCAAACAGCTGTTGTAGTTCACTGTCATCTTGTAATTTTTCTTGAATAAAAACTTTCAATTCTTCTTCATTCGTAAAGTCGTTTAACTCTTTCCCATACCAGTCTTGTAATTTCGTTTTATGAATTGTATAGGCATAGTCTCCAAATTTAAAGCTAGCCCACTCCGCATTATCGATGAGCGCGAATAAATAACTAGCATTGTAAACCGCTGTCTCTTTATATTCACTTTCCCCTATCGCCGCGTCCATATTTTCATACTTGATCGTCATACCATATGGTTCTGTTTTGGTTTCAAGCGACACTTCCTCAAACTTTTCGGCATAACGCAGTTGGCCAATTATATGGATGACTGCACTGTTATCACCAATAAATGATCCTTTGTATTGGAATACATCTTCACTTCGTTGATCGGTAGTGGAACTGCATCCAGTTAAGAAAAGTATTAGTATTAATGAAGACAAAAAGTATTTTATGAAGTTTTTCATTGGAGTCTCCTTCCTTAATATGTTTTACTCTATCGCTCAATGATCATGACGATAGACGTTATTTGGGTTTTCAAGGATTCCCATTCTATTTTACGCTATAACTATTCCGTCTTCCAAATCATTTATCCATTTACAGTAAAAAAAGAGGGAAGTAATACTACTTCCTCTCTTCTAATCGATTGTTTAGATTTTTATGTTGCTTGCCAACTTTTCTCCATAACGTGGTGCCCTTTTAGAAAAAGCACGTCTACCAAGTGATAAATGGTGCGGATCCTGGTGGGGCGTTTCGTATCATATCAACTAGAGGGAAAAACAGCGTGAATACTATGCCACCAATATTAAACAAACTAATTATGGACTCTAAATTAATCTCTCTCTCCCCTTTTTCAATATCTGTTAACTGGTCCGTTAGTTCAATAAGAAAAGCGATTCTTATTAAAGAATCGCATAAAACGGCAGTTTCCTTATGCTTGATATTTCTTAATCAAATGAACAAATGCATCAACGAATGTTTGTAAGAATTGAACAGTTCCTTGATCTTTCACTTTGTCGTTTTCATCCAATAAAGCTGCAGCATTACTAATATAAGCTTCCGGTTGTTGAACTACTGGCATATTTAAGGGTACAAGGATTTGACGTAAATGATGATTTGCACCAAATCCACCCAAATTACCAGGTGATTGGCTGATAACCGCTGCCGGTTTACCATTTCATACACTCGCTCCATAAGGATGTGAACCTACGTCTAATGCATTACTTAATACAGCAGGTACAGAACGGTTATATTCAGGCGTTACAAATACAATAGCGTCAAATTCCTTTATTGTGTTACGAAATGAAGTATATTCTGCTGGAACATTATTTTCCCCATCTACATCCTGATTATAAATATTAAAGAAAAAAATACTTCCCCCATGATATATATCTTTTCAGCTGCTTCTCCTATATAAGTAATCGTGGCATAAACATTAAGGTCTTTCTCGACATGTATTGATACTTTGAAATCATCCACCTGTTTAGGCTCAATAATAATCGGTTTACCACTTACATTTTCTTCATTAGTGTTATTGGTTACACATCCGTATAGTCCGAAAATAGAAGTTATGGAGACAACGACAAATAATCTTCCAATTATTCCCGACCCCTTTTATGATTAGACGTGATACTAGTCGGTTCGTTTCAAATTTAATCATACTAATCTGGCCCTATTTAGACTAAATCATCTTCCACAACTGCACTCATTTGCATGTAAACCTTTTAATTATCTAAATCATCATCAGTAAATGACTTTTTATTTACTACAGGCTCGGTTGTTCTTTCTATTGACTGTCCCACTACAGACTTGTTAATTCCTTCTTTGACTGCTTTATAGATCACTAGATAAAGAATGAATAATCCTATAATCCAGAGAATAATCATCCCAAAAACCTGGCTTGCCATTAACTCTCACTCCATTCTTTATACAAAGCTTCCCCGCTGCTGGTACGGTGTTTATTCAACAACTGCTTCCATTTGCTGAACCCTGAACTTATAATTCTTGAATCATTTCTACTCTGTTCCCAAACGGATCTCTAAATTCAAATCGGTCATAACCTGGAATTGGTACGCCTTCAATGATTTGAATAGTATGTTGTTCTAACACGCCTTTCCAATGTAAGAGATCCTCTACCAGATAAGCTACATGCGCTTTTGTCGTTAAGCGGTTAAAACCGTCTTCTGTGCCTACGTGAACCTCTCTGTCTCCGACTTTCAACCAGAATCCTCCACGACCAGTAAGTGAATCTGGCTTTTCTACTTCTTTCAATCCCAATACATCACAATAAAAATTCTTACCTTCCTCTTCCGCATTTTTCGGAATTGTGATCTGCGCATGATGCAATCCAAGAATCATTTACCTCTCCCCCTTTGTATTGAAAACTTTACCTATCAAACAATCCGGCCAAATTACTAGATCGTTCACGCCCCTATATCAGACAACCATTTACGAAGTTTTGCTTTAGGGTAATATATTTTATTATTTATAACTACGCGCGGTATGTTTGGATATTCTTGAATCAAGTGTTTCGCATCTTCTTTGGAAATCCCCATGAAGTAATGAACATTATTTTCCCTTATCAATTCGTGTTCATCATCATCGCTAAAGATTTCGCTGATACTATCTTTAGCATTCGGATTTTTAAAATTTTTGAGCCCATCTCCTACAAAATATCCAGCTGCAGCAATTCCTAATCCAATCCAAATCAAATCAAATTCCATATCATTATCTCCCAATTTTCCAACATACTGTATGTAAGTAAGTGGTCCTTATATAGATCAAACGCAATTCCTTACTATAAAATCGCACTCGATTCTATAGTAATCTCTGATCATATAATGATTTCCAATCCACTTCTGTTTTCTGCTACACCAAATTCGATAAAATTATTTTGTGCTTCTTGTAACGACGGCTCGTTAGCTCCGCCAGTATAGTCTGGATCAGCAAATTGAATGTTATCGTCTTCCCAAAAACAAATACCGCAAATATCGAAAGTGCCGGATGGCTTTTCATCTAATGTTTTATATCCATAACTGGGACATGTATATTTTCCACCATTCCAACACTTTTTCAGCTTTAACAATCTCGTATGATAATTGACTATAACTATCCTTTTCTATTCAATTGAAGGAGTGTTCAATAATTTGACCCGATCCCCTGTTAAGCAATCGCGTTACGAATATGGAAATGATAGTACCTCTACTTTTCATTGAATTCCAAAGAAATCTTGTCTATTTGTATATTGGGGTTTACAGCTAACAATGAATGTATAAGTTCACTTTCATTTTTGGGAGATATATTTATCACATCATATTTGCCAAAAAGAATATCCAACCTGTCAACGGATAGAGCAGGCGCTGTAAATGGACTTTTTGTTCTGCTGATTTTTTTGATCTCTTTGATTTGTACTTTACTTTTATACGGACCAAATTTTAATTTCAGCAATTCCCCCTCAACCTTATAACCTGTTCCAAACCAAATCCATATTAATAAAGCTAGAATGGATGCACCTATGATATATCCAGGTACACTTTTATAAGTGATTATTTGCCAGCCAACAGGTTCTCCACCGAAAATGTAAGTTAAAATCATGAAAAGAATAAAACCCCAAATGATTAAGAAAAACCAAATGTCTTTCTTGGTTGGAAAATACTTATTCAGTTATCGTCCCCGTTTGCTTTACAGATACCACTAAAATTCACGCCTCTGTATTAGTATCTATCTCACTTTTTCTAACGTCCGAAATGGTCTTTACGGCCACAATTAAAAAGAGAGCAATAAACCCCACTTTGAATCCTATTGACCAATTCCATATGAAAGCCGAGAAAGCGACTCCAAATGTTAATGCTAAATGGTATAAAACTTTATAAGATCTTTTTGAAAAAACATCTATTACAAAAAACATAATGAATAGAATCATGAATATATTTCTTAAAACTTCAAACAGAGCGTCCCAATCCATCGTTTAACCTCCTTCACAAAATGGCCCGATTATGGAAAATCCTTATTCAGTTATCGCACCTATTATTGAAAAGTAATTATAATTTCACTGTCCAAATTTTATAGATAATTTGACCATTTATTTCCGTTTTTTCTATACAAACATCAATTTGGATATTGTTATAAGCAGCCCATTGAGGAAAAAGAGTTGTTAAATATTTAATTACCTTTTCATCAGGTGTTGTATATCCTACATTATTTTTATTACTTAAATAGGCAACAAAATCTGGATATAATCCTTCTGTCCATTCTTTAACTTCAAACTCCGAATCAAAAATACGGTTATCTTCTTTATGGCTTCCATTTATCCATTTAACATTCTCCATTGAATACACTTCATTCCCAAGTTTCTCAAAATCTATTATGCTAACCTGTCCCTATAGTTTAATAAGAAAAAGGTTCTTAACTCCTTATTGAAGTAAAGCGCTCGATTGAAGAATCACCTAACACAAGTTATCCTACAAACTATATTAAATTGGCCGGTTCCTTGTATAAGTTGTATGATAATCACATCCTTTTCTAGCTCATCAAATTCATATCAAAAGCACAGCCACTTCACAACAACATCTACTTCACATTTCCTTAAACTGATTTGACACATGAACCAGAACATACTTTTTCGTCCACATTTGCGTCGTAACGAGCAAGGTCTCACCTTCTTTTTCAAAGAAAAGGCCTGAACCCTCTTTTGCTTTAAATGCCCACCCTCTAGAGCCGATCATTTCTTTAATCGTTTCATCAGCTATTGAAATACCTTTGTTCTGGCTTCTTGTGATATACCACGCGGAGTCTTCCTCTGCAGCAATTTCTACAATCTTTCGATCAGAATCAGTCAATTGTCTGATGACTTCTTTCGCCGATAGATTTTCTATTGGTAGAGAAGGATAATAGGATTTATTCACAACGATCCACACAGACACCATAACTACAAGTACCGCCACGATCATGCCAATCCATTTCACACGCGCTCACCCATTCCCACAAACTGTCGATACACATACACCACGCTGTGTCATTCACTTCTTCCCAACTGAAGTTCTAGCCTCAACCATCTTGCTCCGACTTTTCCCGTTCCTCTCGTTCAAGAATATATCTCTCGTATGCATCCTTCACGCCATCGTACGCATCGACTGGGACGGTATGTTGATGTATTTCCTTCAACAACCAAAACGACCTGAAAATCACTCCGACGATGATGGCAGCTAACATATACCAACCTATAGGTCCCGTAAACGCCAAAATTCCTAAAATCCCCGCTACTAAAATACACCCTACCAACTTCATACCATCTCTCCTCGTACTCCGCATGTAGCGACAGATTTGCCGCCACTATGATTTCTTCTGTGTCATAATCCAATCAACTGGAAATGTGTTTCTTCATCATTTTTAAAAATTTGCATATATTCATACGTTCGATCCAATGTAATGTTGTATAACTTATACTCGTCTTCTGTCGGTTCATCATTCTCCTGCAAGTATATCTGGATAGAGTCCTCATCCGTTTTAATCTCCATATCGCCAAATCCTTTGCCATTTTCCAGGAAATCTCTATTTAGATACAAATATCGTTTTACTTCTGTTTCATTGAACATATAGATGCCATTTCCCTCAGGCTCTTCAGAAGTTTCTATACCGTCAATGAAACTTTTCACATCTGCATTCACTTGGGCGATGGTCACATCAGAATAGGATAATTGCTTCTCGCCACACCCTACCAACACACCCACAACTATCAGCAACACGAATAATTTCCTCATTTTATATACGTCCCCTTTCAAGTTAATTCCATAAGCATTGCATAAACACTTCCAATGAATATACCACCACTTCCAAATATTACATACCGGTTAGGTACTATTCTACAATAAAAATTAGCGATATATGCAATAATTCACAATTGTTCATACGTATATGATAAAATGGAATAGAGTGACATTCTCTTTCTTAAATAGAACACTATTGTTTAGTATAAGGAGGAATTGCAAATGACTAAAGATGACAGACAAGAGATTATCAGAAAGAATGAAATGCGGTCGAAGGAAATTTCCAAAATGATTGGCGAAGGCGGAATCGGTGCGGAAAAGTATTACGATATTAGGAAAAAAACATCTACTGAAGATACTCCAGAAGAACACAAAGAGAATGTATCTGACGACAATAAATAATCTAGTTGCTTACTGCACAATTCCATAGTACAACCAACGCGCTGCTTTCCTATTTCATGGGGAGTGGCGCGTTATTTTGCAGGAACACATAAAAGAATTCCGTAGTACACTACGGGGTTCGGTAGGTAGGGAGAAAACACGAAAACGTAACCCTATTAACAATCCATTTAGCGTATGATTTGTAACCGAATTGATAGTAGAAAAAGCAAGAAAAAATGCTTAGGCATAGAAGCCTGAGCATTTTTTTATTCAACAATCGCACCTGATTGTTGCATTGTCCCTAGTATTTATAATACAAAGTTACCCTCCCGTAGGAGCGACACAAATAACTTGTACCTTACATTTTTTTAGATTTGATTTTCTTACAATCTTGATTTGCCCGCCGTTACATGGCGCAATGCGGACAATAATGGGCTGCCCATTTTCATCTCTGCTCCAAACTAATGTAGGACATTTTTTTAATTTGCCTGCATCATCGATATATGTGAACCGATGAGCAAGTAGTTCCAGTTCGCTTAGAGTAGCGATACGAAAAGGATCTCCTAAACTCTGACAATATTTAACTGCTTGGCGAAAACATCTGTTTATTTGAGTGTAATTATAAACTATATTAGTAGCAGCATCATAACCCTCTGAAGCAAAAAAATCTCTGAATTCTTGACATTGACTTCCTTCACACCGGGTTAATTGTTGTGGACATTTCTTTTTACACTTACAACGGCAACCTGCTTTTTTCTTTTTGCACATACTATTTCACCCCCTACATTTACTATATTGATAAAGGTAGACAAGGGATTGTATGTATATATCAGAAAGTGCAAAATAAATCATTAGAACGCTTAGACAAATGTTTTCCTAAAAATTTATACTACTACTGAATATGGGGGCGCTAAATTTTATTAAAGAATCGCGCCCAATTGCAGATGTCCTTTTTTATTTAATCTCTTTTTACATTTATAGTTATGTGAGTGACTGGCACTCGACGACAAGATACCCGCTACATTAAAAGTGGTTGGTTTAAATAACCCCTAAGTGGATGGTCCCCGAAAATGCTTTGTATTATAGAATTATACTGTATAGAATGAAGAAATGTATTTCTAAAAAGGAGGAAGGCGTAAAGGTGTTCCTTATTGCATCAATGATTCTCGTGGTCATTATTTTAGCGGTCGGACTAATTATGACCATATCCACTGCTAATTCTATGAATAAAGATTATAGTAGTAAAAAAAGTTTTTCCAATTTGCTGTGGATTTATGTTTTATCACTCCCAGTTATTGTTATATTGACTCTTGTATCTATATTTATATTTTATTAACATCGGTGGACGGTTCAGGTCCCGTGAAAAGGCATATGTTTTCGAGTCTCAGGAACCGTCTAAGTCCACTGAAAAAGTTCGTATTTCACTAATACATTCTGTAGATTCTTCCCTGTAGGTTCCTTGACCGCGGGGTGGATTATTCATCATCGTTCCCTGAATTATGTGGTTGACGTTACAGTACGACAACGACACAATTCTAGGGAGCAAATGTGGCAGCCAAACATTCATTGGCATTCTTCAAACATTATCCCCTGTAACTTCTTAGCGCGTAGGCGAACCTTGAAATGCCTTCTTGTATGGAAGCTCCGTTACCTTTACCATAAGTAAATCGTACGTATCCATTCTTTGAACCCATTAGTCTTCCAGGTACAAATGAAACGCCATTTTTCATAGATTCTTCAAGTAACTTATATTCATCCATTTCGTGGTGTATTTTACACCATAAATGAATTCCGCCTTGTGGCACTACATATGTAACTTCATTTTTAGTTAAACTGTCCAATGCTAAAATTAACGCATCTCTACGCTCCTTCAGTTGGATCCTTAAATTTGAAACATGTTTATCAAATTGAGGGGAATCTAGAAATTGATTTGCTATCCATTGTGGAAAAACACTATGACCGAAGTCTATTTGCTGTTTGCCGTCTGATAAACGCGTAATCACTTTTTCTGGTCCAATAATCCAACCAATGCGTAATCCTGATGCAACCACTTTTGATAAGGAACTAATGTATAGAACATTTTCATTATCATCCATTGACTTTAACGTGGGTCCAATGTCCCCATCGAATGACGTCAAATTATACGGATCATCCTCAATTATGGGAATACCGTACGTTGAGGATAATTCCACTATTCTCTTTCGACGTTCTAGCGACATTTTTGTGCCAGTAGGATTTTGATAATCAGGATTTAAAAAAAGCATACGAATTCGATGTTTTCTTTGTAAAGCTACAATATCATCAGGATTTAAGCCATATTGATCAACTGGGAGTAATAGCGTTTTAATACCAAACGATTGAAAGATCGGTAAAGAGAATGCGTAGGATGGATCTTCAATAGCAACTGTATCACCTGGTTTTAACAGGCACTGAACGATTAGGTGGATGGCTTGCTGAGCGCCCGATGTAATCAGTATGGAGTTTGGCTCAACTTCCATATTTTTATAGGTTTTTACATGTTGACAAATGGTCTCCCGTAATTCCACATCGCCTAAAGGATGATCGTACCCTAAATTCCCATCAAACGTATAATCCTTAAGAATCCTAGCGAATTGGGCGTTAGTTTGTAAATCTGCTGCAAGTTCCCCGCTTGATAGGTTAATCATTCCTTCTTGCTCCGTTTCATTACGAAGTTTCTGTACAAGAGGAAGATTCGGAAGAAATGATCCATCCTCCACATATCTACCCCAATTCGGGACCCTTTTATGAGTTAGTCCCCATATATCCGTATTGATATACGTGCCGCTTCCTTTTTTTCTGACAATTAATCCACTCGCCTCTAACTCATCATAAGCCGTCACAACTGTACTCCGATTGATCTGTAACTTTTTTGCTAACTCACGTTCAGATGGCAATGGCTGGTCCTGAGATAAATCTCCCGATATAATCCCATTCTCTATTTGTTCCGCAAGTTGCCTATACATCGGTTTTTTTATTGAACGGTCTAGCATAAATTGCATTAAACTCCACCCTCTATTTATATGTTTTCAATATACTAAATTTCGTCGTATGCTCGTAGTGAATTAGTACATGTTAGTATATCATCCCTTACCAGCTGTATCTCTATAGAAGTGGTAAAGATGATCTTGGCCATTTCAACTACATCTGTATCATCATTTGTAGGTAACTTTCGAAGTTCAATCTAATTCTCCCCCACTATGGTTCGTTACTCCGTTCTTATTCCCCTTCGTTACACGTGGTATTTGGTTCTACATGAACGTGAACATCATATACATCATTTTTTTCTTTTAGTTTTTTTTCAACTAATGTGGAAATGTCATGTGCTTGTTTGAGACTTAAGGTTGGTTGAACCAGAATTACAATATCAACTACTGCATTATTACCGTAATACCTACCTTTAATTTCTTTAATTTTTTGAACATCTTTTATGGTTTGAATGGTTTTTTTATAAATTTCAATTTGATTTTCATCAAAACCATCACTTAAATCATGAGAAGCCTCTCTGAAAATATCCCATGCTGTTTTACAAATAAGGAATCCTACTGCTAATGCAGTCAAAGTATCAAGCCATGGCATATTTAACTGTGAACCGAATATGCCTATAGCAGTTCCGATACTGACCCAGGCGTCTGAAATATTGTCTTTGGCAGCAGCCATGACAGCTTGGCTGTTTATTTTTAATGCTAATTTTTTATTGTATCGATAAACAAAGTACATGACTATAAAGGAGAAGATACCGACATATCCTGCCATGATATCTGGCGATTCCTTTCCTCCCTGGAAAAAGGAAGTGGCTGTGCTAATTAAAACTTGTATACCCACTGCCATCATAATGAAAGAGGCCACAAGCGATGCAATTGTTTCACTTTTCCAATGGCCATATTTATGATTTTTATCTGCGGGTTTCCTCGATAATTTTAGTCCGATCAAGACAGCAATCGATGCTATAATATCCGTTGTATTATTTAAACCATCTGCCTTAAGGGCTTCAGAGTCGCTCAGATACCCTATAAATAATTTTAAAACGGATAGACATATATAAGCGACTATACTGAGATAGGCTCCTCTTTCACCTAATTTCAGATTATGATACCTTTGCTCTTCCAAAAAAATTCAACTCCTTATCATAGAGATTTATCAGAGACGATGTTACACAGGATGAAAACTCGCCTTCAGACAACATGAACCTATGATTACGTCTAGCCAAAGGTTCATTTTTTTGAAGAAGTATATTTTATTGATACATTTCTTTTTTCAGCTTCCCACAATCTGGCGTCCCCAGTATCTTACATAAGCGCGCCCCATTTTTGAAGATATAGCTAATGCTACTCGAACTTTGGAGGCTCACTTAGCCATGATTTCAGATATTCAATGAACTTTTTCGTAGATGGAGCAAGGGTTTTAAAAGATGAAACCGCAATACCAATTGTTCGATAATTTTCTCCCTCTAGTTTAAGGGCTCGAACATTAGTTGGAATCCGATGTAAAACCATTTCAGGAAGTATACTAATTCCCATACCATTTCCGACCATTGCAATAATTGCCTGGTCATCTGTCAGTTCAAATTTTATATTAGCTGTAACATGGTGTTCTTTTAAAATTCTTATTAAATCGTTATCACTCCCTTTTTTCGACTTGATGAGAGGCTCCCCTTTAATCATTTCAAAACTAATTTCATTTTGATCGGCAAGAGGGTGCTCGTTTGAAAGGATACAGAGCAATCGATCTTTTCTTAAGGGAATTACTTCAAAGTGTTGCGAAGTCGGTAGGGACACAAACCCAAAATCAACTAAGCCAGTTGCGATCCAATGCTCGACATCGTCATAGTCCCCTTCCATCAATTTGATTTCGATCGAAGGATAATGGTCAGTAAATTTTTTTAAGATTTCAGGTAACCAGTGTACAGACACGCTAGAAATTGTTCCAATACGTACTGTACCAATTTCCAACCCATTGATACTGGCTATTTCTTGACCCAACTCTTCGTTCCATTTTAGTATTTCACGTATGTATGTTAATATGCGCTCTCCGTTACTGGTCAATTGAATACCTGAACGGTCTCGATTGAGTAAGGTAAATCCCCATTCTGATTCAAGGCTGGCTATAGCATGACTCACAGCCGATTGGCTTAAACCGATTGTTTCGCCCGCTTTTGTTAGGCTCCCTAATTCCACCACGGTACTGAATATCTCAAACTTCACTAAAGACACTTTGACCCCTCCTCTTGCATGAAAATCATTCATGTCATTCTTCACAAACATTCATTTTTCTAATCTTCAGTTTACAGCTATACTTATAAACAATCAATTCGTGATGGGATAGGTGATCAAAATGAATCGGAATACGTCGTCCGGGGTAGTACATAGGATAGGATCGGATACTCAATTAAAGGCAAATTTCATGATGCTGATTGTGACGATGCTTTGGGGTTCATCCTATTTGTTTACAAAAATAGGTCTTGATTCTATTCAAGAGTTTAACCTGATAGCACTACGTTTTGGCATAGCCTTTATATTAGCCGGCGCTGTATTTTACAAGCGGTTAATACGTATAGATCTCAAAACAGTGTTTTATGGATTTCTACTAGGGTCCATCTTATTCGTATTATTTACGGTTGTTACGATCGGATTAAAATTCACATCTATTTCAAATGCAGGATTTTTATTTAGTCTATCCGTTGTATTTGTTCCATTGTTACTAGCCATCCTATTTAGAAAAAAACCTGAAAACAAAGTGATTTTTGGTGTGGGTATCTCCATAACTGGGATTGCTCTATTGACGTTAACTAATGAATTGACGATCAATTCCGGGGACTTCCTCATCATTTTAGGTGCACTATTTTATGCCATTCTCATCATTGTGACAGACAAGTTGACGAAAAACGTTGATTCGATCGCACTCGGGATTTTACAACTCGGCTTTACTGGGGCATGGGGGCTTCTATTTTCATTATTTCTCGAAAAGCCACATCTTCCTGACACAACCAAGTCATGGGTTTCTATACTGGCTTTAAGCATACTTTGCAGTGCAATTGGATTTATTGGCCAAGCATGCGCACAAAAGTATACTACACCAACGCATACAGGTCTTATCTTTTCATTAGAACCCGTTTTTGCAGCATTATTTGCTTTTATTTTCGTACAGGAAACACTACAAGCTACAGGATATGTAGGGGCAATTCTTATTTTAATTGGTATCTTAACCGCTAAGTTTACTGTTAAACGGCCTTTCAGAAAAAGATTCAACCAAACAGTTGATGGTTCTGAATTCTAGCCAACTATCCACGATCAACATGGTAAAGGGTATTCAAAGGCATGTAATTATTCATTGCAAGGGTCCGGCTAGCCTCCTTAGTGTATTGGGAGATGTTAGCATTCACGTAAATACGCAACTTTGCTTAGGTTTCTTTCTTCATCAAATGTCCCTTTAAAAGAAAAATAAGCGCTATTCTTTATTACAGAATAGCGCTCGTTTGTTGAATAACTAATGAGCTTTTATTAACTGATAGTAACTTACAAGCGTTAATATTTCTTATGTGCATACATTCTTGCCATTGTTAAACTAAATTAATAAGGCACTGAAATTATAATTAGTTCCATTTAATACCTGATTGTGCAATCAACAACTCTTATCCTGAAAAAAATTGGGGGAATTGTTTCACAATCGCATTAGTTAGTGTGTCCGCCATTTGTAAAGCTTCTGCCTCAATTTTGTTAAACACATCAATACTTGATTGAATATTGTTTTGGAGTATAAGTACTGCTTCCTGTTTAGTAAGAGCCAGATGCTCGAAAAACATTGCTTGTAATTTATCTTTTGAAATAAAAGGATTTATTTTACTTAGAAATTCAGCAATTTCTTCTCCATTTTCGTGCCATCTTCGATCTATAGCTGCTACAGCTCTCTGATCACCGGCTTTTGCAGCTTTGACAAGTTCCGCGGCAATTACCAGGTGCTCCCTTATTAATT
Source organism: Sporosarcina sp. P7 (assembly GCF_002743425.1). Classification (NCBI taxonomy): domain Bacteria; kingdom Bacillati; phylum Bacillota; class Bacilli; order Caryophanales; family Caryophanaceae; genus Sporosarcina; species Sporosarcina sp. P7. Next base: position 194,293 of record NZ_PDZF01000003.1, on the reverse strand, counting down.
TGCTGTACATGTCGGCTATTTTATCTCCATAGTAAGGTCTCAATAAATTTCCATTATCTGTAGCGTTTTGGAGTAGACGTGCGGTAACAGCATCTATATCAGGTGAATTAAAAGCAATGCTATTTATTATCATTCTTGTCCAGTATACGTGTTGTAACCAAACTAAACGCATGGAATTATTTAAACTATCTTTCCGTTGATTATAAATAGGTTTGTCACCCCATCCCTCATGACATTGAGGATTATGGTCAAATTTACAATTCGCTCCACATTGACAATAAGGGTTTAAACAATTACGTTGATAATAAGGGTAACCGCCGTAATACCCCTGATTATTTTGCCACATCTTTCATCCCTCCAGAACCTTTAGTTCTCATTAAATTACTATATGTAATATAATTCAATTAGGTGTTTGTCCTTCCGAGTTGAATGATTCACTTTCGTAAATCAGCAATTTTTAATTTGAAACTTTTTCGGGATTGCTTTACAATCGCATCAGTTATTGTGTCCGCCATTTGTAAAGTTTGCGCCTCAATTTTGTTAAACGCAGCAATACTTGATTAAACATTGATTCGGAGTATAAGTACTACTTCCTGTGTAGTAATATCCACGTGCTTAAAAACATTTCCTGGAATTCATCTTTTGAAATAAAAGGGTTTATTCTACTCAGATATTCGGCAATTTCTTCACAATTTTCGTACCATCTTCTCGTTATAGCTTCCACAGCTTTCTGATTGCCAGCTTTTGCAGCTTTGACAAGTTCCACAGCAATTAACAGGTGCTCCCTTATTAATTTGCTGTATCTCTCGGCTACTCTATTTCCATAGAAAGGCTTTAATAAGCCTTATTTCCACAATCTGGCCCGATTGTTGAAAAAGCCGACTTCTAATATCTCTATTTTTTCACAAAATTATTTTTCCTCTTCAATGGTATCAGTTATTTCAAATACAATGTTCGATACTTCTATTAGCCGTGCAATTAGCAGAGACACATAAATTTCTGTATTGCTATTTATTGGTTTACCAATTGCGTTGTTATTTTTTGCTGATAACCGCTTTAAGCAGTGTTATAGGTACAAAAATAAGGACACCAATTCATATGCGAATTGTGTCCCCTATTGGTATCTATTTACTATTTTCTCCCCGTAGTATACGTGCAATATCTCACATGCAACATATTAGTATTCACGTAAATACGCAACTTTGCCTAGGTTTCTTCCTTCATCAAATGTCCCTTTAAAAGAAAAATAAGCGCTATCCTTTATTACAGAATAGCGCCCGAAAATCTACTGCCTCTTCTTGATTAATTACATAAGCATCGTTTGATCGAATTTTCTTAGCCATTAAACTTTATCCTTTTTGTTTTTTACACTTTTATCAAGATCTCCTTGTTGAAAGATCCAATCAGCAATGTCATATATGACTTGCCTGTCGACATGTTGAGAGACTTTATACTCTTTTTTCGCCTTTCGTACCTCACCTTAAACAGAAGGCATAAAGGCATGATTTAGGTTTGGATAAAGTTTATACGAAACGTTCGGCTTATCTTCCAATATTTTTTTATACCCATTAAAATCCTTTTGCACCGAGAGATGAAAATCTTTCTCTCCTTGCAGAATGAATAGGGGTTTATTTAATGCCGTCAGATAATTAGTAGAAGGATGTTCGCCCATTTCTTTGAAATAGTAGGCTCTAACATGTTTCCCAAAAACTTTAGTTGATTTTGCATCTTCATCACTTAGATTGTATATGTTCTCAAACTTTGATGATAATGCTGCAATTTGTTTTCTGGCAATGCCTTTCAAAAACTTATTCAAGGAATTCAAAACTTCGTTATTTTGGTCCATTAGAATATCTTCAAATTTGCGTGGAGACCCGCCCATAATAATGATTCCAGCAAAGTACCCGCCCTCTGCATCTATTCTCGGGGCTAGCATTCCTCCTAAACTATGACCAATAATAAAAATTTTATTTGAATCAATACGTGAGTCCCTTCGCAAAAGATCAGCAGCGAGAATAGCATCATCTATGCATTCTTCTTTTACCGACAGTGTACTATCACTTCTCATTTCTTTTCCATATACAAATGTTCTTTTATCGTATCGCAATACTGCAATTCCTTTTTCCGACAAACCCTCAGCAAGATCCTTAAATGGATAGACGTTCCCGATTTTTTCATCCATATTGCTTGGACCAGAACCATGAACCAATACAACAGCAGGAAATAATCCGTTTATTTCTTTAGGAATGGTCAAGATTCCGTTCAATTGATGTGCAGTTTCTGAACCTATAATAACATTTTCATCAGCCACTTTGTTCACCCCCATAATTGATTGCTACACTACACTAACTATTAATATCAATAAAAAATTACGACGAAATACACCCATTTTTGAATAAAAAATCATCAGGTAATGCCCCCCTTCTATCGGTCAAATTCAACAATCCGACTCGATTGTGGGAAATCCTTATTCAGTTATCACGCCCGTAAATTAAAAACGAATACTTTATACTTTCATTTGTTTTTTTGGCAAGAAAACGAATAATTTAAATTCAAAAAGCCCCCTTGTAATTCAGGTATCCCATCTACTTCATAACATTCTTCGCTCGCAAGACGGATTTCCTTATTGTTGAAATACGATTGGGTAGTAATTAAAATTGTCATCATTACAAAAGACAAAGTGCTTAGTAGTATAATTCCTTTAGTTCTGTTTTTCATATTATCGCTCCTCGTACAAGCACGGATTTGCTACTACAAATATTTCACAATCTGACCCAATTTACAGCATGCCGTTATTCGATTACCACGCCCGATTGTTGAATAATTTCCAGTATTTAATTGCGTTTAGAACAATCTGTACAATAAATTTGGCTCTCATTTTTCAAATACGCTTTTATTTCTACCATGCCGACATATTGTGGAACTTTCATTTCCACATAGATTTCTTCACCAGGTTTAACCTCTCGATTGCAAGTAGAACAATATAACGTACGCTTGAACAATTGACTGCCTCCCTTTACTACAAAATGGTCCTATTGTGGAAAGGACGCAAATCCTTCGTCAAGAATTGCGACCGGTTGTTGAAGATCGATATTGAACTAAAGCAACCTTAGTTGAAAATGAAGTGATATAAAACCTTATTCTGTTAATTCCCAAGCTGGATTCCAAACTACTTCCCACAAATGCCCGTCTGGGTCTTGGAAGTATCCGGAGTACCCTCCCCAAAAGGTATCGTGTGCCGGAACAGTAATAAATGCACCTGCTTTCTCCGCCTGTTCCATTACCATATCGACCTCTTCTTTACTTCCAACATTATGACCAATCGTAAATTCGGTAGGACTTTTTGGTGTCTGATTTATGCTTGTGTCATAGGCTATATTCTTACGATTCCAAATGGCGAGTTTTACGCCTGATTGTAAATTGAAAAATGCAACTGCACCATACTCAAATTCTTGGCCTACTATTCCTTCCGTTGGTAATCCGAGTCCTTCCTGATAGAACTTCAATGACCTTTCCAAATCATCTACACCCAATGTTATAACCGAAATCCGTGGTTTCATCTAATGCCTCCTAAAAAATTATTTTGTACGTTTTTATATATGGGGTCTAATAAATAAAATATTTTGCGTTGTTATTTTTTGCTGATTACCGCTTTAAGCATGGATATAGGTACAAAAATAAGGACGCTAATTCATATGCGAATCGCGTCCCCAATTGGTATGCTATTTACTGTTTTCTCTCCGTGTTCTGAATCCGTTCACAGTACACGAAAGTCTTTTTTACAATATATACTTATCGATCTTCAATACCAATTCTGCGATTTCCGGCTTACTGACTTGATCGTCAGCTCCAACACTATCTCCTTTATGCTTCAAGTCATCTGTGATGAGTGAAGAGAAGATGATAATCGGCAGTCCCGCAAGTTGAGGCGTTTCACGAATTCGTTTTGTGAAATGGTGTCCGTCCATTTGTGGCATCTCGATATCCGTGATGACCAACTGGACTTCCTCTTTCACATCAACACCATCCGCCACTAGCGTTTCCAAATAATCAAACGCATCTTTGCCGTTTTCATAAAAGTCGAGATTCGCGTAGCCTGCTTCATTGAGCGTGTCATACAATAACTTACGCAATAACGGGGAATCTTCCGCAATCAAAATGCGTTTATTTGATCGTTCACGCTTCCCAAGCTTCTTCACTTGCTCCAAGTTAATACCTGCGTCTGGATTAATATCCATAATGATCTTTTCGAAATCAAGCAACAGCAACATATCGCCATCGAGCTTGATGACGCCAATCACCTGAGAGTTTTCCGCTGCATAAATGCCAGAAGGTTTCTCAATTTGATTCCAAGAAATACGGTGGATCTGCGTCACGTTATGTACGCGGAAAACGACCGTTTGTTTATTGAATGATGCGACGATATACTTTGCATCTTCTGGATGGCTTGAAGGGGCCATTCCTAAAATTTTCTCCATACTGACGACGGGCAATACTTCGCCACGCAACTGAATAATTCCTTCCACCGCAAAATGTGCATGGGGAATCGGCGTGATTTTCAATGGCATGATAATTTCCTTCACTTTGATCACGTTAATGCCATAACGGTTCCCTTGCATCTCAAATCCGACAATCTCCAGCTCATTTGTGCCACTTTCCAATAAAATTCCTGAATCATTGGACACGCTCTTCCACCCTCTCAGACAATATGGTCAATTGCTAATATATGTATTCCAAGAATATATGATTCATTGGTGCGATAGAACTAGTATATCACACCAATTGACTATCAATCTATGGGTATATAAATAAATCTAGTAATGAGTTCGAGTTAAGGATGTACGAAACCTCGCGTATTTGACTCTGCCAGCCAGCTTTCGAGTTGTGGAACGGTCAAGGGTTTCGAGAAATAGTATCCTTGGAAAGTCAAATCAGACTTCAAACCAAGCAGAAATTCCACTTGTTCTTCTTTCTCTACGCCTTCGACGACTATTGTCAGATCCATCGAGCATCCGATCGCTATGATGGCATTCAGCACTGCACTGTTCTTCGCTGGCGCGGGTACTCTGTCTGTAAAGGACTTATCGATTTTCAGCGTCGTAATCGGCATCTGCTGTAAAAAGGACAACGACGACACGCCAGTCCCGAAATCATCAAGCGCGATCGAAAATCCATAGCGCCTGAATCGTTTCATAGCCGCAATAGCCTGGTTAGTGGATTTCGCCGTACTCGTTTCCGTTAGCTCCAGTTCAATACGACTTGGATCGAATCGATACGCAGTGGTTTCTTTCCATAACAGATCGAGTAAATGTGGTTCTGTCACGTATTCGCCAGGAATGTTAATGGCTACTTGCGGTACATGAATACTTTGCGAATCCCAGTTATGAATCTGTCTGCACACTTCGCGAATAACCCAGTCCGTCACTTCTCCCATTCGCCCTTCTTGCTCTAGGATCGGAATGAACGTCGTTGGGGGGATCGCGCCAAGTTTCGGGTGCGTCCAACGAAGCAATGCTTCCACACCGACAAACTCATGGCTAGCCCCTTTTACTTTCGGTTGATAGACGAGATAGATCTGTCTTTCATCCAACGCTTTGGAAATATCGCGCAAGACATCTTGCTCATACGACATTCCGTGGGTCACTGGATCGAACGTCACCAATCCCCACTCATGTGAAGCTGCCGCTTGTTCCACAACCATCAATGCTTCTTTATACAACGTCTTCACAGATTTGTTTTGATCAGCCTTAGCTAATCCACATGCATAGCGCATCTCTTGGTTTTTAATAGATAATAATTGATCCATATCACGCTGCATGAGGACTAAGTTTTTATAAAAGTCTACGGTACGTCCCGTAGATTCCACACAAAATAGATAACGATTTCCGCTGACACGATATAACTGTGCATAGGAAGGTTTCCACTTCGCAAACAACTCACCGATTTGCTGCAAGATCTTATCTCCTTCTGAGTAGCCGTATAATTGATTGATACGTGGCAGATCAGGGAAATTCCAAATCGCAACATCTCCCGCTGCGACTTCATCGGTCAAACAACGTTCCCAATTCCGGCGATTCGGCAGTTTTGTCAAGACATCGAAATACTTCAGCCAATAATCGACATAGCCGTCAATATAGGAGATCAATAACATGCCGATAAGCAAAAGCCCAGAGCCAACACCGATCAAAATATTCATCACTTGCATATGCATAACAGACTCACTTAACGCTTGTCCTTCTTCTACATAATACGTAGTAGCGAGTATGCCTAGATAATGCATAGAAAGTGTCCCGACTGTCAGGGAAAATGTCGCAAGTACTTTTGATAGCGAAATACGTTCTAGATTGCTGATTTCCCGCAATGCGAGATATGCAAGCAATCCAGCAATCACGTTCCCCGCTATAAGTAATTTCCAATCGTAGACGATTACAGCATCCACCTTCATCGCTTTCATACCTATAAAGTGCATAGCGGTCGTACCTTGCGCAATCAACGCTGCCCCTACTGCATGACGCCAACAAGCTTTCATCGGACTACATACAAGCTGGAACGCAAGTAATGTCGCAAAGAAAATGGGCAATATACAAACGAATGCCCACCCATAATGCACATGCACTTCAATCGGCAACAAGAGTGAATTCATCGCAAGAAAATGGGTTGCCCAAATCCCAAACGATAATGCCAGTGAAGCCAATAAGAGCCATACTTCCCGCTTAAAGAAACTTGGCTTTAGCATACGATCATATAATACGAGTGTGGTATAGGAAGAGAACGCTATCACCAAAAATGATGCGAGTATCATTTTCGGTGAAAAGGAACCGATTAATTGTGTATAGTCTTGGTAGTCTGGTGTCGAAAACATCCGTTCCACCTCCTTACCCCGTTAGATAGGGAAATTCATACTTTATCATGATTCTAAGTACTCACAGCTAACATTGTACAAAATGAGTTGCTTACTACTTATTATTTACTATTCGACAATACTAGTCAATCAATTTTGTATATATTCTGGACATTTAGCAATCTAATCCACTAGTAATGCGGTAAGTGTATAGGGTTTTCCGTTAACCCGATGGCAAAATCTCTTTGGTTATCACAGTTTGTAAGGGATTATGGTAGAATAAAGCAAATTACAGAACTAAAGGAGAGATACAAATGCCCATCTACAATAAACTCGTTCGCGACCTCATCCCGGAGATCATCGAAGCGGATGGAAAAACTTGCGTGACCCGCATATTGAATGATTCACAATATATAGCTGAAATAAATAACAAGATGCATGAAGAACTGGCGGAGTACGAGGAAGCGAGTTATATTGGTATAGAGGCATTTAAAAAGAAAGTCGGTAAAATATATGAAAGATTCTACTCTTCAGACCAATAAAAAGACATCCAATTTTTCTAAAATTGGATGTCTTTTTATTGAGTAGATTATCACTTGGAATTTACGGTTTTTGTCCAACGAACTGGATGACATGGGACAGTCCTTTATGGAGGTCGCCTTCATGGCGTATGACCTCTCCAACGAAAAAATGAATGATTCGCCAATCACTGAATGCGTCCAGAAAGTCTTCCGGTCGGTAGAGAAAATCCAGCTCTTTGGGGCCTCCGCTTTGATAAGGGATTTGGTCTTGTGAATAGACTTCCGCTATAAAATACCCTCCAGGCTTTACGGCTTCTTTGACTCCATGAAGGGTTTTCAGTCGGACTTCTCCTGGGAAGTGGCCAAAAATATTCACAATTCCATCCCATTGATTCTGCTGCCACTGTGCTTCTGCCAGATCGATCAGTTGCGTGTTCACCTGGACACCTTGTTTTGCTGCCAACTTTTTCAACTTATCCAATCCGGATTCGGCATTGTCCCATGCCGTGACGTGCAGCCCCTGTCTGGCCAGGAAGACAGCGTTTCTTCCTTCCCCTTCCGCGATGGTCAAGACCTCCCCAGATAAATTCCCCTGCATATCCTTTAGAAATACATTCGGTTCGGTCCCATAGATGTATTTCTTGTCTTTAAAGCGTTCATTCCAGTTCACCATTGTACTGCCTCCTTAGTTTTGGAGTGAATTCTGCAACTCCCAACAACGGTGGGTTTGCAATCGGTATTGGGCAAGCAAGTCCTTTTGCATCAAATGATTTATCTGTCTAAATCATTTAAAACCCTCTATACTGCGCAGTTGTTCGGGCCCGTCTCCATTTCCTTCGCTTCTTCAGGCGGTGGATTAATCTTGCCCATATTTGTCTGTCGGATTTCTTCATATGCATTCGGCTGATCTTTCAGACCTTCCGTTACCCGCTTGATAAACTTTTCTTCATCTTTTATCTGCAGTCCCTCATTGTTCTGATAAAGAACAGACAGTTTCGCTGACACACTGCCGTCTTCATTGAGCTCACTGACGTCCGAGTAATGAGCCGGAAGCACAAGCAGGTCATCAGCCAATTTTTTGTAGCGGCTGTAGAGGGTTTCGTACAGATCTTCTGCCCAGTCGCCCGCTTTACCGGCAAGATCCGGGCGGCCAATGGATTCTACAAACAGAATGTCACCCGTGAGCAAGTACTGATCATCGACCACGAATGTCGTACTGCCGATTGTATGCCCGGGAGAGTATACAGCTTCAATCTCTGCGCTGCCGACTTGAAATTTCATCCCATCAACGACTGGTTCAAATTTAAAAACCACTTCTTCCGCATCATCCGGCGGCAAATAATAGGTAGCATCCACTGAGTTCGCCAGTTTTTTACCGCCTGAAATATGGTCCGCATGCAAATGCGTATCAATGACATGTGTTATCTTCAGACCTTTTTCCCGCGCAAACTCTTCGTAGGTTTCTATCATCCGGCTAGCGTCAATAATTGCCGCTTCCCCGTCGGATTCGATCATATAGGATAAGCATCCTTTGCCAAGTCGCACGAATTGATAAAGAGCGCCTCCGGGCAATTCACCAATTTTGACTGCTTCCAGCTGTTCACTCCAGGCTGCCATGCCGCCTTCAATCGAGTAGACATTGTCAAAGCCCTGTTCTTGCAAATAGGAAGCCGCTTTTTGGGAATTGTTCCCCCTTGCACACACTGTATACACGTTCTGGTCTTTCGGCAAATCCTCCAGACTCGTTGAATTGGGATCACTCAGCTCCCTGAAAGGAATGTTGACGTATTTGACTTGATCTCCTTCAATCTGCCAGTCAGCCGCCTCGTCTTTGCTGCGTACATCCAGCACATAAACCGGTTCTTTCTGAAACACCTGATTCGCCACTTTCTTTGGTGATACTGATTTAATTTCCATAAATAATTCCTCCATTCCATAAACTCTTATTTACCGTCCGAGGTATACTGTACGGTAAAAAAATCAGCTTAAACTGTCTTATCAATACAGCCAATCAATCTCTTTTCAATATCCACCGCAATTTCCTTCAGCGAGTCGTTATTAACCATTTCTATCAGCGCACTCGGTTTCGGCATGCCTATTTTTGTTGTACCCTCTTCTTCAAAGATAACAATTTTGCATGGAAGGAAATACCCAACGAGCAGATCTTCGGATAGTACGCGGTTTGCTTCCTGCGGGTTGCAGACTTCAAGAATCGTATATGGTATATCGAAATCAGTGCCTTTTTCCTGCAGTTTCGCAGTCAAATCGAAATTCCAGAGCACACCGAATTTTTCGTCCTTCAGATTCGCTTCCAGATCCTTCACCGCTTCATCCTTGCTCTTGCTTGTTTCCACTGTGTAATCAAACATTTGTATTGCTCCTCTCTTGTGTACTCATTCTTTTCTTAAACTTCCCGTATTAATCCCGCCAAAACATTTCTTCTGGAAATAAGCCTTTACTACTTAGTAAAAATAACAAAGAACAAAAGCGGTCATCGTTTTATTTGCTATTTTATTTTCCAAAACAATTAGCCATTGAAATCGGGAAATAAACACTACCAAAAGCAAACAAAGACGCAAAACCATCCAGTAGAAGTTCTAGACGTATCCGATTCTTTTGAAGTATGCGGATGAGCTAAGTGAATTGGAGTGGATCTTCGAGAGGAAAGATTTTATTTGAAGATGGTGTGTTTGGTTGGGTATGGGAGATTTATGAGTATCGATTGCATTGGTATTTTGAGAGGAAGAGTTCTGTTTAACACACAAAAAAGTTGTAGCCATTGCGCAACTTTTTTGCGAGTCGGATCTAGGCTACAACCCTTTAACTACCTACGCAAAGAGTTGTCTTTGAAATGTTTAATTTTCTAAATAGGAATATTTTAATATAAATGAAATGAAATGAAATGAAACCTAAAACTAACCTCTTTAACAATTATATCTCCTCCTGTAAACATACCCTTTCAACATCTTACAGCTAAGTGTAGTACCTTGTAGTTATAATGATAAAGAGCTCTTAACAATAGGTTGCTACTATCATTTTACTTTTAAAAACAGAAATGTTAAAATCCACACAAATAAGTAGCAACTACATCTCTTCTATCAAAAATAGAGCAATGGGTTAACTAAAGTGTTAATTTATCCATTGCTCTATCATTTATTTAAATTTTATCTATTTAAACGCTCTAACTTTTTGCTTTTCTTTAATGCCGCACCTAAACGATGCAATGCTTCCTCTAATGCGTCTGTTGGCAATGCTAAGTTAATCCGCTCAAAGCCGTTGCCTTCTTCGCCAAAGATGTACCCTGACGTCGTAAAAAACGCGGCATCCTTTTGCAAAAATGATTCAAGTTCTTCTTGATCCAAACCTAAAGCATTAAAATCTAGCCATTGCACATAAGTCCCTTCAATCAATGGTGCTTTGATTTGTGGGAAATATTCCTTAAAGTAGTCATGTACTAAATGTTGGTTGGTATCAATCACCTTTAACAACTCATCAAGCCAAGCTTCTGATTTTGTATAGGCTAATTCATAAGCCTTATACCCTAAAATACCAACCATATTCCCAGTTTCTACTGCCAATTCTTGATTGAATTGTTCACGAATTTTTTTATTTGAAATAATGATACTAGAAGCCATCATCCCCGCCAAGTTGAAGGACTTGGAAGCTGCTGTACAAGTAATTAACTTATCTGTCAACTCTTCATTAACCGTTGCAAGCACCGTATGTTGATGTCCTGGCATGATAAAATCATACCAAATTTCATCTGAAATCACATATAAATCATGCTTCACAGCAATGCCTGCTAATTTTTCTAACTCTTCCTTTTTCCAAACTCGACCCACAGGGTTATGCGGGCTACAAAATAACAATATTTTGTTGTTCGGATCTGCTGCAGCTTTTTCAAAAGCCTCAAAGTCAATCGTATAATCGTCATTATTCTTTAGTAACGGTACATTTACTTCCGTACGCTCATTATCCTCAATTGCCATACTAAACGGATAATAAACGGGACGAAAATTGATGACTCCATCTCCCTTTTTTGAAAACATACGAATTGCTGTATAAAAAGCGGATACAATCCCTTGAGTGGGAACAATCCATTCCTTTTCAATTTCCCATTGATGTCGTCTTTTTTGCCAGTCCACTACAGCCGTTAAAAAGGATTCATAAGGACCTGTATAACCAAGCACTGCTTCATCTAGATATTCCCTTAATCCTTCTATCACTTCAGGTGGGTTTTTAAACTCCATATCAGCATCTGACAATGGGATAACATCTTCACTCACATCTGGATTCAACTTATACATTTGCTCCCATTTCAATGCACCTTTATCTTTTCGGTTCACTCTTGTTGTAAAATCGTATCCCATTTCTAACACTTCCTTATATAGATTGTACTTTTTATACCTTTTCTTCCTATCTTAATCGTCTATTCACAAGAATCATATATTATTTAGTTAGAAAATCTACTGCAAATTTAGACGTTGCCAAAACTCCGTTAATTAGCGCATTTTCATCTATATCAAATTGATTATTATGATGCTCTGCACCACTTCCGTACCCTTCATTACGAACACCTATAAGAGCAAAAAGCGTAGGTGCTATTGTTCTATACTCACTAAAGGTTTCAGTCGCATACCAGATTACATCATGTATGACAGAACCTGGCATCATTTCTTCATTACCAGAAATCGCTAGTTCCGCTAGTTTTTCATCATTTATAACCGGATCCCCACCAATTTCGAGATTTTCTCCAAATTCAACGGTACAATTATGTGCCTGTGCAGTAAATTCTGCAATTTTCTTTACTATATCCAAAGCCTTTCTGCCTTCTTCCACATCAAAAAATCGGAGAGAACCCCGAATATTCACCTTATCTGGAATGATATTATCTATCTCACCACCATGGATTTGCGTCAATCCGAGTGTAACCGTTTTTGTGACGTCAATTTGATTCGCCCATGCATTTGTAAGTCCAGTTAAAATATTGGCTGCTGCAAAAATTGGATTAATGGACAGATCCGGACGTGAACCGTGACCACTTTTCCCATGTACAGTGAAATTAACTAATTTACCTCCGGCCATTCTTGGACCTGCATCAACACATACCGAACCACTGTCCATAAATGCTGTTAAGTGGTTGCCGTAAATGGCATCGATTCCTCGATTATCTAAGTGTTGAACCATCGCCTCAATACCGGATGCAATTTCCTCCCCTTCTTCAAAAATAAAGTAAACTTCACCACTCAAATTATGCTTCATTTCTGTTAGTATTTTCATTGTGGAAAGTACAATAGCCATATGACCATCATGTCCACATGCATGCATAACTCCTGGATTTTTAGAGAAATACTTTCTTGGTCCAGCAAGATTCTGCGGATTTTCTTCAATAGGAAGTGCATCAATATCTGTTCTAATTCCTAATGTCTTACCTGGTTTTCCTGTATCAAATAAAACGGTGAAACCAGTGCTGCCGGGTACTTCTTCAACTTCCAATCCTAATTCCTTTATTGTATCTTTTAAAAATTTAACTGTTTCGTCTTCCTCAGAACTTAGTTCTGGATATTCGTACAAATACTTACGAATGCGAATGGTTTCTGCTTCTAATTCTTTCGCTCTGTTTTTTATGAATGCATTCATTTCTGTCATTGTCGTCATGTTATCGCCCTTCCCTCATTCATCTAAGATCATATAAGTGAATCCATTTTATCGTGACAAAAAACAGCTACATCAGGATAATATGTGGTTAAGAAAGCCACAACGAAACCACATATCATACTGACGTGAAGGTAAACTCGTATGATGAAATGGATTAAAGTGTATATTAAACATGCATTTGTACTCGTTTACTTTTCATCCTATTTATTCGCCACCAGTCCAGCCGACAATAGTTAGTATATATAGAATGACAAAGCTCATTAGCATGAAGATTACTACTGCCGGGAAAACCCAACGTACCCATTTTGTAAAGGGTACACCTGCCATTACACAAGAACCGATTGTCCAACCAAGCTCTGGAGATATTAGATTTGTGAAACCATCACCAAACTGGAAAGCTTGAATTGCTAACTGATTTGGTAGACCCAGCGTGTTGGCAATTGGTTCAATGATTGGAACAAGAATCGCTGCCTTACTTGTAGCTGATGGTATAAGCGGATTAAGTATAGCGACAACTAGACTTATTCCAATTGTAGCAAAACTTTGGTTTAGCTCCATTAATGGCTTTGTCAACGTAAAAACAATCGTATCTATGATATTTCCTTCCGTTAAAACCAGTGACATAACACGAGCTAAACCGATAATAAAGGCAATAAAAGCTATAGAAGCAATTCCTTTAGAAAAGTTTTCACCAATATCATCAAAGGACATACGAGTCAATAGTCCAATAACGATAGCAGCTAATATAGCAATAACAATGAAAAAGTGGTAAAGATTTTCTCCTCCAAATACAGAATAAGAGATGATCACTAAAAAATGAGCAATAAAAACCAATAGTGCCAAAACACTTGTTAATTTAAGTTTTTCTTCTTTTATTACATCGTCTCCATTTTGATTACCTAATTGGTGTGCTCTCCATCCATTACTATACATTAGAGAAGATTTTTCATTATTTTCAATTTTTTTGATATAACGCATAAGATAAATTAAGCCAACAATCATAAATAAGTTCACAGAAATGAACCGAAATCCGATTCCGGAATAAGGTGTAACACCAATCATCAATTGAGATATAAAATGGCCTTGAGGTCCAGTTGCGAATCCAATTAAGGTCGGAAAAGTTGTAATACCGATAGCAACAAGTGGATCCAGTTTCAACTTCCTGGCAAATATGACACCAATTGGTACTAAAGCAATCAGTGAATCACTACCAGCAAGTGCACCAATATAAACCATCATTATAAACATTGCGCTAACTAAAATACCCTTCCCTTTATCTTGTAATTTAAAAATAGCCCAGTTCAAAATATTATCTATCGCACCAGATGCGAGTAGTACAGCAATTGTTGCACCCGATACTAAAACAAGATAAATAGTGATGCTAGACTCATTCAATCCATCCAATATTAACATCATCATCCTCCAGGGACTTACAGATGTTTGATGTCCAAGGAATTCAAACTGATTTCCTAAAATAGTCCCATCCTCATCCGTCGCAAAATTACCTGCTGGGATGATATATGTTGCAATACTGCCCAATAATAATATCCCCATCATTATCCAAAATAAATGTGGCAACTGGAACTTTTTCTTATTAATAATTAGATTTTCATCTGCCTTAAATTGCTTTTCCATAATGAGAATCCCCCTTTTTAATTTAGATGTATTCTTATCATTTAAAGGATATATTCTAAAACAATTTCACTTGGAAGCCTTATATGTTTACATCACTTAAGCACTAAAATTTTATACCCATCTCAAAAAACTTCTAATCGGGAACTGGTCGAAAGCGCTTACATATCTTTCATTCAAGTTTAATTATGTCAAGATGTAGTATTTCTCTTCAAATGAATACTACATCTTTTAACCAATTAACTTCTTATAGTATTTTCATTCTTTTGAAATACTGGCACATCTATTTCAATATTCTTCGGATATTTAATTCCAGCCCCTGTATTTAGTACAACGACTTGTCCATCTTCTTTAATCCAACCATCTTCCCGAAGGTGCAGCGGCAAATGCTAACGTACCTTCGGGACAGACAAATGCCCCCCTCTGAAGAAGCGATAAAACTTAATTCTTTCATTAGAGCGCCGTTACTTATAGCTATTGCACAGCGGTTTGTTTTTTCAATACCTTCCACTAATTCTTGCAATTCACGAAGTCCTTTATAAATGCCGATATAGCTATAAGTCATTTATTAACGAATGGCAATCGATTCAATTTCAACCAAAGCGTTTTTGGGAAGTTCTTTGACTCCTACCATGGCTCTAGCTGGTTTACTATCACCGAAGTACTTATCGTATACTTCATTTACTTCTACTACTTTATCTAATGAAGTAAGGTAGACTGTATTTTTCACAACATTTTTTGCAGATAAACCGGCGGCTATCAAAATCGATTCTATATTTTCCAGACACTGCTCTGCCTGTTCCACGATATCTTCATTCATTTTATTGTTAGTTGTGTTAATAGGTAATTGACCCGAAATGAATAAAATATTATCCCTTTCTACTGCTTGTGAGTAGGCACCTACTGCTGCTGGAGCATTATCGGTATGAATCTTCTTGAACATATTAATCATCTCCCAAACTATTATTAAAACTTTGCTCCATACGAACTTTCTGAAGGTAGTTGTAAATAGTGAACTTCGACACTCCTAGAACACTAGCGATATATTCAGTAGCACCTTTAATTAAGAATGTATCCTTCGACTCTAATTCCCTAATGACTTCTATTTTTTCTTCAGTATCCAACAGTGCAGGAGCTTTAAAGTGTTTTTCAAGTGCTTGCCTTGTCATTGATTGGATCACTTCATGTACATCGGTATAAAAGTTTTCATTTCTTTGCACGTCCTCTTTGAAACTAATAATTTCTTGAACTTCACCTCCCAGTTGAATTAATAAACTAATATCAAAATTGATGCATAACGCTCCTATTACCCTATCGTGAGAGTCTTTCAAAAATACAGTTGATGATTTCATAACGGAACCTTTTCCAGATACTGTTTTGTAGTTCGCAAAATCTTCCCCATGCCCATTTTTTAATTGCTGTAACACTAAATCCGTGATTGGTGAACCAACATCCCGACCTGTCACTGATCCAGCCAAGTGGATAAGCGATTTTTCCAGACTACTAAAATCGTGTACAGCAACTTCGCACTTCGATCCAAACATCTCGACTAAAATATCAGCAGTGCGAATCGCGTGATCAAAAACTAATTTATTTTCTTTTTCCAATTCCATCCACTCCCACCTCTCGTTATCTAGGTAAAGCAACTATTCGGATAACTATAAAATCAATATTATCAGACTGTTATTTTAATTACAACAAATTTTTAACCATTAAAATTTTGTTGTAACTTAAATCTTTTTATAGGTTATAAAGTTTATGGCTATCTGACAAATCAACAAATGAGAGTTTGGCGCATTTATCACAGTAATTTTAAATACTATGAAATGGCTGTTTTAACAGAACTTCGCGAGTATTTTCGGACAGGAGATGTTTCTATTGTTAGGTAGCAAGTTCACATTCACTACGTCCACTTATCCAATAAAAATAAAGCCGATGATTCCTTAGCGTAGGAAAAATCGGATTGGTGGTTGTTTTTAATAACTTTTTGAACGCAATTAAAATACCATGGTTATGTGCTGAAGGTGAAATGTTAATTTGTACATCATTTTTTGTTTGAAAAGACATATGTATTCTCCATGCTTCTTTAGTTAACATAACGTCACTTCTAGGTAGTTGATCCAGACAGACAAGCCCTTGTAACACTTCAGTTCCCCCCTATGGCCCTTCCCTTTCGTTATGTGTGAAATATACATCGTTAAATTAACGGGCTTTTGGTGAATGACAGACCTGTCTAACTGAATAGCTATGCAGATTGACCTCAACGATGAGTAGATGAAAAACCCTCGCGGAAAGTCATGGGGAAGTTCATTCGAATTTATCCATAATTAGCATGTGAATCCTTTTTATAAGTTACGACATTCCTCTAATACCTATGTCTATATTCTATACGCCGTCAATACGGACCCATGTTTCATTCTTATATGCACGTACAGGTACCAGGTCCCTACACAATTAGGGTGTCAGTTACTTTTAAAAAACGTACTATCAGATATACCAGACCCGAAAATATGTTGCGATAAATAATATTCAACAAACAAGCATTTTTGACTGTATCCGTATCAACTCGTATATACTACATACAAAAGAGAAAAGGAGCGAAACGAATGATTAATAAAATCGGTCAAATTATGTTATATGTACACAATCAAGACGAGGCAGTGGACTTTTGGACGAAAAAGGTTGGATTTACTGTGATTTCCGATGAGGATAACGGTCAAGGTATGAGATGGATTGAAATCGCTCCAACCAAAGAAGCGGAAACGAGTATAGTCCTTCACAACAAGGAAATGATTGCTGAGATGCAGCCGGAATTGAATCTTGGCACTCCTTCTTTACTGTTTTTCTCAGAAGATCTCGAAACGTTACATAGTACCTTGTCAAATGAAGATATTACGGTGGGAGAGATAGTCGATATGCCTTCGGGGAGGGTATTTAACTTTGCCGATAGCGAACAAAATTATTTTGCGGTTATGGAAAAGAGTAAATAACCGCTAGAAGTGTGTTAGGTTAACATACTATGTGTTGCATTCGCTTCAATTCGTGTACATGGGAACCGCTTGCGATTGTCGGATCAGTTCGGAAACTAAAACGTAGTTGGTTGGGACACGTCCGAATGCAGGTAGGATTCATTCTAATTCAACAAACTGGATATTTCCTTAAACAAAAAAAACGCCACGGCATCTATATACCACGGCGTTTCATTTCTTCTTCAAGCAGTTCAATAAATGCTTGATCTACACGTACCTCCTCTGCGCGCTCATAAACTTCGAGCAATGCTGCGTTTGATAAGTTTAGCATAAGATCCCTACTTTCTTGTATATGAATTTTATTTGTTTACCATACCCCTTACTAAAGAAGTTAAACCATTATGTACATAATCGTATCAGTTTTTTCACTCATTATGTTGCTCGGAGCACTCCGGCTTCAAAGCAGATCAACGTGTTCCAAACACCATTCCTTTTACATAAACTAGTAATAACGCACTAAATATACCAAGAAACTGATTATTTAAGATTCTTTTAATACATTATCTGCTATAATTCAATTAACTTTTCAATATATTAAAAGGAGTGGTACATATCACACACTTCGTCGATGAAGGCAAAAATTTGGAACTGACTAAAGGCATAGAATCGTTACAAGTGGGTCATGTGGTATATACGTACACAGACAGTAACAAGTATATAGAACACGCTACTTCCTATATAGCTGAAGGATTGGATAAAAATCACGTCATTCTGTATGTGGATCAACCAACGACTTTCGCTTCCGTTAAAGAAAACCTTCAAAATAGCGGTTATTCGGAAGAGCAAATGGATAACATTTATTTTGTTGATACCGACTTAGCATATGAAACGCATAAAGATTTTAATGCGGAGGCTGTGTTAAAGAATTTACATGACTTCTTTGAACCACATGTGAAGGAAGGTAACGTGCTTCGCGGATGGGGATTGGTGACTTGGCGTCCTCAAAATATAAAAACGTTAGTTCCTTCGGTCGCATTACATGAACAAAACTTTGACGAATTATTCTCTAGAGTAGCGGATATCACACGGAATTATATCAATGTGTGTGCGTATGATAGTGTATCTTTATCCAGTTCACTCTTGATTGAACTTTTGCAAACCCATGAATACCATATGACGGATACGCATTTCTTGCCTTCGCATTTATATAAAAAAGAGTCTCATCACTTTACAAGAATTTCCAAACAACTGCAGTTTGAAAATGAACTACGAAATCATGATACGCGTAGAGATAAATTACACATCACGGGAAAATTGGCTACCATTATTGCTCATGAACTTCGCACTTCCCTTACTGTCATGCAAGGTCGTTTACAACTATTGGATTTAACTGACGGCAATCGTAGTGAAGCAGGTCAACTACAACTGGACGGGATCAAAATAGAATTACAGGAAATCGAACAAATCGCTTCTAAATTCGTGTCTTTAGCTGAAACACATGTAGTCAATCAAAAGGTGATCAATATTACGGAATTAATCGAAGGTGTTAAGGTCCGGATGGAGTCGGATATGGACATGAAAACCATTGAGATACATGTACAATCGGAAAACGACCAGATGACCATTTTTGGTGATGAATTAAAAATCAGACAAGTGTTTATTAATTTAATCAAAAATGCAATTGAGGCTATGGAAACCGGAACCATCATAATTGATGTGAAAGACGATGTGGACCACGTGATGATCGACGTTACTGATAACGGTCCAGGTATCCCTGATGTTATTCTACGTCAAATCGGTGAACCATTCATGTCATCGAAAGTAGATGGAACAGGGCTAGGATTATTGATCTGTGAAAAAATCATTAGAGATCATAACGGGAACTTAGTACTTCAAACGGAAATAGGAAAAGGGACGACCTTTACAGTGAGTTTGCCGAAATCATCACTAGGCTTATCACGTTGAATGCGTCTCCTTACGAAAAAGAAGCAGAAGCCATTTAAGGCTCTCGCTTCTTTTTTTGTATCTTCTTGAATGGTTTAAAGTTGATATGTTTAAATCAGTACATTTAACAAAATACTTAACGTAATAATACTAAGTAGCGTAGAAAACAACGTGATCATGGAAACGAGTTCTGGCTCGGTATCAAATTCAATCGCATACATCGTCGTGGTGGCCGCTGTAGGCATTGCGGAAATGATGATGAGGACTGTCCCTACTAGAGGATCCACCCCCACAAACAGCACGAAAACGAAAGCCAGTACAGGTGCTACGACCATTTTCAATGCGACGCCTGAAATGACAACTTGCCAATTTGGCTTCTTACTAATCACTGTTCCTAGTTGCATACCGAGCATGATCATCATCACGGGAATCGCGGCATCCCCGACCATGGACGTCGCAGACATAATCGATTCCGGTACAGAAATCTTGAAGTACTGGAAGAGGAAAGCGAAAATCGCAGCATACGTTGTCGGCATTTTGAAGACCATTTTTATGGATCGACCTATCCCACTCGTACTGCGTGACGCAAAATACACACCGAAGAAATTATTTTGCAGTGATTGAATCACCATGATGAAGATGGCATACGGCAGCGCTTTTTCTCCTAAGCTAAATAACACGACTGGCAAACCATAGTTTCCCGAATTCATGAAACCTGTGGCCAGTATGGAGGCACTTTCAATCTTTTTATCCCATTTAAAGATTTTCGCAATGATTTTGTTTAGTAAAACCATCGCATAAAATAGTGAAAACATATAAATCAGGATGGTCATATAGCTCGCATTGAAATCCGCCTGATATAAGGAAGTAAAAACAAGGGCTGGCGTTAGTATGTAGATCGAAAGTGAAGAAATTGATTTGATATGTAAGTCTTTGACTCGTTGTAAAATGAATCCCACTGCGAATACTGAAATAATCGGTAAAATAACTGTGAAAAATAATCCCATTTATACACCTCTAACGATTCTATCATTTTTATTACAGGGCTTTGATAAACTACAAAGCTCCCTCATAGATTCCATACTAATCGTAATCCAGTAGATTGTCTCTATATATGGAATTTTAATTGTGCTTACATGTGCAAAACTATAAATAAAAGAAGTTACCGTTTTTGCATGGGTAACTTCTTTTGCGTTTTGGGTTAATTTGCAACTGGTCAGCTACCGAACATTACGTTTTACGAATCGAAATGGCTTCTTCATGCGTTTCATGGATATAGTTTGCAATCATCTCTTGCTCCCCTGCCAATTCAGTCAACGTGGCATTTAACTCTTCTACCGCTGCTGTGCTTTGCTCAACTACCGCCGCAAATTCTACTGTGTGTTCACGTATCGTTAATGTTCGATCTGTAATAATGTCAAATTCACTTATAAATTTAGTTAGCTCATTTTGCAATGCAGCCATTACTTGATGCAACACGCCAAATGATGCACTGGATTCGTCCGCCACACGGTTTTGCATCGTCAGCCGCTGCAAGCCTTCTTCTAATTTTCCAACCGCAATCGTATTCGTACTATTTAACTCCACAAGATTTGTATCGATTTTCTTTAGCGTCTCATCTGTCAATCTAGCCAGTTTCCGAATTTCATCCGCCACTACCGCAAAGCCTTTACCATGTTCGCCCGCACGCGCTGCTTCAATCGATGCATTTAACGCCAATAAATTCGTTTGCTCCGTAATTTGTTTAATTGAACTTGCAAACGCATTGGTCTCGTCAATTTTGCTCGATAGAATACCAAATGTATGATTTAAATCTGTGAAGAATATGGCAAATGTATCAAGGCTCTCTTTTAACCGCGTCATTTGTGCCCTTCCCGCCCTCGCTTTACTACCCGCATCGTTCGTTTTGTCGCCCAGTACACTTAACCCAGTCGAAATCTCTTGAATCGCTTCATATGTCTGTTCCGTGTTTTCAGCAATTTCCGAAATGTGATCAGCTTGGTGTTGACTGCCTGAACTTACTTCATTGACCGCCTCTAACATTTCGCGCTGGGAAGTGGTGGACCTATCCGCATTCCTTTGAATAAACGCTAGATTAGATGTAATTTTCATCACTGCCGCATCCAGCTTCTCAAACAGCACTTGTTCTTCTTCAGCTTTACGTGATGTAAGTGCAAGAAGTTCTTCTACGTGATGAAAAACACGATCATTCTGTCTTACTAATAAAAACAAACAAAGTGCAGTGAGAAAGTGAAGAAGAACTAAGTTGGAACCGCTTCCAATAATAAGTTCAGGCGATATGAAATATGTATTGTTCACGAGCAATGCAATCAAGCTCAGTGCATAAGCAAATCCAATAATACTCATTCTCCCATGAACGGCGCCTAATACTAAGATTAAGTAGATCACGCCAATCGTCCCTAAGTTAGCATTTGAGAATAAAATAAGACTCATTGAAATGCAAAAAGTCAAAAAAATTAAGATGTACGGAAATTGTTTTGCGATGAAAGCGGATGTATTCATAAATAAGTAAAAAAGGATGGCGACGACGAATGGAATGGCGACAGATGTAATAATAATCATCGATGACTGAAGAATGATTTGGGCAAGGAGTCCAAGTCCCGCGGTTAGTCCAAAACTAAGTGCCATAATTTTGTTTTTGTTCATCCAATCCGTGTGTTTTAGTTCTTCTATTTTCATCTTTCATTCTCCTTTTGAGGCAATAGGCCTAGGAGGGTAATGGCATACCCTTATGTATAAGGTATCATTTAAAATTTTCTAAATGTATAGGCAATTCGATTCAATTATATCTATATAACTTTTCAGCAGAAGAGTTTTGTAACGTTTTCTGATAGGAAAGCTATGTTTCGAAGGTTTCGATATTTCCCATGATGTAGTAGATTTCATTCACCACTCCGCTATACATCTTTCATATAACGCCTCCAATTCGTCGTCTCCCATCCTTTCTACATAACCCATCGAATAATTCAAGCGCAAGCAAATTATCAAAACTAGCACTCCGCGTTCTTCCACTGTCATGCACCCACCCCCACCCGATACAGCACACGCTCTCCCGCTTTTGCATGGCCCACATATGCCGGGTACGCAATGATCTCTTTCTTATGCTCATACAAGCATTCTTCGGCACCCGTTTCCATAAAGGTCATACGGGTGATCATCAGTCGATCGGCACGTGTGATTTTTGGTTGTCGTTCGCGAAATAATTCTTCATGCAGTCGGTATACGTCCAGTGAATGCTCTGCCAGATAAAAGGCGTACCAATCATCAGGGCCGTCCATGACAAATAATTTTACTTTGCCTATATTCAAGTCGTTTTTCTCCATCATTCGCTTAATTTCCACTTCGTCGAAATCAATGGTTTTTAACTTTTTACTGTCATCTTGGAATGTCACTTGGTCTTTCAGTAAAGCCCAGTAGATGCTGTTGGCTAAGTGTGATAAGTCCATTTCTAGTGCGTAGTCGAACATGTCTTGAACGGTGATCATTTGTTTTCTCCCCTTTTGTAGTAGTTTTCATCAAAGTTATATAGCTTGCCGGTTTCTTTGCTGTAAATCGTCTTGATCGTGCCGGTTGGTCCATTGCGGTGTTTGGCAATATCGATTTCCAGTAGATTCGTTGGCACTTTGTCTCTTTCGTAATAGTCCTCACGATGGAGAAGCGCAATGACGTCGGCGTCTTGTTCAATATTTCCTGAGTCACGCAAGTCACTCATGACGGGATGTTTGTCATGCCGCATTTCAGACGCTCTTGATAGCTGCGATAAGACGACGACGGGGCAGTCGAACTCTTTCGCCATCGCTTTTAATTCATTGCTGATCTGTCCGATTGCTACCGTTTGATTGTGTACATTGCCTTCAGGACGAATGATTTGTAAGTAATCGATGAATATAATCGATCGTTTTGTCGGATTGGTTTTGATGATATACCGAGCTTTTGCTTTGATTTCTCTGACGGTCATACCGCTTTTGTCGTTGATGTGAATCCCCCCACCGTTCAAGTGATTCAGCGTGGGTGTCCATCGATCTTTTTGTGGTTCGGTGAAATACTTATACGGGTCGCGCATTCGTAAACGATTGTATTCACCTGTCGAAGCGATCATTCGGTCAATCATGGTTTTACGATTCATTTCAAGCGAGAAGACGATTGGCATATGTCCATCTTTGCTGGCTTGCAGTGCCAAGTGATTGAGCACGTCCGTCTTTCCCATAGATGGCCGACCCGCGACGACGATGTACTCACAGTCTTGGAAGCCGTTCAGGATTTTATCCAAATCGACTAGTCCTGTCGATATGCCAGGCTTTGTTTGATCCGGCAAGAACGGCCTTTCAAATTGAGTGACTAGATATTCCGATAATATCGTCACCTCTCTACCGTTATTCAGTTCATCCAGTTCTTCTAGGACATGCACTACGTCATCCCCGCTCCAATCATGCTCAATCGCTTGATGTAATATCCGTGCCGTTTCTTGCTTTTTCCATTGGTCGATGATCATCTCTTCGTATTCATCAAAACGTATGACATTCGCAAATCGTTTGAGTCCATATACGTAATTGACTCCTCCAAGTTCACTTGGCTCTCTCCTTGTCAGAACCGTGATATAGTCTACCGGTTTCCCTTCCTGCGCCAATTCCCGCATAACAGTATAAATAGTTTGATGGACATGCCCCTGGAAAAATCTCGCTTGCATGTGACTATCGAGAATTAAGTAATTTTCTTCAAACATCGCACCTAGTATGCTTTTTTCAGCAAATTCGTAACTCATATGCATTCTCTCCCTTTTCAAAATCTAATGTTGGTGATGTATAGGCTTCCAATACGATCGATCGAGCCATTTCGGCTGGGGCTTCATTCAAGTAATTCTCGAATTTCTCCGCATTGAATAATGTGGACGGTTGCAAGTAATTGCGAAATTGCGGATGATGCAGCCATTGCGCTGCCTTCGTATCAATCACTAGTTTGAAATCATCCACTGTGTAGCCTTCTTCGATACGCCCTTGGAGAAGGTCCATCGTCGTCTTCGAATTATGCTTAAATCGTTTGAAAGCTTTTTCGTTTAAATACTCAATGACAGAAGAAAATGTGGCGAGATCTTTCTCGCTATATCTTTTTTTCTTTGTAGTCTGTTTAAGTTCTTTGGTTATTGCTGGGAGTAAAATGTTCTCCTCAGACAGACTTTTTTGTTCGACTCTATCGACCGTTTTCGTCTGCTCGAAGGGTACAAATTCACCGCACGTCTGTGACAGCTTTTCGTAATCAATCCGATACCATTTCGTTCGATCCATGGGCATTTTATTAAATTCCGAAGTGATGATCAGTTGTTCAGTTTCCAGCTTTTTCACTAGCCTTTTGACCACATGCATTTTCCAACACGGGAATTCATGCGTCCACTCTTCATACGTGTTATACACCCATCTATGGCCTTCGTTGTGGTTTTTAGATATTTGCAATCGATAATGCAATTGCTGTAGAAACAGCGCTTCATTTACGCCAACCATTGCCGCAAACTCCGGTGAAAATGGGATGCGTACGTCTTGATTGTTTTGTTTCATTGCTCTGCGCCTCCTGTTCAGTCGTTTGATTATTTGTTCTTTCATACGTCATATAGACGAATTATTCAAAAAGGATACTGGTATTTCAATTTATTTTTTATTTTGTTGAAAATGTGCGCACAAAAAAGAAGTTACGGCTCGTGTTTTGAGCTGCAACTTCTTTTTTATCGTGACAGATTACAGATATATTTTACGGTGTTAATCGCAAGACTTACTTCTCCCCCACAACAATATCAAAAATAATATCCGCATGATCCGTATTATCTAACAAACCTGTAAAGCGCTCTTTGGATGGTCCATACGCATAAACCGGTACGTCTTCACCTGTATGTCCACCAGTTGTCCAACCCGTATAAGAACGTTTGTCGATGATCTGTTTGATAGCTGTTTCAATGGCACTGGCATCTCTACCCGCGGCTTTGATGGCTTCGATTTCATTCTTCTCTATTGGCAAACTTTCTTGATCAATATAGCGTTTCACTGTCTGTTCTACATCGTGACCGTTTGCCATTTCTTGTGCAATGAATGCGGGTGTACGTTTCACTGCTTTGATCGCATCCGCTGACCAATCATAGATGTCATCCGCTCCTATGGAAAATCCTCCAGTTGAGTGATCCGCCGTCGCAACGACTACTGTGTGGGGATCGCTTTTTGCAAACTCGATAGCTGTCTTGAATGCTTTCTCGAAGTCTTCCATTTCACTCATCGCACCGACAATATCATTGTCATGTCCTGCCCAGTCGATTTGGCTTCCTTCCACCATGAGGAAAAATCCATCTTCGTTTTTCTTCAATCGCTCAATCGCCGCTTCTGTCATTTCTTCCAGTGAAGGGATTTCTGCCGAACGGTCAATCATTTTCGGCATGCCGCCGTCTGCGAACAATCCCAGTATTTGATCATTCTTATTGTTCACTAATTCTTCTTTTGTCGTGACATAGCCATATCCATCCAATTCAAATGAATGCGCATGGCTCAAATCTTCTCTGACAAAGTGTTTTTTCCCACCACCTAGAAGAACATCGATCGTATGCTCACCATTGATGCGTTCATTGTAGTAATCATCAGCGATCTCGTCCATATTCTTTCTACTTTCATTATGGGCACCGTATGCGGCTGGAGTAGCATGTGTAATTTCAGAAGTAGCAACAAGGCCTGTCGATTTCCCTGCTTCTTTTGCAGCTTCAAGGACAGTTTGCACGCGCTCTTTCTTTTTATCCACTGCAATGGCATTATTGTATGTTTTGACACCTGACGACATAGCCGTTGCTGCAGACGCTGAATCTGTAATCGATTCCTCGTCATCATCAGGATATGTCATTTGTTGACCAACTAGATATTGATCGAACTCGGTTAACTCGATCTCAGGGGTTTTCGGATCATCTTTGAAGTAACGATAAGCGGATGTATAGGAACTTCCCATGCCATCCCCGATCAAGAATATGATGTTCTTAATTTCCGGTGCGTTATCTTTTTTCACTTCGTCAGCTGAACTCGCTGAATAATTCCCTGTCCAGATGGCTCCACCTATTAAAGCAGCGGATAGCATGACTACGGGCACGATGGTCTTACTCATCTTCTTCAACAATAAACAACCTCCTGTATTTGTAATCAACTTTTACTCTACTAGAAGATTATTAATATACGAAGAAGGCTGTGTAAATGTTTGGTAAGGAAAGAGTTTTTGAAACATCATAACTTGCCGCGCACATTAGTAAGAACGAGGCCTTTAACTTCCCCTTGTAAAAAGCCTTTTTACATAAACTTGTCTATATACCATTTAAAATGTATACTAATTTAAAAAAACGCGTATATTTGAATTAAGGAGGTGTTTGTCTCATGACTTATGAAAAAATGAGTAAGCTTTTTTATAAATTGAGTACGGATTCTTTTGAAGAAGAGTATTTGAAGCGAATCACGGGTTATGGAAGTATGAACACACTATTACCTATTCGTGCATTCAGGAAAGGAAGGCTAGATCGAGAGTATTTTGAACTGTTCTATGTCATGACGCCTGAACTTATTAAACTGAACAATGAAGCTCTTTTGAATAGCGGTAAAATCCTATCGTTAGTGGGTAAATTGCCTACATTTGCAGCAGAACCTTATTTTCAGCGCTTGATTATTAACGACGCACAGAGTAATAATGAGATCGAAGGTATTCGCAGTACAAAGAAAGAACTGAGTCATGTGCTACAACGCCTGCAAGAACCGAACCCAAAAATGAAACGTTTTACAGGTATGATGAAAACTTATATGCATATTGAAGAGATTGGTCCTTTTCGTACATTAGAGGATTTCCGAACGCTTTACGATCATTTGGTCTCTGATGAAATTTCTACGAAGGATGCGCCGGATGGTCGTCTATTTAGAAAAGACGAAGTGGAAGTGACCGATGGCTCAAGAATTACTCATGTCGGCTTGCAAACAGAGGCAAAAATTGAAGAAGCGCTCTTTCATCTCATACAGTTTTTACAAGATGATACGCATGCAGAGTTGTTCCGATATTTGATAGCACATTATTACTATGAATATATCCATCCTTTTTATGATGGTAACGGTCGAACAGGTAGACTGTTGGTTGGTAGTTATCTTGCCAACTATCTGGAACGCTACTCAGCAGTAACTTTCTCCTACGCAATTAATAAAGACAAAGCGAAGTATTATCAGGCTTTAGAAGAAGTCCCCTCTCCTATGAATAAGGGAGAATTGACATTTTATTTAAAAAGTATGCTGGAGTTATTGATTGCTGGACAACGTAATATACTTGAAGATTTATCAATTAGTGAAGCAAAACTAGTTCGTATACAACATTTCCTGATTAATAATTCTTGGGAATTAAGAAAAGAAGAGCAAGAGATTCTTTTTTACTTACTGGTATTGACCGTTTTCGGTTCCAACGAAGACATCTTGGTCAGCCGCCTCATTACCCTGTCTGGCTATTCACGGTACAAGGTCAAGCAGGCTCTCGATAAAATGGAAGAGGAGGGCATCGTATCACTACAACAACTTCGCCCCATGTCATACAGTCTGACTTCCGATTTTTTATATGACACACTAAAAATTTAAAAGACATTTTAGTATTTGTTAGTAAAGATGATCCGCTAGTTTCCCGTCGTTAAACTAGCGGATACTATTCCACACTTCACCATCTACTGCCTACCCTACAGGAGGAATGGATTTATTCCGACTCCGTATAAACATCTCCAACGTTCCTGAGCCGAAGAGGACCCCTGCCACAATAAATACCAAACCGATAAAGTGAGCGGGGTAAATGGATTCCCCTAAAAATATACTTGCGCCTACTAGTGCGAAAAACGTATTGAAATTCAAAAAGATCGAAGCCCGTGCTGCACCGATGGTTTGAATGGCTGAATTATATGCCATGTGACCAACAGCGGTTGCGATCAGGGCAGAGAATAGGAATACGCCCCAGACAGCAGGAGTTCCTTTACTCAATTCAGCAAAGCCGCCTGGTTCTTTTATGAGAGCGATGATGACTAAAAGGATGGAGCCGACTAACAACATGTATCCTGTCAGTAGCCGCGCATCCATAGTTCTAGAAGCTTTTTTAATTAGCATAAAGCTAATGGCTTGGGACAAAATCGATAAGAAGATTTCTACATCTCCGAATGACGTTTTGCCTACTGTTCCACTCCCCCCAAGCACTACGATACTTACGCCTATTCCTCCGAACAGAAAGCCCATGGCACGTAAGCCTGTAATTTTTTCTTTCAAAATGAAAACAGCCAACGTCGCTGTCAATAGTGGTCCAAGTCCTAAAATTAATCCTCCGTTAGCCGCACTCGTTCTAGAGAGTCCTTCCGCTAGAAAATAATGATGCATCACGACATTCGTCGCAGCGCCTCCTACAATATATAGCCATTCTCTATTTCTAGGTAAGCGAATTTTCTTAAGGAAAAATAAGATGATAAATACTAAAACGGCCGCGGACATAATACGCATAGACGTCATAGTAATCGGATCGAAATAGTTCACGAGGTATTTGAGAGCGGATACGTTCATTCCCCATGTGAACATGACGAGCACTAATGTGATAATGACTTTTAGATCTTTCATAGTTTGGAAACCTTTCCTGCAGAATATTTCGTCGATGTGCCAATTATAGAAGCTATACCACTAAAGTCAATGCCGTCAAACTTGTACTTCCCGCAAACATACCAGTACGTGTATACTGAATAATAAAACTAGTTAACTAACTTACAGTTCAGAAAAGGCGGGTTTCTATGATTAAATTACGCGGACACCATATCTTTTGTTTGCTTGGGTACCGGGGAATGGGCTATTCAGCGGAGTACACGGCAAATATGACGAAAATCCACAACGTGTTACGGGAGCGGCCCGATACGTTGATTCAGATCATAAAAGGACCCGATTCTTTATGTGCAAAGTTTCCCAAAGGGCAACCGTATCATTGTGAAGATGACGGGATTTATGAACGCGATTCGGTAATCTTACATAAGCTCGGATTGATAGTCAGCGATGTACTACCTTGGCGTGATGTCGAAAGAAGGATTCGGCTACATGTCGTGCCGGACGATATTGTCGTAGTATGTGAGACGTGTTCTTGGCGTTCGTACGGTTATTGCCAGGAAGGTGTCGAGGATATGGTAGAGTTAAGAGGATTGCGAGAAGTTCTTCAGGACAAATAAATTTTCTAGAACAATAGTCCAAGTCGAAAGAGCATGATATGATAAGTACATAGAAATGAAAGCGTATTCATACACTTTCATTATAGGAACCATAATAAGGAGGAAATGTCGGTGAATATGTCTCTCCAGCAAAAACAAGAACTCGGTTTGCGGATGACTACCGAACTCCGGCAAGCGATCGAGCTTTTGCAGTTATCCACTTATGATCTGGAACTATATATACGGGAAAAAGAGTTAGAAAATCCTGTGATCGAGATACAGGAAGCGGATAGAACGGATTCATTCCAAGAACGACAGTCCACAAATTACTCCAGCCAGGAAACCAATTCACCAGAATGGGTGAAGCAGCAAGAAGTCAGTAAGCGTGACCAAATGCTTCGTCAAGTCGAAATCGATTTCAAAGATGTCGAGACGAAGCAATTACTTAAGACGTTGATTCATAGCTTGGATGATAATGGTTATCTATGTGCAGAGATGCAGTCTATAGAAAATGTAGAGGCAGGTATTGAATTACTGCAACAAATCGGCCCGCCTGGCATAGGTTCTCGGACACTGCAGGAATGTTTGTTGCTACAAGTGAAAAGTTGCGATGAGTATCCCGCTTTAATGGAAACGTTCATATCGAAGTATTTGCCCTATGTGGCCGAACGTAAATGGGCAGATATCGCAAAAGGTATGAATATTACGCTGGCTCAGGTAAACGAATTGCATGAATTTCTGCTGACGCTGCATCCAAGACCTTGTCCAGAGCTTGGCTACAGTGAAACAGAATTTATGATGCCTGACGTGATCGTAGAGGAAAAAGAGGGAAAATTGTCATTTCATTTGAACGATCGGGATCTTCCGACAATCGGACTGCGCAAGGAGTATGTATCTTCACTTAAAGGTACATCCGATCTGTCTTCCTATTTGCGCGATTACCATAAACAAGCGCAATGGTTACTAACGAGCATCGAACAGCGACGCAATACAATCATTCGCATTGTTACGGATCTCCTCGAAAAACAGGACGCGTTTTTCCGACACGGAAGGAAAGCCTTGCAACCTATGACGATGAAAGATGTGGCGGACAGTATTGAAATGCACGAGTCGACAGTTAGCCGTGCGGTGTCCAATAAAGTGATCCAAACACCTGCCGGCACGTTCGAAATGCGTTCTTTATTCACTTCCAAACTGGCCGCACAGGATGGAGACAGTGTGTCGCCATCCGCTGTCAAAACATCGATTCAGTCACTGATTACACATGAGGATAAACGGAAGCCGTTATCCGATCAAAAAATTGTGGATTTGCTCTTGGAACAACAAGGAATCACTATTTCGCGCAGGACGGTCAGCAAGTACCGGGAAGAACTTCACATCCCGGCGTCAAGTAAACGGAAGTCCATTTTATAAGCCGTATTTCTTCATCTTCAGTCATAACAAAAAGGCATTCAGTCATGTTCATCATTTTTCGAATGTTTTCCCTTCACTTGTGTCGTTGCAGTAATTCATTGAGCCTTAGCTAGACAAACAATACATCCAACATTATGAAAAGACGTTATAACATTTTTGTGTATCAGTCTCCAATTAAAAACAGCATACCCCCAGTCGAAACTAGACAGGGGGTATGCTGTTTTTTGCTTTGTCTGTACGTATTTCTGCGATGCCCGCTCCAAAATCTTAATCGCACGTTCCTTTATTCAATTCACAAACGATGTGAAGCCATCGGAAGAATTGAATTTCACTTTGAAGCGTCCATAATCTGAATCCAGATTGAATGTATATTGGTCAAATGTGTACTTCGCATCTGTTACCGGATCCAATTCAATTTGCTGGGTAGTTGTAACATATTTAGCCACCAAATTTTTATGTCCATAGGATGTAAACTCGGCTTCCAAAACTTTTTTGGCTTCATTAATTGTCAGCTGGAAGTTCTTCGTACCAACCTTCGTATACTTTAACGAATTCATCTTCCATTTATTATCTTGTTTTTTAAATTGATAGGCCACAAATCCGCCAACAGAATAGCCATTTTGGAATTCTACCGTGTTTACATTCAGTGTATTGGAATCGGGCTGTGTAAACTCGAACCGTACCAATGGCTCATTATTAATGTATGGCAAGACGTTAGTATAGCAGTCCAGGCATTTAGGATTGTAGTAACCTTTCAGATCCCCGTCTACAAACGCTTTTGTCGCATTCATACGTAGCGTAGACTCTATATCTGAATATCTCCATTGATTCATCCGCGCATCACGCATTGTCTTCTCAAGTTCAAATGTCCTGCGATTGACGAGATCCCATGCTTTACCTTTTGTCACTTTATCTGTCACCGGACGAGCTTCTTTCACCTTGATGGCTGCGTATAAGAACTGTGCATAGTGCGCGCGCGTAACGGGTTCATTCGGTTTAAATTCACCTTCAGGATAACCGTTCGCAACTCCACTGGCTTTTAGCGCATTAGCATGTGTGTAGCCCCAGTGGTCAATATACACATCATAAAATGAATTTTGTTTCGTCATATACAAATCAAATGCGATATCGAGAACTTTCGCCATTTGAATCCGTGTAATCGGTGCGTCCGGATTGAAGTAGCCATCGGTTCCGCCACTGAAAATGCCAGCTGCAGTCATTTTCATGATTGGGCCATAGTACGGGTGACTTTTCGGTACGTCGTGGTACGTGACGGTGCTGTTTGCTTGCGGTAGCTTCAGCGCTTGATCTAGTAACTTCGCCACGTGTTTACGTGAAATCATCTCTTGCGGTCGGAATGTGCCGTCCGTATAGCCGGCTATGAAGCCTTTATCCTGTAAATAGTGGATCGCTTCATAGTTCGGGTGATTTTTCGACACATCCTTGAATTCTTTGGTTGCTGCTTGCGTGGAACCAAATGATACAAATGAAAGCATAACGAGCAATACCGTCCAAACGAAAATCCGACTCATCTTGTTCATAATCTTTCCTCCTCAGTGAATTATTTTGTCGGCTGTAGGTTACTTGTTATTAGTATTCTACCAAGTTTCAAATGATTCGTATATATTTATTTTCATAATATTGCAAATAATTTGATATCTTCATTAATTCTGCCTTATTTCAAGCTTTTGTCATCATAAAAATGACATTTGACCTATCCTATGAAGTCTGTTAGCATGAAAAGATTGTTATGCTTTCGACAAACTTCGATGATGTGTAGTGAAGCGTCGGGGGATTTGTAAGATTACAATGAATACGTTCATCGTTCATAGTCTCCCAGTAGAACAATTTATCATTTCACTGGGGATAATTTCGACTATAGCGGTCTAGACTTCATTAATGTACAAAACTTATTTGTTGTGAGTGTAAGGAATTTCGCTCATAATAGTGGATACAACCCTACTGCAACAGTCGGTGCACTTGCCTATCGTACAACGGAAGGCATTCAGAAACACCAGTAACAATAGGAAGGATGGATGGATTATGAATTTAGCAGCTATCGGTGTACCAGGGCTCATTATTATCCTTGTAATTATTTTGATTCTTTTCGGACCTCGTAAATTGCCTGAAGTCGGCTCAGCAGTCGGTAAAACTTTAGCAGAGTTCAAAAAAGCTACAAAAGATATTATGGGCGATGATGAAGAAAAAGAAAAAACAACTAGTACTTCACAAAAGACAATAGAAACAGACAAAAAAGATATGAATAAGTAGGTGAAATGATGGATCCGTATAGTGATCAAAACCCAAAAAATCAAAGCTCGTCAGACAAAAAAATAAAAGATGAAGAAACCGCGCTACCTGATCACTCTGCGGAGACTTCTTCCACTGAACGGGCCGTACCAGAAGAATTAAAACCAGAGCCACAACCGGAAGAACCCAGAATGCCACCTCCAGAGCCATCTGAAGATGAAAAGGAGGATACAGATCCTGCGCTAATCGAGCATCTCACGGATCTTCGGAAGCAGCTCATCAAAAGTGTCGTCGTATTCCTGGTTTTCTTCATTGCCGTATTCAGCACCATCAATCTATGGTTCCCATACGTTACACGGGGCTATAAGCTGATCGTTTTGAGTCCGCTTGAAGTCATTTCATTTTACACGACGATTTCCGCCGCGATGGCGTTTGGATTATCCGTCCCGTTCGTCTGTCATTTCCTCTGGCAGTTCGTCAAACCGGGTCTGACGCAGAAAGAAGGACGTTTCCTGAGCCTCTACTCCCCTGCCATTTTGATCCTGTTCGTCGGCGGTCTGGCATTCGGGTACTACGTAGTCAATCCACTGAGCTATAACTTTTTAGTAAAGCTCGGCAAAATAAATTTCGATGTCATGATTACAGCAAAGGAATATGCACGTTTCCTATTAATGACCACCATGCCGATTGGCTTGCTGTTTGAGCTCCCAATCGTCGCACTATTCCTGTCTGCGATCGGTATTCTAACATCCGAAACTATGAAAAAAGTAAGAAAGTGGTCGTATGTGATACTCGCAGTCGTGTCTGCATTGATCACACCTCCTGATTTTTTAAGTCAGTTAATTATTCTCATTCCGATGATTGCCTTGTATGAAGCAAGTATTTTCATTGTCATGAAAACTGAAAAACGACTAGCGCCTGAAGCGGAGGCATCGTAAAGACGAGAAAAAAGCGTTTCACTTTTAAAGTGGGACGCTTTTTTATGTGCGGAATATATTTAATGACGCGGTCGCATACTAATTCGGGTAACTTGCTCTGTGTCGGGCGTTACACGCTCTATAAACCACGCTATCCGCTCTATGTCCAGCGCCAAACGCTCTATCCATCACGCGAACCGCTCTATATCGAAACACAAACGCTCTATCCACCACGCTATCCGCTCTATGTCCAAACACAAACGCTCTATCCATCACGCAAACCGCTCTATATCGAAACACGAACGCTCTATCCATCACGCAAACCGCTCTATGTCGAAACACAAACGCTCTATCCATCACGCAAACCGCTCTATATCGAAACACAAACGCTCTATCCATCACGCAAACCGCTCTATATCGAAACACGAACGCTCTATCCACCAGGCTATTCGCTCTATATCGAAACACAAACGCTCTATCCGCCACGCTTACCGCTCTATGTCCAACGTTAAACGCTCTATCCATCACGCAAACCGCTCTATATCGAAACACAAACGCTCTATCCATCACGCAAACCGCTCTATATCGAAACACGAACGCTCTATCCATCACGCAAACCGCTCTATGTCGAAACACAAACGCTCTATCCACCACGCAAACCGTTCTATATCGAAACACGAACGCCCTATCCATCACGCAAACCGCTCTATGTCGAAACACAAACGCTCTATCCATCACGCAAACCGCTCTATGTCGAAACACAAACGCTCTATCCACCACGCAAACCGCTCTATATCGAAACACGAACGCTCTATCCACCACGTCAACTGCTCTATATCGAAACACAAACGCTCTATCCACCACGTCAACCGCTCTATATCGAAACACAAACGCTCTATCCACCACGCTATCCGCTCAATATCCCCCGCCAAACGCTCAATACCCACCTTCTCCCCCACCAAAAAAACCACACCTATTCCCCCCTCACAATTTAATTTATTTAAAACTATTTGACAATTAGTCAAATAGGTTTTATTATTAGTACAAGTTCTTTAAAAAAATTAAAGGTGGTAATTGATATGACAGAGATGATCTACGGCAATACTCCATGTATGTTGGGGGCTAAAAATATATCAGCAACAAAAGACTTTTCGGATGTAGACGCGATTGTATACGGTGTTCCTTGGGAAGGCGCGGTTACATGGGGAGATTACACAGGTTGCGAACTCGGTCCAAAAGTAATGCGCTTATGTTCTGCACGCTACTCGGGTTACCTTCCTGAAATCAACGACATGGATGTTTTCGAAAACGTCAAACTAGGTGATATGGGAGATGTCGACGTCGTGCCTTCTGATGTAGATGAAACAATGAAGCGCATCACCAACTTCACTTCGGAATTATGGAAATCAGGCAAGTTCGTCATCGGTCTTGGCGGCGATCACGGTATTACGTTTCCTATCGTGAAAGCGATTGCAGAGCAAGATAAAAAAGTAGGAATCATTCATATGGATGCGCACTACGATAACCTTCCATCTCACAACGGTGACGAGTTCGCTCGTTGTAGCCCGTTTGCTCGTTTGTATGAACAAGAAGGCGTACGTAATGAAAGTATTATCCATACAGGGATTCACGGACCTCGCAACAAACCCGAAAGCGGACGCAATGCGAAAGCTGCTGGTGCAGTGACTATTACGGTCAATGAAATCCGTGGCCATAAAGATTTAAAAGAGATGGCTAAAGAAATCTATGCGCAAGCTTCAAAAGATGTAGATTGT
The DNA here is from genome assembly GCF_002743425.1 of Sporosarcina sp. P7. Lineage (NCBI taxonomy): Bacteria > Bacillati > Bacillota > Bacilli > Caryophanales > Caryophanaceae > Sporosarcina > Sporosarcina sp. P7. The sequence continues at coordinate 158,154 of NZ_PDZF01000003.1, read as the reverse complement.
GTATACTTGACGATCTGTAGTGATGTGTTGGACTTCGCATTCAATCCTGGCGGTCCAGTTGACGGAAATGGCTTAACTTCTTATGAATTACTCACATTGGTACATGAAATTTGTAAATTAGGCGTTATCGGTATGGATTTCGTGGAAATTTATCCACAGCAAGATCCTAATCAATTTTCTGCTCATTTCGCTTCTACTTTGATCCTATATGCACTAGCAGGAAATATCCTTCATAATCAGCAAAAAGAAGGAAAGTAAGCTACCGCTTCCCAGACTACTGAACCTTTTCATCGAAAACAGTCGATTTTTCCTTCTTTGTATAGGAAAATAAGGAATAGTAATTAATCTGAGGAGTGTTAGAAGTTATGAAACCAAACCAATTGATTTTCGACTCTTATATACGAATGGCTGATGCCATATACAGTGTGTTTAATGTGAATTGTGAAGTTGTCATCCATGATGTGACGAAAGTAGAGTCCTCTTTAATCTATTTGAAAGGCGATGTCACCGGCCGTACTGTCGGTGCCCCTACTACGGAAGTCATTTTGAGGGAATTAAAGAAGAAACACGAAGATATTAAAGATTTGAATGGCATCATTACGAACACGACACGTGGCAAGATGATCAAGACTTCCATTGTATTCATTCGAGATATGGACGGCAAAGTGATTGGTTTCCTTGGTATCAATTTGGATATCACGGAAATCAATCGTCTACATCACGTGCTAGAAGAAATGATTCGTCCAGACACAAGCTACGAGGGGCAGCATCTCGATGAAACGTATGCGACGCATGTCGATGAAGTGTTCGACAACATCACCAAAAGCACAATAGTGGAGCTTGGAATCGACGTGGAAAACTTGAGACGTAAAGACCGCATTACGTTTGTGCGGCAGTTGGAAAGTAAAGGTATCTTCCTGATTCAAGGATCTGCTGACCGAATCGCAGAATTACTAGGTGTATCGAAACAAACAATTTATAACTCACTCGAGGAAAAGTGACTTTTCTTTTCCTCTCTTATTCGGTGAGGACATTTAAGGGAGGTTAAGAAGATGCTCGCTAACGTATCCACAACACAGCAAGTTAAGAAAAAAGGGCTACTTTCAAAGATAAAGTCGATGGGACCAGGAGCTATTATTACGGCTTCATTCATAGGTCCGGGTACTATCACTACCGCCACTCGCGCAGGTGCTGGATTTGGTTACGCCATTCTATGGGCAGTAGTCTTCTCTATTATCGCAACAATCGTTCTTCAGGAAATGTCTGCACGACTTGGTGTCGTTTCAAAAAAGGGATTGGGCGAGGCGATACACGACCAATTCAAACAACCTTTACTGAAATTCGCTTCTATATGGCTCGTCATTATATCGATTGGCGTTGGCTGTGCGGCATATATTTCAGGTGATTTGATGGGAACGTCCCTTGGTGTCTCTACATTGACGAATATTCCAGCACATATTGTAAGCCCTTTCATCGGTGTAGCGATTCTGCTTCTCGGATTGTCAGGTAGTTATAAATTAATCGAAAAGTTAATGATTTTCCTAGTCATCGTCATGAGCGTGACGTTCATTACGACCATGATTGTTGTAAAACCTGATATTGGCGCAGTATTCGCGGGAGCATTTATCCCAAGTGTACCAACCGGTTCGATCATTATCATTATCGCATTGGTCGGAACTACAGTCGTGCCGTATAACTTCTTCATTCACTCTTCTATGGTGCAAGAACGTTGGACGCAAGTAAGTGACTTGAAGGAAGCAAGATGGGACACGATCATTTCGATTTGTGTCGGTGGATTAATCACTGCTGCAGTATTAATCACAGCTGCCTCTACGATGATGGGCATGGAAGTAACGAGTGTTGCGGACCTGTCCGTCCAATTGGAACCTTTATTCGGTTCATGGGCAAAAGTATTTATCGCGATCGGTATTTTCGCAGCAGGCTTCTCCTCCGCTATCGCAAGTCCACTTGGTGCAGCAGTCGCGATCAGCAGTGTACTGAAGTGGGAAGGCGGAATGAAGAATAAAAAGTTCAAAATGGTATTCTCCGTTGTGATCATCATCGGTATTATCACATCCGCAATTGGCTTCAGTCCACTTGACGTATTGCTTGCGGCACAAGCGTTGAATGGTATTTTGCTTCCGATTGTTGCGGTATACTTGTTTATCATCATGAATAATAAACAATTACTTGGTGATCAGCGCAACTCCACTTTACTCAATATCATTGGAGCTATCGTGATCTTAATTGCGATTTTCCTTGGTGGGTATAGTTTAGTTGATGCAGTTCAAATGTATTTGTAAGAATGGTTGTATAGGGAAAAGCGTTTCACTTTATAAGAGTGAGACGCTTTTTCTTATGTTTTACTGAGTAGGAGACCATTTTGTAATCATTACCACACTGATAGATAGTGTACAAAACTTGAACCCTCAGAAACTAGCACTGGCAGGCAACGCGGCGAAGAATGTATAGTGTTTCAGACCGATTAAAACTAGTAGAGAAGACCACTATCGGAATGGAATGTCACATGATCTCGGCCAATATTGCTATCCACAGTGAATTTGTATTGGTCGAATGTATATTTTTCATGACTGGAATAATCTTGACCTGTCATTTGGGTCTTCGATACGAATTTTACTTGTACATTGCTAAAGCCATGGCGTCTATATTCATCTTCTATAGCGAACTTCGCTTCGTCTACCGTCAATTGGAAGTTCTTCGTGCCTGGGTAATCAACAGCATAACTAGCGATTTTCCATTGACCGGCTTCTTTTGTAAATACGGCATGAACAAACCCTCCCGTATCATCATTTATATTTCTAAATTGAATTGTGTTCACGTTTAACGTATTTTTATCAGGCTGGGAGAAATCAAAACGTAACTGAACTTCTGCATGCAAAGCATTATGCACATAATCGAGGTAGTCGAACTCCCCGTTATATACTTTCTGGATCACGTCATTCACATACCCTTCGGTCGCATACGAGAGATACTCTGGACGGACTTGGTTGAACGTTTGATTATTTTCTTCGCTCAGCAAGAAGATACGTTCAATTGAAGACGTTAATCGATTTAATTTATCCAGTGCGCTGTCACTATTCATTTGATCGCCACCTGGTTGAGCAGCATGTGCATGAATAGCTCGATTTAGGAATTCTGCATAATGCGCACGTGTAACTTTATCATTCGGTTTAAAGTGTCCGTTATCCCCTTTTGTCACGCCATTTGAAAACAACGCATTGGCATGGACATATCCCCAGTGCGTGACGAGGAGATCATAAAATCCGGCATGCTCAGTCATATTGAATTCAAATGCCAAATCGAGCATCTTTGCCATCTGGATGCGTGTAACAGAGGCATCGGGATTGAACTTGCCGTTTGATCCGCCTACAATCCCTTTATTATACAACTTCATAATGGGTGCGTAATAGGCATGGCTTTTCGGTACATCTGTAAAAACAGCTTTTGCAGTAGACGGTTGCGGCAACTTCAACGCTTTATCCAGTAACACCGCTACATGCTTACGACTCACCGGCTCATTCGGCCGAAAACTCCCGTCAGGATAACCATTGATGAATCCTGCTTTTTGCATCTCCTGAATGGCTGCGTAGTTCGGATGTTGCTTCGATACATCCTTAAACTCTTTCGCTGATGCCTCATTGGATCCGACATGAACAAATGACAAAGCAAATAGCAGTAACGTCCAGAGCATAACCTTGAACATTTTCCTCATGCTTTCACTCCCTTTACATTTTTTCGGTGATAGTCTCCTGCTTCCATACTATCAGGTAGTTAAAAGATTTCATACATCTTTTTGGAAAAATCAGTAAATTGTTTAATGTTATTGAATAAAGTGTTAGCTAATATAGATACTTACAGATCCTAACACAAAAAGCACCTGCGTAAACAAAGGTGCTTAAATCGCTTTTGTAAGTATTCGTAATGCAATATTAATAATCTATCGTTACCGGGATGAATTCCCTTCCGAAATGAAGATAAAGAATAAGACCTTATGTGTTACCATCGCCAGACCGAACAGTCCTATTGCAGAAGGATCTGCATTCACTATTTTTGTTTCTTAATTTTGATTCATACTTATGACAACCTCCTGAAAGTCCAACCAAACTTCAATCACAATAGCATTAATTGTAACCCCAGGAAGTCCTTGACCGATGTTTCTTTCAATAAAACTAGTTCTATTATCGATTTGTGCCGAATCGGTCGAAATTGGAAGGGGATTTTGATATTTGTAGACAAATCACTACCCTTCTATGTCTCGATTAATATATCGATTGATACCGAAAATAAACAAAACAACCGCCACCGCTAGTAACCCACCAGTAGATAGCCAGTTCATGTCCTCTATCGGCAACTTGGAAACGAAGCCAAACGGTGAAAGTTTTTCCATCCAATTAGGAAACTGGAATAAGCCGCCTAAATATAGCGTAAGGAATCCGTAAAATAAATAGAGCCACACGAAGCCTGTCGCTTTTTCTGCGATACCAATCAAACATGTGCTGATCGCAATCATTACGACCACCGCGGGAAAATGAACGATGCTAGCTTGCCATACGGTTAAGAACGTGAATGGCTCTTCCATCGATGTAGTGCCTGCTAACCATAAACCGAGTGCCGAGAAGCTCAGCATCACAAATCCAGTGAACAACGCCAACACCAAATAGGAACCTAGTAACTTGTTCCTTGAAACGGCGCGCCCTAGCAAATGTTCTACGCGTGACTTCCGCTCCTCACCCACTATTTTATGAATAGAAAGCAATGCCGGAATTGTGCTAATAAATGCAAGTACCGCCATCAGCATCGGCAAGAATTGCGTAGTCAATGAACTGTTTTCATCCTCTACAATCATCGAAGCGAGCATGTCATTGTCTTGAAAAAACGAATCTAAATCCCCGAGAACGGAACCGTAAGATAGCCCGAGCACCAGCATGCCAATTGACCAGGAAATGAATGCGGTTCTTTGCAGTCGCCAAGCGAGTCCCATCGGATGACGCAACAAAATCGAAGCATGCGCACGGCCGCTTCTCGAGGGAAGAAAGCCTGAGCCGATATCGCGTTTGCCTTGAAGAACGACTGCCAGCACGAACCATAAAATACTTGTGCCTATCAATCCCACTACAGGCACCCAGTTATTATCGCTGTACGGCTGAACTTGCGTAAGCCAGCCAAACGGTGGAACCCACTCCGTAACCGATCGCAATACATAACAGCTGATCATCACCGTAAACGAAAGCCCTACTGCCCCCCGCGAACTTTCCGAGAGTTGCACGCAAACCGCTGTAATACCTGCAAAAAACAAGCCGACCGCACCAAGCGACGCACCGTAAATAAGTGATCCAGACAGCCCCATACTATCAAATGAAAGACTATACAAGCCCACACCGATTAGCGATGCAAGTAGTAAATTGACGCCGAACAGCGTAAGTATGGAAGCCGTCAGTTGCGAATGCCGCGCAATCGGCAACGAACGTAGTAATTCTGCTTGCCCCTCTTCTTCCTCTGCCCGCGTATGGCGCACCATCAATAAAATATTCATGATAGCAACTGCAATGGCGGTCATCAATAGCATCTGATGCGAGACCATGGCGCCAAGCGTGTAATTCGCCAAATCTCCAGGACCTACCATTGCCTCCATCGCGGGATTTTTCATCGTTTCCGCCATGATGTTGCGATCTTGCTCAGTTGGATATAATTCATTAAAAGCAGGTGGTACGACAAGCGTCATGGCGGTGATGCCAACGAGCCACCACATATAACGCATGCGATCTTGCCTGATAATGAATCGGGATAGACGGAGAACACCTGCAAAGGGAGCCCTCTTCATCACACTTCCCTACTTTCCGTGGATTCTTCATAATGTCGCATGAATAAGTCTTCAAGCGTAGGCGGCGCACTTTCGATTTTCCGTATGCCGTGCGCGCTTAGTTTTTGCATAATCGCTTCCATCTCATCTGCATCTGCATGAAATGTCCAGCCGGTTTCTGTCTGCGCTGCATCATGGACACCTTGCCACGAAACAAGCGACTCAATCGGAGTTCGCGTCACAACCGTCAGCTGCATTCGCGTCAAATGCCGCAACTCATTCAACGTACCGCACTCGATCAGACGCCCTTGTCGAATGATGCCAACGCGATCGCATAGCTTCTCAACTTCCGACAAAATATGGCTCGACAGTAACACCGTCTTCCCTTCAGCCTTCACTTCCTCTACACATTGCTGAAACACTTTTTCCATTAACGGATCGAGTCCCGAAGTCGGTTCATCTAGCAAAAATAATTCTGCATCGGAGGCAAATGCCGCCACCAAAGCAACTTTCTGTCGATTCCCCTTCGAATACGTTCGGCACTTCTTCGTCGGATCTAGCTGAAAACGCCTAAGTAATTGCTCACGTTTTTGTTCATTAATCTTCCCTTGCAGACTTGCGAATAAATCAATGACTTCTCCGCCCGTCAACTGCGGCCACAAATGTACGTCCCCTGGCACATACGCTACACGTCGATGAATGTCCACTGCATCTCGCCACACGTCTTTGCCGAAAATCGTCGCGGTTCCGCTCGAAGTACGAAGCATGCCAAGCAGAACCCGAATGGCTGTCGACTTTCCTGCTCCATTTGGACCGATGAAACCGAACACTTCACCGCTCTTCACTGCTAAATCCAGTCTATCCAACGCCAGATGCTTGCCGAAAACTTTCGTCACTTGGTTCATCTCAATCACATTCATCTACATGCTCTCCTTTAGTTTGTGCCAGAGTTTGTTAATAATTTCAGTGTAGCATAGGACAATACTGCCCGAGATATTTTTTTGCAAAATTCAAAAAAGCAGACACGTGATGCATGTCTGCTTTGCTCAATCCTATTTAATTAATTAAAAATCATATCGTCTTCTTCACTGACCGTTGCGTCTACATGCAGATAAGCGCCCAGTTGACGGACTTTCACCGTGATGCCGTAGTAAACCCTGTGATTTCCCTGCGACACGCCCTTAGCTTCTGGGAAGTCGACAAAGAATTCTCCTGGTTTCTTCGGTGTGATACGGAACACATTCGTCCCCGGATCTCTTGTCACTGTCGCAATCTGTTCACTTCCTTTAGGCAGCACGTGCTTGCCCAATTTAGCGCCTTCCCAAATGCTCAGCACCTCTTCCGATTTGATCGGCGTGACATGGATGTAATAATAAAATTGTTCTTTAATTTCAGTTGATGAGACATAATAACGTACGATCTTGCCATCCGCATACGTAACCGTCGCAATAAATTCGCCCGGCTGATCCAGTTGGATGACATGACAATATTGCAATGATTGATTTTCGCATCGCTTAAAACCTACGCGATCATTCACCAGTTCTCCTTCAGCTGTAGAAAGAGTAATCGACGTAGCATCTATGAACGGTTCGTTATTATCTCTTCTTTCATAATGCTTCCATAGCTCTACAGGTGTGGAATAAATGTCTTCCGTCTCTTCCAATGAAATATCCCATGCACCATTCACTTTTTTAACATGTACATAGTATTTTCTATAACTTTTATCGGATGTCTCGGATGAAGCTACCCCTGAAAAAGTCAGTGTAGCCGTTCCTTCTTTCTTTGGAACAATATGAATCTTCGTTTGCAAATTGACTTGACTTGGGATTTCACTGTCTGCCACGACGTCGAATACATTCGAGTTCGTTTTGCTGACATTATTGAATCTCTTCCATTTAAAATCTTTCGCATGCATCGTTAGAATTCCAGGCTTCACATCTTCCGCCGCTTTGAGTAATTTCGCTGCTTGACCTCTTGTGATAGTGGCGTTTGGACTAAATGTCGTAGGAGACGTACCAGTTGTCAGCCCGAGTTGATACAAACTATAAATTCCATCTCTGTGGCCATTTTTATGCACAACGTCTTTAAATCCATAATCGGGATCACGATATAGCGGTAATTCAAACGCTTTGATGATGATCGAAGCCATTTGCGCGCGCGTAATCGAATCGTTTGGCCCGAATCGCCCGTCTCCATAGCCGTTGATGACTCCTTTTTCCGCTAGTACCGCAATCGCTTTATAGTAGCCATTTGCAGTCGATACATCTTTGAATTTTGGATCTTTTATATTCGTAGTAGGAAGTTTCGTCATCTTCACGATAATGGCAGCCGCCTGTCCTCTCGTGATAGAGTCGTTCGGACGGAATGTACCGTCTGGATAGCCTCCAATTATATTACGTGACGCCAACTCATTCACCGCTTCCGCGAAATGCTTCGAATCTGGAACATCCGGAAAACCCGAATTGCCTGCAGCTGAGCTTGATACAGGTACACTACATGCTAGCAAAATCGCACCGAGTACCGCTATCATTTTATTCTTCATTCGACTTCATCCTCTCCATAATATAGTAGTATGCCGTACAGACGTAGAATTACAGAAATAGTTTCAAAGTTTTTTTAATTAATTTCCCTTTAGATTAATGCACTACTTAATAGAAATCAATGGATTTTTGAATAATCAAATAACTCGTTGTATAGTAATACTAATACAAAGGAGGGTCTAGAATGGATAAGAAACGTTTTGAAATCATCGAAAAACAAGGCAAACTGCAGCAATTTCAAGTGATCCGCGACAATGAAACCGGTGTACTTTATATGTCACGAGCACAAGTTTACGGCCTAGGCATGACAGTCCTCGTCGATGCGGAAGGAAAACCACTCGTGGATCAAGAGTATGTAAGATCAGGTAAGCGCACTATGTAGAAATCCACACGCTCTCTCTCGCAATGAATCAATTTCTTTCAAGCGGACCTACTGGCCAACAATAGATTAGCAATATTGGCGTGTGCATACAATGTGTCATGTTGAAACGATTTGTCGGCGATGTAGCCATGGAGGATATCACAACGGATGAACTGAAAAACCTATCTGATCGAATGCGGCAGTCATTTAAAGCGGATCAACATGTAAGATGCTTTTGGCGACCCGTTGCTGCTTAATTGTGAAATACTAATAGGAAGCTAAAGCAAACGGTTGCGATTCCCCAAGAAGGATTTGGTCATACGTCTAATTAGTAATTAACCCATTAGAACTGTATAATATAAAGTAAGATTATAATGATAAAGGGGTGGTTTATTATGAAGCCATTGGATCTTGACTCAAAAGAATTTAGACGAGTGATGCATAACCTACATCTCGAAAATTTAAAAATTTCTTCTGATATGCAGGAAAAAGTCTTAGAACTCATAAATACAAAGACTTCAATTACCCCTACTTTGATTAAGGATATATTGCGGCATGGGAAAGTATAATGATAAAGAAAATGATGAGTACCTAATAAAACACAATTTATTGGAGATTAATTCTTATAAAGAACTCGAAAGAGCAGAAGCATTGGCGTTTTCTCTTCGTGCAATGGCACTAGAACAAAACGATTTCATATTCGAATCATTTACCTTGAAAAAGTTCCAAGAGCTGCATCATTATCTATTTCAAGATATCTACCCCTTTGCAGGAAACTTTAGGAATGTTCAACTCATGAAAGGTGCTACTCGTTTCTGTCAAGTTCAATTCTTGGATAGCTATGCAAGTAACTTATTTATGGAGTTAAATGAGGAGCCTCTTTGGAATTCATTAAATGAAGCTGCAGATCGTTTAGCTTACTTCAAAGCAGAATTAAATATGTTGCATCCTTTTCGAGAAGGGAATGGTAGAACTATCCGGATTTTTCTACATGCTTACGCAATGAGTAGAGGAATTGAGTGGTCGTATGAAACGCTGGAGAGTGAAAAGTATCTGCATGCCATGATTAAGTCTGTCACTGATTTAAAGCCACTAAGAGAAGTATTCTTGGAAACGATTCAATACGTTGAATAATATAACGGGTACTGATCTTTTACACAGATTAGTGCCCGTATTTCATATTAGGAGTTTACTATTAAGCGGACTATTTGTGGTGTCGTTTGGAGGAACTCTTCGAATATGGCAATGGATAGTTCAGGGTAAAATGTAAGCTGCATGTTAAACATTCGGGGGCAATTATTAGGCAATGATTCTATCTCGATTTCCTTAAATAACTATATGATTGTTAGTAATTATCAAGTACTGGTCCCGTATAGATGTTGACTTTAATAGATTCAAAAATCATTACACTTATAGAGAGGATATTTAAAATGAAAAAAATAAGCTTGATGTTTTTAATGGGAGTAATATTGATTCTAGCAGCGTGCACTTCTGAAAATAAAGATAGTCTTGTAAATATCAAATTGTCGGATAGCGAAAATGAAAATGTAGAAGCAGCGAAAGCCGATCTAAGCCAAAGTGAATTTAACGATGCAATTGAAGAAGCCAATAAAGAAACGGCAAAAGAAAATAATGCTGAAGTAGTAGATTTATTCGAAGGTGCAACTTATGAAGCTTATTTATTAACACGAGCAAAATTAACACAAGAAAGTTTCGATAAAGCTAAGGAGCAAGATGTTTTTGCAACTGAAGTAAGTTACGAAGACTATCAAAGTGTTGCTGAAGCATTTGTAAATGATGATGAATACCAAGGTAGTTATGGTGCATACGCGGCGAAATCTGTTCAGTATTTAACTCCCAAAGGTATTCCTAATTAAAGGATGTATGGTCCAGTTAATCGTTTCAAATGAACAATGACTTTCAAAAGTAATTCAATATTCGGGTGCGATTGTGTAACTTAGTTTATTCGCACTCGCTTAGTTGATCTTCGCTACAGCCGGCGACGGGAGGATCAGCAAGAGCCGTAACGGAGAACGGCTTTTGCGAGTCAAGCGTAGCGGGAAGGAGCACATCTTTGCATTGACAGATGAAACCCTAGCGAAGCAAAGCCGAGCGGCGTGGTTCACCGCACGCCCATAGGACACGCGTCTGGCTGCAGCGCAGATTAACGGGTTCCAACCACTTCCCCGTCATCCGTTGATTCAGTTTACACATACATCCTCCGTATCAGCATTTCAAATAACTTGCAGGGACTTTTACAAATCCTCCCCAACACATGTTGAGAAGGATTTTTTAGAATGGTCAAGAAACCTTACGATAGCTTTAAGAAATCCACTTCCACTTCATTTTTTCGCGGTTCACGCTTAAAGAGATATTCACCGTTCCTAACCGACATCAGCACTTCTGCACGCTCACGAATGGCTTCATACGGATCTTGTGCATCCAACACGATGAAGTTCGCTGGTTTTCCTACTTCAATACCATACTCATCGTTCACTCTCATAAGATTGGCCCCGTGGTATGTGATCAAGTCGAGTGCTTTATTGATCTCGTCAATATGTGTGTAATGCGCTAAGTGAATCCCATTGTCTAAAATATTCATCATATTTCCATTGCCCAGTGGATACCAGTAATCCGCTATGGAGTCTTGAGCAAATGCCACATTGTTTCCGTTATTTAATAATTCTTTTACCCGTGTTAGGCCACGACGTTTAGGGTAACTGTCGCCACGTCCTTGTAGATGGGCATTTTCAGTCGGACAAGAAATAAAGTTGATTTGTGATTCTTTAAATAACCCTAACATTTTATTGGCATAGCTGTTGTCTACTGAACCGAAGCTACATGTATGACTGGCCGTTGTATACTTACCATAGTCTTTTTCCATAACGAGTGCGTTTAACACTTCTAAGAACCTACTATTTGGATCATCATTTTCATCACAATGAATATCAATCATCACATTGTGCTTTATCGCCATGTCTACAATACGTCGCAAGGATTCCACGCCATGCTCATAGGAAATTTCAAAGTGAGGAATTCCCCCTACTACATCCGCACCCATTTCAAGCGCTTCTTCCATTAAACGCTCTGCGCCTTCATATCTAAAGAATCCTTCTTGAGGAAAGGCGACAAGTTGTAATGTAACGAGATCTTTCAATTCTTCGCGTAATGCAATTAACGCTTTCATCCCCGTTAAATTCGGATCCGTAATGTCTACATGCGTACGAATGAATTGAACCCCTTTGCTTAATTCTTTTTGAATTCCTTTAATCGCCCGTTCACGCACCATTTCTTCAGTCAATGATTTCTTATTATCACTCCAACGCTGAATACCTTCAAATAATGTCCCGGATACATTCGCATTTCCCTCGCCTAACCCTGAAAAGATATAATCCAAGTGTAAATGAGGATCCACATAAGGCGGCAACACTAAACGCCCTTTTAAATCAATCACTTCATCTGCGTTACCTACATCATTCCCTATTGTTTTAAACTGCCCATTTTCCACTACAAATTCATGGGAATGTGGGTCACCATATATATTCGCATTGATAAATTTTTTCATAAAATACATTACTCCTTTATCCGTTGTACTAGTACTGAGTATAGCATTTACAAAAGACTTAAAAAAATTCTTGCTCTCCACACGACATGGTCAACCTATTCTCCAAACATCCACCTCGTATTCAAATGAACTTTTGAAAAGTGCATGGTACGAATGCCGTATACACCATAACGCCCCTGACACAAACCATCCAAGTAGTGTAGATTTCTTTTCAAACGTATCGATTGACATCGTAACGTCCCTATTATATGATTACCTTGAATTCGAGATAAAAGGAGAACGTCATGGACAATCAAAATGTAGATCGTTATGAAGAAGATTTGTCTCTAAAGGCATTTATAGTTTTAACTCGAGCATTGCAATCCATTAAAGTACGCGTGGAAGAAGATATAAAAAGCTCAGGTTTAAATCCAACAGAATTTGCTGTTCTAGAGTTAATTTATAGTAAAGGTGATCAACCGATACAGAAAATTGGTGAGCAAGTATTAATTGCTAGTAGTAGCATCACGTACGTTGTAGATAAATTAGAAAAGAAAAACTTACTAAAAAGAAAACCGTGTCCAAAAGATCGACGTGTCACATATGCGTCTATAACAACTGAAGGCACGGAACTGATGAATGAGATCTTCCCCCCACACAAGAAAGCGATAAAAGAAATTTTTAGTGGGCTAAATATATCAGAAAAAGAACAACTCATTACACAGTTAAAAAAATTAGGTTTACATGCACAAAATATGTAATAGTAAATCTAGTTTTTTTAACCTAATATCTCGAATTAGTAACATATTAATTAATTACAATTATAAAGGAGTTTTAATACATGACAAACGAATTACTAGGCATTCACCACGTTACCGCTATGACAGACAACGCAATGAGAAACTATGAGTTCTTCACAAACGTACTGGGAATGAGATTAGTCAAGAAAACAGTAAACCAAGATGACATCCAAACGTATCACACATTTTTCGCAGATGATATCGGTTCACCAGGGACAGACATGACGTTCTTTGACTTCCCGAACAATCCGAAAGGGACACCCGGGACAAACTCGATTTCCAGAACAGGACTACGAGTGTCTAGCGACGCAGCCCTTGAATATTACGTAGAGCGTTTCAAAGAGTTCGGCGTAGAAAACGAGGGCATTCAAGAGCTCTTCGGGAAAAAGGTGCTACCTTTCCAAGAAACAGATGGGCAGAAATATCAACTGTTCTCCGATGAGAATAATACAGGCGTAGCACCCGGCACACCTTGGAAAAACGGACCCGTACCTGAAGAACACGCAATTTACGGCTTAGGACCGATTGAAATCACAGTTAGTTATTTTGAAGACTTTAAAAAAATGCTTACAGATGTGTATGGTATGAAACCGATTCTTGAAGAAGACAACGTAACACTGTTGGACGTAGGTGAAGGAGGCAACGGTGGACAGGTCATTTTACGATATGATGATACTACGCCAGGACGTCAAGGGTATGGACAGGTTCACCATGTATCGTTCAGAGTGAAAGACCATGAAGCAATCAAAAATTGGGAAGCAACATACGATGAAATGGGTATGCAGCATTCCGGTCATGTAGACCGTTTCTACTTTGAAGCACTTTATACACGCGTCGGTCATATTCTCATCGAGCTATCAACAGACGGACCAGGTTTCATGACAGATGAACCTTACGAAACATTGGGTGAAAACCTAGCACTCCCACCATTCCTTGAACCAAAACGTGAATATATTGAATCTCAGATTCGCCCATTCGATACAACACGTTCATAATCGTTTTAAAAGGAGTTTTGTAAATGGAAGCCATTAAAAGAATCCATCATATTTCAGCCATTGTAGGAGACCCCAATGAAAACTTGAAATTTTACAGAGATGTTTTAGGGCTCCGTTTGATTAAGCAAACGGTAAACTTTGATGATCCAGCTGTCTATCACTTGTACTTCGGAGATCATCGTACGACTCCTGGTACGGTCATTACATTCTTTCCTTGGACAAACGACAATCGTGGACGAAAAGGCAGCGGTCAAGTCGGACGAATTGCTTTTAGAGTACCTAAAGGAAGTATGGACTATTGGAAAGAGCATTTAACAGCCCAAAACATCCACATAGAAATGACTCAGCTTTTCGGTAAAGAAACACTCGAGTTCAATGATGTGCATGGATTGGAGCTCGCTATTGTCGAAGGCGAAATATCCGCAAATCATTCCGACATAGTGGATTTCCACGGAGCTGTGTTATTATCCGCAAATCCACAAGCCACAAAAGATTTGCTTACAGGCATTATGGGATTAAATGAACTAGATGTCGAGGATCAGAACCACCATTTTGAAACAGTAGGTCAGGAAAAGCATCACATCCTAACATCCATCCCACCGCAACCTGCTGGTAGATTCGGTATTGGAACGGTCCACCATATCGCTTGGTCTGTCCCTACTATTGACGCATTAAAAGAATGGCAGTCCACCTTACAAGATAATGAATTCGGGGTCACTGAAGTAAAGGACAGAAATTACTTCAACTCGATCTATACAAAAGAAAAAGGAAAAATCGTATTCGAGTTCGCAACAGACGGTCCGGGATTTGACATAGATGAAGATATACAATCACTTGGTTCCATGCTGAAATTACCGGAACAATACGAACATAAAAGGCAGGAATACGAAACTCTACTTCCGAAATTGAAGATATAGTATATAAATAAAATACTGTAAGCAGACTTGCCGTTAATTAATTGGAGGCGTTAAAGCAGTGAAATATATTTACAATGAAAAGAAAAAAGGTGCACCGGTATTTGTATTGCTACACGGCACAGGTGGTACAGAAACGGACTTAGTATCCCTAGCCGAACTTCTACATCCTGAATACAACGTTTTAGGCATCAGAGGAAATGTGCAGGAAAATGGAATGAATAGATTCTTTAAACGTCATGGTGAAGGTCAGTACGACTGGGAAGACCTGGAGTTTCGCGGCAATGAACTGTATGAGTTTATCGTGGAAAAATCAAAGGAATACGATTTTAAACTAGAGGATACGGTTCTTGTCGGATTCTCAAACGGTTCGAACATTGCCATACAGATGATGCTTATGCAGCCAGGAACTTTCAAAAAAGCGGCTTTATTCGCACCACTGTATCCAGCAGATGTGGCGAAAACACATGATTTCAGCGACGTGGACGTATTCCTTTCACTAGGCGAAGGCGACCCGGTTGTACCAGAATCTGAAAGCAAACGAGTCATTCGTCTCTTTGAAGAAAGAGGCGCACAGGTCACAACAGCTTGGGTGAAGGGACATAGCCTGACACAGGAAGTCGCGCAACAAGCGAAGAATTGGTTGAATTCAACACAACTTACGCGATAAAAAACGTAACTAGAGTGATCATGGTGATGATCAAAAAAAGCGATGAATTAAGAGGATAATACGTAGATGGTTTACAAGCAAACTAACGGACTGACCACGACTTTCTTGCAACCACGTAACGTTTGAACAGCATCCGTAGAAAGATACGACTAAAACAACTTCCATCGAATCCCCTACTATACGCATATATTTCCCAAAAGAGGGTAAATAGTTCTTAAGTGGTGGTGGTAGTGTTTTTTTCTAAAACGTATAAATACGAAGCCATCACTCCAGTGCTCGTTTCTCAGATTCCAAGGATTGTTCATCTTGAATAGGTTGCATGTCAGTTACTGAATGCAACATAAAAACCAACCAGTATTGGAGGAGATTTATATGACAAAAGCAAAATGGAATGTTGACACAGCACACAGTACAATAGAGTTTTCGGTAAGACATATGATGATTTCAAACGTAAAAGGTACATTCAACGAATTCCAAGGAACTATCGAAGCGGATCCCCAAGATTTAACGGACGCATCGATCGATTTTACAATTGATGCAAACAGTATTGATACGCGCAAGTCTGATAGAGACAATCATTTACGTTCAGCAGACTTTTTCGATGTAGAAAATTACCCAAACCTTTCGTTTAAGGCGACAACTATCGAGAAGACGTCAGACGATACGTACGACATAACTGGCGACTTCACTATTAAAGATACAACGAAGCCCGTCACATTCCATGTAACATTTGAAGGCATAGCGAAAGATCCAATGAGCGGAGATGAAGCTGCTGGATTCTCAGGTAATACGAAGATTAACCGTAAAGACTTCGGTCTAACATGGAATGCGGCACTTGAAACTGGTGGCGTAGTCGTAAGCGACGAAGTAAAAATTCATATCGAAATTCAATTACGTAAGTAAGCTGTATATGATGAAAAGTTGATTACGTAGTGTCTATATCGAGCCCCTAAAGTTAGATTTCATTCTAACATTAGGGGTATTTCTTTACAGAACTAGTACTATTTCAAACTACAGAGCTAACTCTTTCTCCATCACAATATGTGGTATGCCGTCTTCCATGAATATATCAGATGTAGTTGCATACTCAAGTTTTCGATAAAACTCTTCTGCATGTGTCTGTCCATGCAATTTCAACCGTACTATTCCCTTCTCCCTTGCGATATCTTCTAGCCCTTGAACAATAATCTTGCCGACACCTAAACTCCGATGAGAAGCTAACACACAAATGCGTTCTAACTTCCCCACTCCATCTACTATTCTCAATCTTCCTGAGGCGATCGCTTGTCCGTTATGTTCCACTAAAATATGTTCACAAAATTCACTCAGCACATCAAATTCATCAAATTCGTCCTCTTCCGGAACATTCTGTTCTTCTACGAATACAGCTTTTCGTATGTCAAAAGACTTTTGAAGATCCTCTTCCGTCACTATTCTCTTACTATTCATTAGACATCTGCTCCTTTTTCTACTTTTATTTATTCATCAAGTAAGAATTAAAAAACTTCCACAGATTATCTCTCAGTCTGTGGAAGTCACTTGTTCTAGCTCGCATTTCAAAAATACATAGCCCTCTTTTTCGATTGTTTCATTCATTTTTACAGGAATACGTTCCTTGAAAATCGGTCCATCTACAACGACAGTGTGGAATTCCCCTGACTCACCACAGCTATCGATGCCGAGTGCTTCGAGTTCATCCATTAATTCAATCGTGAAACGTCTGCCTAGAAAGTTAGCAGGCATCATCTTGGTATTGACGACGACCACATAGGCTTCAAAACCTGACGCTATAAATTCTTCAAGTAGCATCCGTCTAGGTTCTTCCCATAGGGGATGATATGTTTCCATGCCGACTTTGGCACACATCGACTGTACCCATCGTAAATGATCTTCCAAATCGATGTCACCAAATACCGCTTTATGAATACCTTGTTCTTTAGCAGCGCGCATCGCATCTAAAAATTGTATTTCATAGCCAGCCCAGTCTGCTTTTCGGATCATCAGTGGTATATTCATCTGCTTGGCTTGCGCTTGAACAACATCAAGTGGCAATGCATGTGATTTGGAATGTGGCTGATCTTTCTCGAACATCGTCCACAACATCGCTGGCGTATTTCCCTCTTGAATCGCGCGATAGGCTGCGAGTGCTGAGTCTTTGCCGCCACTCCATGACGTGACGAACTTCATGCCCGTCATTGTCCGTCCGCCCATGAGATTCGTGCATCCACTGTTCGCGCCATGCGAATCATATACGAACGGAATCCAAGCTTCGGCCAGAAATACGACGCTAAATGATTCGCCGTCAGCCAATCTGTCATGACATATTTAAAGCCTGCATTTTTCATTTGAGTAAAGCTATGGTTCGCAATCGATTTACCGATACCTTGTCCACGCATATCAATATTTGTCGTGCCCTGTACAAGCACGGTCGACTCATCTGGCGTTGTCATCGCATGTCGAGCGTCCGCCGGCGTGAATAGATGAAAAGCTACAGGTACGTGATCTTGCTCAGCGACCCAGCTGCGCGTACCTTCTTTGCCTTCATACGCCGCAAATACATCGCGCTCCGCATCCAATGCTTCTTGCGTAATCGGTTTCCACGCGGGAGCTTTCGCTTGATGCAAACTGTTCCACGGTGCCATCTTATGCAATATTTTTTGCTCGTCCCCTACTAGTTCCTTCATCTTCACGAGACTATTTTCTCCCGGCTGTGCACGATACTGTTCAAGTGACAACGCCGCAAAGCGCTGTTCAAAATGAAACGACTGCTCCAGCATTTCAAGAATTAATTCATCATTCCCAACGGGTATATCCAGAACATGTTCAAAATATCCATTGCGAACCCATTCCGCACCGACTTCCGTGTACATCAAACGTGCTAATCTTGGATGCTCGTCCTCATGTATGACAAATGAAGGATACCCAACATACACTGTGCGTCCGCGGGTAGCGTCTTGGCGATATTCGTATAGTAAATAGCCGATGACCTCTTCGTCACGCAACGTCACGAGGCCCCCTGTATATGGTTTCTCCAATTCTTCACGCAAACGTTCTTCTGCTTGTTCGACATCTTCAAAGCGTTCCTGCAAAAATGGAAAGCGTTGTCGTTCATCTGCATGTCTCGCCGCTAATAACGAGGCCATCTTCGGTATATACTGCTCTTCAAATTGTACAAAATGAATCATCAGAATCCCCTCCTGCCTAATTTAACTAAATTATACCACATCCATTTAGCTTGCCAATGAAATGAATAGATTAGATGTTTTGTCGGGGTGATAGGATATGCCGTGGGTTTGAGCGGATATGCGTTGGCATTGAGCGGGTGACTCCCAACTATGAGCGGATACACGACGGCATTGAGCCGATAACGCTATGCATAGAGCGCTTGCGGGACTACATTGAGCGGATAGCGTGATTCATTGAGCGAATGCCGCGAATGCCAAAGAGTGGATGGCGCGGCGATAGAATGTTGGGTGTAAGGTGTAGGGCCACGGACATTGAGCGGATGCGTGGGTTCATTGAGCAAGTAGCGTGGAACTATGAGCGGATACCGATCGCGATTGAGCGGATAACGCTATGCATAGAGCGCTTGCGTGATTCATTGAGCGAATGCCGCGAATGCCAAAGATTGGATGGCGCGGCGATAGAATGTGGGATGTAAGGTGTAGGGCCGCGGACATTGAGCGGATGCGTGGGTTCATTGAGCGAGTAACGTGGAACTATGAGCCGATACGGATCGCGATTGAGCGGATAACGCTATGCATAGAGCGCTTGCGGGACTACATTGAGCGGATAGCGTGATTCATTGAGCGAATGCCGTGAATGCCAAAGATTGGATGGCGCGGCGATAGAATGTGGGATGTAAGGTGTAGGGCCGCGGACATTGAGCGGATGCGTGGATTCATTGAGCGAGTAGCGTGGAACTATGAGCGGATACGGATCGCGATTGAGCGGATAACGCTATGCATAGAGCGCTTGCGGGACTACATTGAGCGGATAGCGTGATTCATTGAGCGAATGCCGCGAATGCCAAAGATTGGATGGCGCGGCGATAGAATGTGGGGTGTAAGGTGTAGGGCCGCGGACATTGAGCAATATACAAAAAACTGCAGATCCACTCTCATTAAAAGAGTGAATCTGCAGCCTAAATTAATCAATCAAGCAGGCATTGGAGTATCTGTCGGTTTCGCATAATTTCCGTTGCCGTATTCCGCATCAATTGCGTCGCGGATTTCCTTCATAGACTTTCCGTCTTGCTTCATTTGTACGGATTTCACTGCGATCTCTAGGCAAACTAGGCAGCGAGTGCCGTGGTCATCCCATACAACGGAGCCATCTTCGCGCACTTCATCCAAGAAACAATTCATATTACTCTTGTGTCCAGCACTATCTCCGCAACCACAATAGCAAGGCATGTATTCCAAGATCTCCGTCGCGTTGGCCGCCACTTGATAGACCTTGCGCATATCTTCTGGCTTATCGTCTAGGAATGAAGGCAAGATATCCGCTGAAGCAGTTACTTCCTGCAAGTCGCCGTTCGGTAGTTGCTTTGCGTGATCATGTCCTGCTTCTGCCTGTGAATCTTGTGGATTTACTTCTGCGGGCTTTTCTGTAGCGCCGTTTCCACATGCTGCAAGCGCCAATGTCAGTGCCGCTAGTCCTGCAAGTAACTTCTTTTTCATGTATATTCAAGACTCCTTCGTATAGAGGTTATGTCTTTAGTATACAAGATTTGCTTGAAGAACAAGCGTACAAATTCATGACAATTAAGAGTTGCCCGTCATCTTGCTTGGGTCTACATATTCGTCAAATTGCGCTTCCGTCAATAAACCCGTAGAAAGTGCCGCTTCTTTCAGCGTTGTACCTTCTGTATGAGCCTTTTTCGCAATTTTCGCCGCATTTTCATAGCCGATATGTGGATTCAATGCTGTGACTAGCATCAAGGAGTTTTTAACTTTATTGTCAATTTCTTCACGGTTCGGTTCAATCCCTACCGCACAGTTATCGTTGAAGCTGATCATACCGTCAGCAAGTAATTTCGCTGATTGTAGGAAGTTGTAAATAATAACTGGTTTGAAGACGTTCAATTCAAAGTTCCCCTGGCTCGCTGAAAAACCGATGGTTGCGTCGTTCCCCATTACTTGCGCTACAACCATCGTCAACGCTTCACTTTGTGTCGGGTTCACTTTACCTGGCATAATCGAGCTGCCTGGTTCGTTTTCCGGAATCGTAATTTCACCGATACCTGAACGTGGACCGCTTGCCAACCAACGTACGTCATTCGCTACTTTCATCAAGTCTGCAGCCAATGCTTTCAGTGCGCCGTGTGTGTAGACGATTTCATCGTAGCTCGTCAAAGCATGGAACTTATTCTCCGCAGATGTAAACTCGATGCCCACGGACTTCGAAATTTCTTCCGCTACTTTTTCACCGAATCCAGCTGGCGCGTTAAGTCCCGTTCCAACTGCTGTACCGCCGATTGCGAGTTCTTTCATTGTCTGGACACTTGTTTCTAGCATGCTGTGCGTTTTCTCTAGCATTTTGTGCCAGCCGCTGATTTCTTGTCCCAATGTCAATGGCGTCGCATCCTGCAAGTGCGTACGTCCAATTTTAATAATATCTGCGAAGTCTTCGGATTTTTTCTGAAGTGTTGCAGCTAATTTATCGATTGCTGGCAATACTTCGCGCTCTACCGCAATAACTCCCGCCACGTGTAGCGCTGTTGGGAATGTATCGTTCGAGCTTTGTGACTTGTTAACATCGTCATTCGGATGCAGGCGTTCTTCCTCGCCCCACTCCTCAAGCAACTGGTTACCACGGTTAGCGAGTACTTCGTTCATATTCATATTCGACTGCGTACCGCTTCCTGTTTGCCACACAACCAATGGGAAGTGCTCGTCCCATTTGCCTTCGATGACCTCTTCTGCTGCTGCTTTAATAGCTTTCATTTTAATTTCGGACAGATTGCCGAATGAATGGCTTGCGATCGCTGCTGATTTTTTCAAATGGGCAAAGGCCTGGATTACACCAAGCGGAATGCGTTCCCCGCCGATTTTAAAGTTGTGCTTACTGCGCTGCGTCTGCGCTCCCCATAACTTATCCGCTGGTACTTGTATTTCTCCGAACGTGTCGTGCTCAATACGATATTCCATCTTTACATCCACCTTTCAAAGTAATAATCAGACTCTCTATCTCTATCATGCCTTATTTTCGAGCAGATTTGAATTAAAAAGGGTTGGG
This sequence comes from Sporosarcina sp. P7, assembly GCF_002743425.1. NCBI lineage: Bacteria > Bacillati > Bacillota > Bacilli > Caryophanales > Caryophanaceae > Sporosarcina > Sporosarcina sp. P7. Next base: position 136,269 of record NZ_PDZF01000003.1, on the reverse strand, counting down.
AGTGTGAGTTACTTGGTGTGTGTGAAGGGATTGAAGCTCCAGCTGGCGGACGCTTTCTTGCGGGCGTGGCTTGAGCCAAGCGAACAGCGAAGGGTTCGCTTGGCCGTATTTCTGTGTACTTTGCAGAAATTAAGGCATCTGTGCAGGGTCTCAAGGCGCACGCTGTCCCTCTAGGAAAGCGTCCCCTCCGAAGCACCAATCCCTAACCCCCACACGACTACCTGCCCTTTACTCAAACCTCTTGCAATCGAAACGCTTTCCGAACCACTGTAAAGAACATCACCAAAGCACCAGTACTGCATGTCAACACTACAATACTAAGCGGCCAAGCCGAGCTGTCTCCCGCTAGACCTACTAGTGGCGAAACCGTTGCACCACCGATGAAAGGCATCAGTCCAAGGAACGCCGCTGCGCTTCCTGCTGACTTCCCCTGACTCTGCATCGCAAGCGAAAATGCCGCTGGTGATACTAAACCAACGCTTGACACCATAAAGAACAACGCCGTTGCAATCACTGCAAGTGGCCATTCATTCCAGACAGTCAACAACAGTAAAATACTTGCTGCGAACGACATCAACACGCCCGCGCGCAAGAACTTCACCTCGTGAATTCTCCCCGATAGCCGACCCGTCAATTGTGCCGCCGTGATAATCCCGACACCGTTCAGCGCGAAGAACAGTGAAAACTGTTGCGCTGTCACACCATACATATTCTGTAAAACGAACGGAGATCCCGCAATGTACGCGAACATGCTTGACATGATCAAGCCTTGCGTCAAAGCAATGCCCACGAACCACTTATCCTTCAGTAGACCACTAAATGTCTTGACGACCGCAAGCATTCCGCTCTCTGCACGTTCTTCAACCCGCAACGTATCCGGCAAGAAACAGGCTGTGGATACAAACATCAATAAACCGATGACTCCGAGTAAAAAGAACACTGCTTGCCACGAAGCATAGTTCAGCACGACACCTCCTACAATCGGCGCAAGAATCGGTGCTGCTCCACTGACAATCGACAACATCGCCATGAATTTTGTTAATTCATTTCCTACATATAAGTCACGTGCGCAGGCTCTCGCGATCACGATTCCCGCAGCGCCTGTCATACCTTGAACGAAACGCAATGCCACAAAAATCCAGATATTCGGACTAAACGCACATAATACCGAAGCGATTGCGTACACTATGAGCGTAATGACGAGCGGTTTCCGTCTGCCGTAAATATCACTTAACGGACCGAAAATGAGCTGTCCTGCGCCTAAACCGATTAAACAGGCCGTCAGACTTAATTGGACGAGCGATGTCGAAGCGTTTAGATCATCCGCTACAATGGGCAATCCCGGCAAATACATATCCATCGACAGCGGACCGAATGCTGATAACGAACCGAGCAATAGCACAAGCCAAACAGTTGGCAATGGAAGTCTTTTTTGTAATGAAGTATTCATATGTACAAAACCCTTTTCTTCTATAGAATTCATTCAGTATAACAAAAAAGCAACCGTATTTGGTTGCTTTTCTACCATATGGAAAGTAAAGTTCCGCCTAGCGCCCCAACTAGCACGACAATCCACGGTGGCATCTTCCAAAAGGTCAGCATACTGAATAAAATCGCTGCCAATGCGAAGTCCTCCGCCCGTAAAATGGAGCTTGTCCAAATTGGGTTGTATAACGCCGAGAATAAAATTCCGATGACCGCAGCATTGACACCCATAACGGCTCCTTTGATTTTTGGATGATTGCGTAAGGCATCCCAAAAAGGCAGGGCTCCGACGATCAAAAGAAATGCAGGTAGGAAAATCGCAACGGTCGCGAATAATCCACCTTGCCAACCGTTCATCACTGCGCCGAGATAAGCAGCAAACGTAAACAACGGTCCCGGAACCGCTTGCGTCGCACCGTAACCGGCTAGAAATGACTCATTTCCAATCCACCCAACCGGTACCAATTCCTGTTCCAATAAAGGCAAGACGACGTGTCCTCCTCCGAATACGAGCGCACCTGATCGATAAAAACTATCGAATACTGCAACCCAGTAAGAACCAGTTAGTTCGCGGAGTAACGGTAATATACCGAGCAAAGTGAAAAACAGCGTTAAACAAATAACCCCCATTTTCTTTGATACGAGAAATTTCATTGAAACAACTTCAGACGTATCATGTACGTTAAATAGCCATAATCCCACAAGTCCAGCTATGACAATCACACTGACTTGCGTAAAAGCTGCTTGCCATAAAAGTGTGACGACGAGCGCAAGTAACGCAATGGCCTTTTGCTTGACGTCCGGTGTTAAATTCTTCGCCATTCCTAGGACAGCATGCGCAACGATCGCAACAGCCACGATCTTCAATCCATGCAGCCAACCAGCCTCACTAATATCCGTGCCTGCAAGAAGCATAGCAAACAAGATCAATGCTACTACGGATGGCATGGTGAAACCTAGAAAGAAAACTAGGCCGCCTACCACCCCTGCCCGGGCCACGCCGATGCCAATCCCTACCTGACTGCTTGCTGGACCCGGAAGAAATTGTGCCAACGCCACTAAATCCGCATAACTTTTTTCGTCCATCCACTTACGTTTTCGTACATACTCTTCATGGAAATAACCTAAATGTGCAGTAGGACCGCCAAATGAGGTCAGCCCTAGTTTTAGTGATACAATAAATAGTTCTACAAGTCTTTTTATAGAAGAAGCCTTAGTATACTCCATTTCTATCCCCTTTCCGTTTATGTGATCCTTTACAGCCGATCATCTCATGTCCACAGTTATTTTCAATGATTCTTATACATCTTTACAATAACTTAACAATATTCCACCAAATAAAGCCCTAATTATGTTTACGAAGTTTTAGTAACGGAAACTCGCCTACCTTCCGCGTAATTTCTACACTATTCGCTATCTTTTTACACATGTTTTTTGTATGATGTAATAACTATCGATGTCATCAATAAATGGAGGAATTCAAATGCTAGGTCCACGTAAGCCCGATCCATTTTTCACAGCATTATTAGACATCGCGAAACATGTGCAAGCATCTATGCACTATGCGAACGATTCTAAAGTCCAATCCGTTTCAGATCTGAAAGAAATCAGCATTCGAATGAAAGAATATGAAACAGCAGGCGACACGCTGATTCATGAATTGATTACAAAACTAAATACGTCGTTCATGACACCTATTGAACGGGAAGATATTCTGAACATCGCGATTGCTATGGATGATATCTTGGATGGCATGGAACATTTTCTCGCGAACCTCGAGATGTTCTCTCTCATTGAAATCGATGAATACATGCAGAAGTTCGTCAGCAACATTATGAAAAGTACCGATGAAATCGTTCTTGCGATGGAATTGCTGACGAAGAAAAAGTTGGTCGAAATGCGTCCACATGCTGTGCAAATCAAAGAGTACGAACGTATTTGCGATGAAGTTTTGCGAACTTCCATTAAGCAAATGTTCCTTCGCGAAAAAGATCCAATCCGTATCATTCAACTGAAAGATCTGTATGAACTACTTGAGGATACGGCAGACTTTTGTCAAGACGTAGCGAATAATATTGAAACCATCATCATGCGCAACGCATAAGGAGTCCTGACCGATGGATACCATTCTCGTACTAACCATTCTCGTCGTAATATTTGCTTTAGCTTTCGATTTCATCAATGGTTTCCACGATACAGCCAACGCGATCGCTACGTCAGTATCGACACGCGCATTGAAACCTCGGACAGCGATCATGCTTGCCGCTACGATGAACTTCGTCGGTGCGCTGACATTCACGGGCGTAGCGAAAACCATTACGAAAGATATTGTTGATCCGTTCGTATTGGAAAACGGATCTCTCGTCATTTTGGCAGCACTCGTTTCTGCGATTACTTGGAACTTGGTCACGTGGTATTTCGGAATCCCCTCCAGCTCTTCCCATACACTGATCGGCTCCATTGCCGGCGCAGCGATTGCAGCAGCGGGTTTCGGCATTCTGAATTACAGCGGCTTCATCAAAATACTTCAAGCACTGTTGCTATCTCCTATCATTGCACTAGTTGGTGGATTTCTTGTCATGACCATATTGCGTGCGGTCTTAAAGAACCGTAATTTATTCAAAGCGAACCGCCGTATTCGTTACATGCAAATCGGTACGGCTGCGATTCAATCGTTCACGCACGGTACGAATGACGCGCAAAAAGCGATGGGGATTATTACGATGGCTTTGATAGCAGCAGAATTACAGACAACCGATGATATCCAATTATGGGTACGGGTAGCAGCGGCTACAGCAATGGGAATCGGTACGTCGATCGGCGGTTATAAGATCATCAAGACCGTTGGCGGCAAGATTATGAAAATCCGGCCGATTCACGGGATTGCGTCAGACTTGAACTCCGCAGTCATTATTTTCGGTGCTACCCTTCTTCATTTACCTGTCAGTACGACGCACGTAATCTCTTCTTCTATTATGGGCGTCGGTTCAGCGCAACGCTTGAAAGGCGTGAAATGGGGAGTCGCACAGAAGATTGTTTTGACGTGGATTATCACAATGCCAATCTCTGCATTAATGGCTGCAGTCATCTATAAAATATTCGCACTTTTCCTATAATGACGTGAGAATCTAGTTGTTCAATCCTTTGAACTAATCTTTCCACTTGCCATTTCTGGCTTTTCTTGTTATGATAAAGAAGAATTATTTTTGTTCGACGTTGGTCTACGATTTATCTCGACCGTTTTTTAGAAATTGAGCAAGGATAGTAATACAATGTGTACACGAGTGTGCACGAGGAGGAAACAAACATGGAACAAGGTAAAGTAAAATGGTTTAACGCAGAAAAAGGTTATGGCTTCATCGAACGTGAAGATGGCGACGATGTATTCGTACACTTCTCAGCTATCCAAGGCGATGGCTTCAAAACTCTTGAAGAAGGTCAAGACGTGTCTTTCGAGATCGAACAAGGACAACGCGGACTTCAAGCAACTAACGTTACTAAAAACTAATTAACCTATACAAACCACTTCCTTTTTAGGAAGTGGTTTTTTTGTGCATTTCTTTCCATATTTCTGCAACACTTCTCTATATTTCATTGGTATGATAAGCATAGAAATGAAATAATTGATTTCATTCATAGGGTGAGGAGGAATTACGTTGCACTGTTTCGGGAAGTTTGTAACGCATTCATATAAATGGATTTTCACTTTTTGGATTTTACTATTTGGTGTGATGACGTATTTCGCCATTCAGTTGCCCGGCTTACTTGCAGGAGACGGCTTCCGCGTGGACGGTGAGCATGAACACGTGATGAAAATCGTCTCGGAAGACTTCGGTTTACCTGCAGAATCTCTATTTTTAGTGTTTGACGGCAAATCTGATGAAGAAATCGCAACTTCACTTGACCAGCTAGAAAAGCTTGGGATTATATCAACTATCGTATCTCCTTTAACTGAAAACGAACAGTATACGAAAGACTTATCTTATGCCTTGTTACAATTTGATAAGGCGCCTGACGATATGCCGCAAGTTGTGGAAGATATCCGCGATGAAATCGATGGGCATACAGGCGTAACCCTAACTGGCGGTGGGGCATTTGAACACGACGTCAATCAGGCTAGCCAACGCGACTTGATGACCGCTGAGGCAATTGGTTTGCCGATCGCAATCATTGTGTTGTTGTTTGCATTTGGTACGATTGTTGCCTCATTCGTACCTTTGATAGTTGGAATTGGCACAGTCGTCTCTACTCTCGGAATTTTAGCGTTACTTGGCAATACCGTGGATCTAACTATTTTCATACTGAATATTGTACCAATGCTCGGTCTCGCCCTCTCTATCGACTTCGCGTTATTATTCATCAGTCGCTATCGAGAAGAGCTTACTAAACGTAGCGTGACAGATTCGATCATCATGACGATTCGCACGGCGGGTCGCTCCATTATATTCTCTGCTGTTTGTGTGTTCATTGGACTCGGCGCGATGCTGCTCATCAAAGTAGATATTTTCATGAATATTGCACTCGGAGGTATGATTGTCGTAGGTATGGCGGTCGTTTCGTCACTTACTCTGTTGCCTTCCGTTCTGTTGATGCTAGGCGAACGCATCCATAAAGGTCGTTTACTAAAAGAGCGTAGCGAAGATGCGAACGGTTGGAGAAAGTTTGCAAATTATGTGATCAAGCGCCCTGTAATGATTGCGATCATTGCGTTTGTTTTACTCGCAATTGCCGTAATTCCAGTAAAAAATATGGAATTGACGATTCCGCAGATTGATTCATTACCGGAAACATTCGATACACGTATAGCGTTTGAACAAATGGAAGATACGTTTGGTTTAGGCAACGAAAGTACAGTATTCTTAATTGCAGAGCGTGATGGTAGCTGGAAGACGACGGAAGGTCTTCGCGATATGCTAGCGTTACAAGATCAGTTAAAGAATGATTCATTGGTCAAAGATATTTCGACTGTCTTTACGATCAGCGGAATCGATAACGTCACGGAATGGGAGCAAACTCTGCGAATTCCACAAATGTACGACCAACTCAATCCTGTGTTAAAGAATTTTACGGACAGTGGCAACCGGTTATTCATTCCAGTGACATTAAGCGCTGCCGGTAGTTCAAACGAAGCACAGGACTGGATCCGCGACTGGTCAGAGAAAGATACCGGCTTTACCATTTTGCTTGGCGGCGAACCACGGTTCAACCAGGAAATCTTCGATGAAATCGCGGATCATATCGTGTATGTATTGCTGATCATCATCGTTTCTACCTTTTTCATCTTGATGTTCGCATTCCGGTCATTAGTTATTCCAGTGAAGGCAATCCTGATGAATATTCTCGGGTTGTCGGCAACGTTCGGCATACTCGTCTATATATTCCAGTATGGCCACTTCGGATTAAATCCAGGCACCGTCGCGCTCATCATTCCTGTCATCGTTTTCAGTCTCGTATTCGGCTTGAGCATGGACTATGAAGTGTTCTTAATCTCGCGAATGCAAGAAGAGTTCGCACAGTCGTTCGATAATGATAAGTCCACGGTCGAAGGACTGGCCACGACGAGTAAAGTCATTACGTCCGCTGCGCTCATTATGATCGTTTTAACAGGCGCCTTCGCGTTTACAGATGTCATGCCCGTGAAGCAGATCGGCGTAGGTATTGCAGTCGCTGTGGCGATTGATGCAACGATCATCAGGCTATTGCTAGTTCCAAGTCTAATGAAACTGTTCGGCAAATGGAACTGGTGGCTACCGTTTGGCAAAGGTCTATACCGTTCGAATAGCCAGAAATATAGTGTGAAGAAATAAAATGAAGCCGCGCAAGATCCCGTCCGTGTTGACTGGAATACTTGAGCGGCTTTTTTCGATTGCTATGGCGCGGTGTTAGGTAGCTTTGGCGCGGTTCTAACGTGGTATTGCGCGATCTACTAAGAGTTTAGCGCGATGAATGATACGTATAGCGCGGTAATGGTCAACAATAGCGCGGTCGTAGTCAACTTTGGCGCGGTTGCGATGCTACCCTCACAACCACCAACGTCGAACTATAAAAAACTGCCGAGTATAGTATATACCCGACAGTCGTTCATAGATTATTGCCAGCCAAACGTACCGATTTCGGTGTACGACTGGTTGTCCATTGATTGATGATTTTTTTGTGTAGGATTATTTTTGAAAGTAGTCTGAACCATTAACACGACGCCCACTACCGCCACAATCAACACCACGATCAGCCAAATCGCAACTGTTTTGCCCTTCATTTGCTATCACCTCTGTAGCTGTTATTTCGTTTTGATAGAAAAGCCTTCTTCTTTCAAATAACTTGCCGCCTCTTGGTAATCTCCGAAGCCCTCTTCCAAGTTGACTTCATGATAAATATTAAAGAAGCCATCTTCTTCAAGAAGTGTCAACATCTGACCATTGGAATTCTGCCACGTTTCCGCGATAGTTTCAGGTTCTTGGACCTCTGTCGCCAAGCCTTCAATTGCCGCGCGGATGACTGTACGGAATTCATCCGCAGAGTATTCGCGTACATTGACTAGACCGCGTTCATCTGCTTCATAGCCTTTGACATCTGCCACGTAGACAAATGCATTGCCATTCGGGTGCAAATGCTGCACGACCACTGTTTTATCATACAAAGACTCTTCATAATGATAGTTCAAGCGCTTCATAGACACTTCTTTCTTCACTAAATCCGGGAACTCTTCTATAATCTGTTGTTTTTCTTCAAATGTTAACATGTTTTTTCCTTCTTTCTACTGAAATTCAGTCTTCATCTCGTTCGCCATTCCGTAATCAGGACAAGCAATATGACGACTACAAATGCGACTATATAAAACCAGGAAGGTACACTGCTCACGCCACCGAACATGCCATCCACTCCTTCCAAACTTCCATTCTTTTTTTAGTATACCCTTTTTCGTGCTACTCCGGAGGAATATTTTCAACAATTCATAGTTACCACTGTATTGCTGAGGGTGAAACAGAGTATAATGTGAATGAGGAGTGGGTTTCTTATGATAAAACGCCTGTTTCAGTTACTCTTTCTCGCAGTACTTATCTACGCTTTCAAGCCCTTATGGGAAGGTCCAGTATCGCAATACGTGGACTTATCGTTTCTCGACCCGCTTGATGCCAAAGTAGAAACCGTGCTGAACGAGGAAGTAGTTGGATCTGCGCTTGACTATACAAAAGAATCGATTATCGATTTAATTACATTCGTTTCCAATAAAGCTGCCGGAAGCAGTCCCCCAGAGGAAGTCGCCCAACCCGTGCTCGATGCACCGGCAACAGGCATTATTTCTATCCACAATATCGAAATTGGCACAACCGAAGCGCAAGTGAAGGAAAAACTCGGTGAACCTATGCGGAAATCCGTCAATGAATATGGAACGGAATGGCTGACGTTCCATGACAATTATCAGAACTTCGTCATGTTGTCATACGATATCAAACGTCGCGTCAATGCGCTCTATACAAATGATCGCCTCATCGCTTCATCCATCGGTATCGAGTACGGTGTGCCGAAAGCGGAAATACGTGAAAGTCTTGGCGAACCGATTTCCGAAATACGTAAAGGGACAAACATTTATAAGCTGCAAAACGATGAAGGCATGGACATCTTTCATTCGGACGGTCTGTATATCTATGTCTTTTATGATCTGCATACTGACAATACCGTAACCGCAGTCCAATTAATCTCGGATTCACTAGAACAAAAAAAGTCTGCCCTCTATGCCCCCAAAAACGATGCGATGCGTAAAGGCTTTGAGATGCAACTATTTGATTTGACGAACGCAGCAAGAGTTCGACACGGTCGCTCCATTTTGACATGGGATGAACTGGCGGCTGAAACGGCACGTCTGCACAGTACGGACATGGCAGTACAAGATTACTTCAGTCATAAAAACTTGCAAGGCGAGTCCCCTTTTGACAGGATGAAAAAGCAAGGGGTGGCGTTCGTCAGTGCGGGTGAAAACCTAGCCTACGGTCAGTCAAGCAGTATTTTTGCACATGAAGGTCTAATGAATTCAAAAGGCCACAGAGAAAACATATTAATCCGTGACTACCAGTTCATTGGGATCGGTGTAGACTTCAATGACAAAGAACAGCCATTTTATACAGAAAACTTCTTCGCCAAGTAAGGGAATTTCCTTTCATTACGGTAAGATATCCAGTAAAATAAAGACAAGGGCTTTGGTAAATCCAAGACCTTCATTACAGCATCAAAGGAGATTATACATTGAAAAAATTTGCTGCATTTTTCCTTGCTGCGACATTAATTTTGTCGCCAATCGGGAACATCATCTTCCAAGATGAAATTACTGCTGAAGCACGTGGCTATAAGTCTGGTAAGAAGAGTTTCAGTACACCTAATCGTGTGCAACCGAATAAAGCCGAAAAGAAACAAGATACCAATCAAAGTAATGATAAAGCAACAGCAGGTAACACAGCGAAGAAGCCAGGCGGAATGGGTGGCGGCTTGATGAAAGGTCTATTAGTTGGTGGACTTGCAGGCCTATTATTCGGCAGCTTGTTTGCGAATATGGGTATGCTTGGGTCCATTATGGGCTTGTTGATTAACGTGTTGGCAATTGTCTTCATCATTTATATGGTTCGGAAGATTTTCGCGATCTTCAAAGAGAAAGAGCGTAAACGCAATGAGGATATGAATCAATGGAACAACAGATAATTTACGAACAAGACGTAGTGAATGCAGTTTGTGTCTTAATTGCAAAAGAGTCACGTGCAATGCCAGACGACGTGGAAGTCGAACTTGCTTACGATGAGGACACTGGGTTTTCAGCAGATGCCGAGCTTAATGGCAAGATGCATCATTTGGATACCTCCCGTCTTGTCGAAGCGCTTCGCCTTTGGATTGAGCAGTATCTCGATCAAGATCCGATGGCAGCAGGCATTCAGCTAAAGCTGGATGATGAAGAAGGGATTATCGCGATAGTTCGGTAATCAACAGGACGCCCCTTTCCGGGAGGGCGTTCTTTTTTTCGTCTATAGGAATGAAGAGGCTGGCAGAGATGGGGATTTGCGTCCATCTGCTTTAATCTTTTCGTAGATAGTACCTAACTATCCATTTCCTGTATGCCTTCACTTAAAACTTCAACACACAAAAAGGATGCCCCACATATCGGGACATCCTACTTTACTTATTACTTCAAATTCTCAGATGTAATCTCTGCACAAGCAAATGGTGCGCCAGAATCACCTGCTGGATCTGTGATGTTATCATCCGCACCTTCGTGAATCACCAACGCTGTTCCGTCCTCATCAATTAATGAATTGTCTTTTCCAGACTCAAGTGTAACTTCATCTGTCGTCACAGTAACCTTTGCGTTTCCATCTTCATCCGCCACAAGATTCTCCAAGTCACCTGCGTGGTGTCCTTCTGGATTATCCAATCCGTGCTTTTTATCTGTTGGGTTGAAATGACCGCCAGCAGATGCTTTAAAGTCCGGTGCTGTACAGACACCTGTTTCATGGAAGTGCATGCCGTGCTCCCCTGGCTCAAGGCCCGATACGTCAACATCCATTGCAACGCCAGATGGTCCTTGCGTTAACGTTACGGAACCGATTTCTTCTCCATCCACATTTATCACCAGCGCCATCACTTCAGGCTCCGCTGTCGCCTCTTCTTCCACGACAGGATCACCGCTGCCGTTCACCGGTTCTTTTTCTTTTTCTTCGTCCGCTGCGCCACCGCAAGCCGCCATCATTAACGCTGATCCCAATACAATACTAGGTAATTTCCACATAATTGAATACCTCCCCGTGTAATTTATGTACATTGATGTTCATTACCACTTGGATAATGAACCCACAATATGTAGTGTACCCACTTTTATAGCTTTCTAACATGCTGCTAGAGTTCCAAGAGCGGATAGCGGGCTAGATAGAGCGGTCAACTCGTGACATTGAGCGGTTACAAGGACTGACTTATAGAGCGCTTATCAACGATTTAAGAGCGAAAATATAGGACGATAGAGCGCTCCGGCCACATGAATGAGCACCCACACCCCCAATCCCACTTTCCACAATAAAAAACACTTCAAGGAATTACCCTCAAAGCGCTCTCATTTACTCAATCTTCAACCAGCGGGTACACACCATTCTCATCATGCGTTTCCGTCCCGACGACTGGCGGGTTAAAGACACAGATTAAGCGCATGTCTTCTTTTCCACCGCGTAAATAGTGTTCGTCGTGTTCATTTAACGCATACATCGTGCCATCGTTGATTGGGTAGACTTTGCCGTCTGCGATTGTTTCGATTTCCCCATCGCCTGCCACGCAGTAGACGGCTTCTAGATGGTTTTGGTAATGGATATGTGTTTCCGTTCCAGCATAAATAATCGTTTCGTGGAACGAGAAGCCCATATTATCTTTCTTCAGCAAGAAGCGACGACTTGCCCATGTTTCTGCTTTGGTTTCATTTTCGCTCCCGATAATTTCATCTACTGTACGTACTATCAATGAACATTCTCTCCCTTAGTTTTTTACAATTTCCTCAATCGCGTCTTCTAGAATATCGAATCCTTGGTCGATACCTTTTTCATCCATGATCAATGAACCGAGGAATTTAACTACTTCTCCTTCAGGTCCAGACGTTTCGATGATCAACCCTTTTTCGAATGCTTTGGCACAGATTTTGTCTGCATAGTCTTCCTTGCCTTCACCACAGACGATTCCTTGCATGAAGCCGCGACCACGTGTTGTAGCTTTCAACTGTGGATAGTCTTCGACGATTGTTTTCATGCGCTTCGTAATGAGTTTGGATTTTTCTTGTACCGATTTAGCGAATTCATCTGTTTCCCAATACGATAAAGCCTCAGTCGCTGTCAAGATTGCCATATTGTTACCGCGAAATGTTCCGTTATGCTCAGCTGGCCCGAATGTATCGTATTCTGGTTTGATCAGCGTGAGTGCTAATGGCAAACCGTAGCCACCAATGGATTTCGACAAGCAAACAATGTCAGGCTGAATGCCGGCAGGTTCAAAACTGAAGAATGTACCAGTTCGTCCGCAACCTGCTTGTACATCATCAACAATTAGTAAGATGTCGTAATTTCTGCAGAGACGTTCAACTTCCCGCAACCACTTAAAGCTTGCAGGATTGATACCGCCTTCCCCTTGTACCGTTTCGAGAATCATGGCTGCCGGCAAATCCAAGCCACTGCTTGCATCGGACAAATATTTTTTCAAGAAGTTCAATGATTGACCTTCTTCTAAAAATGTATCAAACGGCATAGATGTCGTATTATTCAGCGGGACTCCAGCTCCACCACGGTTGTATGAATTGCCTGTTACAGACAAAGCACCAAGCGTCATACCGTGGAAACCATTCGTAAAGCTGACAATATTTTGACGTCCGGTTACTTTACGGGCGATTTTCAGTGCACTTTCAACTGTATTCGTCCCAGTAGGTCCAGGAAACATGACTTTATACTCCATATTTCTTGGCTGCAAGATCACTTCGTTAAATCGTTCAAGAAATTCTTTTCTGACCGTTGTACCCATATCTAAACTATGTGAAATTCCATCGTCTTGGATATATTCAATCAATTTTTCTTTCATTTTCTCATTGTTGTGGCCGTAGTTTAAAGCACCTGCACCGGCAAAGAAATCGATATACTCCTTACCTTCCGTATCCCACATCTTATAGCCTTTTGCTTTATTGAATACTGTTGGGAAACTTCTGCTGTAACTTCTCACTTGCGACTCGCGATTGTCGAATACTTCCATTACCTGCTGACTTTTTGTCAGTACCATGTGTAATTAATTCCTCCGTTAGATTGTGTATTTTTCCAGTGTCAAATTGCGGCAATCAGCCAATTTCTCAGAATGGTCCAATGCGGAACAGTTCTTCTGATTCATGCCCGCTGCCAGGGAATTGATTTTTCGTATAGCCGTCCGTAATCGTGCATTCAGTCTTTAAGTCACGTGCCACCCCTTTAAATAGCTTAGCGGATGGAATATTAGACGGTGTAACCGTCGCTTCCATATACCGAATATTCCGACATGATTTACTATGCAAAATGGTATGCAACATACGAGAAGCTATACGCTTTCCTCGTACCGATTCATCGACTGCTACTTGCCAGATAAACAATGTATCTTGCGCTTTTGGTTTAATAAAGCCTGAAATGAAGCCTACAAGCTTCCCATGATCTTCTACGATGATACTCGTATCGCTGAATTGGTCTGCCCACAGCAAATAGCTGTAAGAAGAGTTCAAATCAAGTACTTTCGTATCCTTAATAAGCTGCCAGATGAACTTTCCATCGTCTACAGTGGGAATACGAAATACATAAGGGTCGTTCGGATCCAACCCTGCAATCGAAACTTTGTGTTTTCTATCCAAACCATTTCTCCTCCAAGTTCTCTTACATGTAGTTGCATACATATTTGGGATCTGAAATTTTCTAAGATGTGTACTTCGTTACTTCTTTACCCGAGAACACGATCTACTTACAATACGTTCGTCGAATAGTCATCCATGTGAAGTTTTTGAGAACCGAGCAAATACACTCGGTAGATTCTACTTATGAATCTAGCGGACTTAGCAAGGGTACTTACGTAGAAAGTCCAAAATGGAGATTCGTGCTGGCTACTTTGGGTGCTATCTTTCTGCCTTGCGGTATGAAGAGCAAAAAAGAGCGCCTTTACAAAAGCGGGGAGCTTTTGTTCATGGAAACAGCAGATATATTAAAGATTCGCTGATATGAAAGACACTTTCATTATCTAGAATTCACTATCATACGCATTCATCCAACCAACGTTCACACACTGGTGAAGAAGCAAACTAGGTGTCACCTCTGACACTGGTTGCTATTATAGGGAACCATGAAAACGTTGTCAACAGTAAATATATCATTTTATTTATTTGATTAAAAAGTAAAGTCCCGCTAAGTCAGTCAGCGTATAGCTTGAGAGAACATATAAAAAACCGGAAACATTTTTCGTTTCCGGTTGAGTTTTATGAAAATAATATCTTTTCTAATTCCATTGGTTCAATATATGTATCGCCTCGATAAACGCGCATATTGCCTCCTGAAATTTCATCGATCAACATGATGTTTCGCTGTGGATCACGACCGAATTCCAATTTGATATCATATAGTTCTAAACCTTTTTCCGCCATCTCTGATCGCACTACTTCAGAAATCTGCTGGGTTAATTCTTTCAGTACTGCATATTCTTCATGCGTCAAAATGTGAAGTTGTGCCAAAGCATCTTCTGAAATGGGTGGATCTTGACGTTCATCATCTTTTAGTGTCACTTCCACGAAAGCATCGAGTACTTGTCCTTCTTCAGCATATGCACCGAATCTGCGTAAGAAACTTCCGACCGCACGGTATCGACAAATCACTTCTAATCCTTTACCAAAGACCGTAGCAGGCTTCACCGTCATCGTCACTTCATCCAGATCGGCATCGATGTAATGCGTCGGTACGTTTTGCTCCTCCAATTTCTCGAAAAAGTATTTCGTCATGCGAAGTCCAGACTTCCCAGCACCCTCAATCGTCAGTCCTACTGTGTTGGCACCTGGATCAAATACACCATCTTCCCCTGTTACATCATCCTTGAATTTTAATAGCACGTGGCCATCTTCCAAGCGGTAGACGTCTTTCGTTTTACCAGAATAGGTTAATTTCATCCGTACGATTCTCCTCTATTCATAAATGTGTACTACTTATTCAGTATAAAGCACTTTGACGAGAAGAAAAAGTATTGTTTGACAAAAGTTGATGGGCGTCAAGGTCATTTTCACAAAATATTCTTATACTTAAGTTAACAAATACACAAGAAGAGGATGAGATCAATGAAAAAAGTCGTATTTTTAATGGAACCATTCAGTTGCCCGTCATGTATCAAGAAAATTGAAGGCGCTCTATCCCGAGCTAAAGGCGTACAGCAAGTAAAAGTATTATTCCACTCAAGTAAAGTTCGGGTCGAGTTTGATGAATCTATCGTAGAAGCCAATGAATTGCAGGAGTTGATTGTAAAACTCGGATATCCAGTTCTCAATCAAAAAGTCTCATAAAGAGGAGGTATTCAAATGAATGCAAAACAAACCGTGCGCATCACTTCCCTATCCGCGATTTTACTTGGTGTAGCTATCATCTTGCACTTCGCGGGCTTTCATGATGCGCGTCAGATTACATTAATCGCGGCCACTTTAATCGCGGGTACTCCGATTGCCATAAAAGCTTGGAAAGCTATTCGCATGAAAGCTTTCAGTATTGAACTTCTCGTGACAATTGCGGTAATCGGTGCGCTATTTATTGGTGAGTATGTAGAATCCGCTGCAGTTACGTTCTTATTTTTATTCGGAGCGCTACTTGAAATTCGTACAATGGAGAAAACTCGCTCGTCCCTCAAGGCCCTTATTGATCTGGCACCACTAGAAGCAAGTGTCTTTCGGGATGGTAAAATCATGACAATCGCTGTTGATGAGGTAGTAGTCGGTGACCGGGTAATCGTTCGCTCAGGAGAACAAGTGCCAGTTGACGGACCGATTGTTACAGGCAATGCTTCTATAAATGAAGCAGCCATCACGGGAGAATCTGTACCGGCAGCCAAATCGCTAGACGACCAGGTGTTCAGTGGTACATTAGTAGACAACGGATATATCGAAATAATGGCAGAACGCGTAGGTGACGATACAGCATTTGCTCGTATTATCGAGCTAGTCGAAGAAGCACAGGAAGCCAAGTCGAAAACGCAAAAATTCCTTGAACGATTCGCCAACATCTATACACCTTCCATTGTCGTCTTATCGATGATCGTCTATCTGTTCACACGCAACATCGAAATGACATTAACCTTCCTCGTCATCGCTTGCCCTGGCGCTCTTGTCATTTCCGCTCCCGTTTCTATCGTAGCGGGAATCGGTAATGGTGCCCGACATGGTGTGCTCATTAAAGGTGGCGACGTGATGGAACAATTGGCGAAAATCGACACAGTCGTCTTTGACAAAACAGGCACATTGACCAAAGGACGTCCAGAGGTAACTGATATCCATAGTTGGGGTATCGAAAAAGAAGAGCTACTGCGCCTCACTGCAGAAGTTGAACTATTGTCCGAACACCATCTCGGTCAAACGATTGTCCGCGAAGCAAAGAAGCGCTTGATTGGCTTGACACATCAAGCACGTGACGCAAACGTTATGAAAGGCAACGGCATTCTTGCTGAAGTAGACGGCAAGCAACTCGCAGCCGGCAACCGAAAACTGATGGCCTCGCAAGGTATACCTATTTCTAGTGACGTGGAAGCTTATGCATCTAAGCGGGAAAAGGCAGGTAATACGGCCGTGTTCGTCAGCATTCATGGAAAGATCGCAGGTATTATTTCCATAGCGGATCAAATCCGTCCGGAAGCACAGGCTGCTTTGGCCAAATTACGAAGAAGCGGTATCAAACAAATGATTATGCTAACTGGCGACAATGTCCACACTGCCCGTCTCGTCGGTCAACAACTTGGTCTTGATAGTGTCCACGCGGAGCTTTTACCTGAAGATAAAGTCGCCGCTGTTCAAAAGCTGAAAAAACGAGGACATCGTGTAGCCATGGCCGGTGACGGGATCAACGATGCGCCTGCGATCGCCACGGCGGACATTGGGCTTGCCATGGGCAAAGGCGGAACAGACATTTCCATGGAAACAGCTGATATCGTCTTGATGGCGGACCGGCTTGATCAATTCGCCCATGCCTATGCATTATCGAAAGCGACTGTCCATAACATGAAACAAAACACATTCTTTGCGGTAGGCACAGTCTTCCTCCTGTTGGCCGGTGTACTGTTAGGTAAAGTGTTCCTAGCATCCGGAATGCTCATTCATGAAGTAAGTGTACTTCTGGTTATATTGAACGCCATTCGATTAATACGCTATACTAGTGACAAACCAGCCAATCGAAATATAAGCGAGGTGAAAGTGAATGAGTCAACAGCCCCACAATAATACGACGGATCAAAATATGTGTGTATCGCTCGTTCCGCTGTTCAATCATTTGGAAAATGAACAGATGAAACACGTGGTAGGACTCGCGCGAAACACTTCGCATCCACGTGGAAAAATTATTTACAATGAAGGCGACTGCTCCGAAGGTTTATATATTTTGCATAAAGGACGAATCAAAGTATACCGCCTTTCAGAAAACGGCAAAGAGCAACTCGTACGAATTTTAGAACCGGGAGATTTCACGGGTGAGCTGTCGTTATTCAACGCCAAACCTCATGACGCCTACGCAGAAACACTTGAACCCGTGGAATTATGTATTATTCAACGTGATCAAATGCAACAACTTCTACAAAAGCATCCTGCGATCTCATTAAAGATGTTAGAGGAGTTCTCCTCTCGCCTCGCTCGAACAGAACAACGAGCGGCGCGGATCGGTATGGAAGCAGCAGAAACGCGTATCGCCATGTATCTAGCTGACTTATCTGAAGAACAACAACAATTGAAAGTCGAATTGCCGATGAGTCGCAAAGACCTCGCCTCCCACCTCGGGACGACACCTGAAACGATTAGTCGAAAACTTAGCGCATTCGAGGAGTCCGGCTGGATTCGCCAGTCCAGCATGAAAACGGTGGATATTCTCGATTTGGATGCTTTATTACTATTATAAAAGAAACTCTTTTCATTCTACTTCATACATGATACGCTAGTTCTGAAAACTTAATATTTTGACCATTAGGGGAATCCTTCACAAGGACTGAGAAAAGAGTGTGGCTCTGAAACCCTTATTACCTGAACAGATTAGCATCTGCGGAGGGAAGTGGCGAGTCGTTCCGTATATATTTCTGTCGACACATCCACCACTTTCCGATTCGGGAAGTGGTTTTTTCTATTGGAGGGGAATGAATGAAGTTACTTGGCGTGACCGACGACTGTCTTTCGATTGATGAACTGACTCTCCACTTGCAGCAGACTGCACATTTTCTAGATGCTATTATTTTGCGGGAGAAGTCCAAGACAGACGAACAACTGACAGATTTGATTACGCGTCTTGCGAATAGTGGATTTCCACTCGAAAAGCTCATTATACATGCCAGACCAGACGTAGCAAGCAGGCTGAATCTCACGAAAGTACAGCTGACTAGCTATGGCATGTCTTTACAGGATGCACATCGGAAATTTCCCAAGCTACAATTCGGGTGCTCGATTCATTCAGTTAAAGAAGCAAAGGAAGCGATGGCAGAAGGAGCAGATTGGCTCTTGTACGGGCATGTTTTCGAGACGAAGTCAAAGCCCGGCCTACCAGCGCGCGGCACGGAAGAATTATTTTCTATCGCAAAGTATAGTTCGATTCCCGTGTATGCAATCGGTGGAATTCAGCCGCATCACTTGCCTGATTTACAGCGAAACAGCGTAGCAGGCGTGGCTGTATTATCCCCTATGCGTTCACTAAAAATCTTACAAAGTTATAGAATAGGAGGCGTGTCTAATAATGAAAAAGATTGATCTGAACGGGAAATCCTATTCGGTCGTTCCGGAAGTAGCAACGATTCAACAGCTACTTGAGCACTTGGGATTGGGTGATCGTATTTTAATTGTGGAGAAAAACAAAGAGGTTTTGCAAAAAGATCACTATGACGCACCGATTATGGATCGGGACCAAATTGAAATTATACATTTTGTAGGAGGCGGATGAAGATGTTAAAAATTGCAGATAAAGAATTCTCTTCGCGGTTATTACTAGGTACAGGGAAATATCCTTCATTTGAAATACAAAAGCAGGCAGTTGCAGTATCAGAAGCAGAAATCCTTACGTTCGCAGTACGACGCATGGATATTTTTGAAGCGTCACAGCCCAATTTTCTAGAGCAATTGGATTTAACTCGCTATACATTACTTCCAAATACTGCAGGTGCAAGTACAGCAGAAGAAGCCGTACATATCGCACGTCTCGCAAAAGCATCAGGACTTTGTGACATGGTGAAAGTTGAAATTATTGGATGCAGCCGTTCATTGCTTCCTGACCCAGTAGAGACATTACGCGCTACTGAAATGCTGCTAGAGGAAGGCTTTATTGTATTGCCTTATACGTCAGACGATGTAGTGCTCGCAAGAAGACTATGCGAATTAGGTGTTCATGCCATCATGCCGGGCGCTGCGCCAATCGGTTCAGGCAGAGGCATTCTAAACCCGCTGAATCTGTCATTGATCATTGAGCAATCGAGTGTCCCCGTCATCATTGACGCCGGTGTCGGCTCTCCAAAAGACGCGGCATTCGCGATGGAACTCGGAGCAGACGGTGTATTGCTGAATACAGCAGTATCGGAAGCGGCTAATCCCGTCATGATGGCAGAAGCAATGAAACTCGCGATTGAAGCAGGACGTCTCGGTTATAAGGCAGGACGTATGCCAGTCCGCGATTACGGCGTAGCAAGCAGTCCAACTGAAGGGCTTGTGACGAATTGACCGGAAAATATTCTCGGCAAGAGCTATTTGCACCTATCGGACCAGTTGGACAACAGCGTATCCGCGAGGCAAAAGTTTTCGTCTTAGGAGCGGGTGCACTCGGTTCTTCCGGAGCGGAAATGCTTGTCCGTGCAGGGGTCGGCGAACTAACGATTGTCGATCGTGATATTTTGGAGTGGAGCAATCTTCATAGACAGCAATTATATACAGAGCAAGATGTCATCGATCAATTGCCGAAAGCGATCACTGCGGAAAGCCGATTGCGCGCAATCAATAGCGATGTGAAAGTTCGTGGAATTGTGGCGGATGTGACACCTGAAAATGTTCTCGACCTATTCGAAGGACATCAGTTCATTCTCGACGGCACAGATAATATCGAAACACGATTATTAGCAAACGACGCAGCGTTACAACTGGGCATTCCCTTCTTCATGGGTGCTTGCGTCGGTAGCTACGGGCTGACGTTTCCTATTGGCGTAAAAGAAGGCTCGCCCTGCTTGCACTGTCTACTCGAAGCGTTACCACCACAGTCTTTAACATGCGATACAGTCGGCGTCATCTCACCAATCGTCGTTACAACGGCTGCCCGTCAAACCGCCGAATTGCTGAAGTGTATAACGGGCGCACCGATGGAACCGCGCCTGGAATCCGTCGATTTATGGACAGGCGAACGTGCTGCAATGGATGTGCACAGTATGAAGAAATCTAGTTGTCCAAGTTGCTCAGACTCCCCTGTCTATCCTTATCTGACTGCTAATGAAGTCATTCGGACTGCTGTGCTGTGCGGACGTGACACCGTGCAACTGTCATGGCCGAAGCACCGACAAGTGGAACTGATACCATTTGCCGAATCCATTCGCGGTATTGTCTCTAATTTAAAGCAAAATCCTTATTTGGTTTCTTGTGAATATAACGCTCATCGACTCGTGTTATTCCGTGATGGGCGGATGTTGGTTCATGGAACGAAGGATATCATGGTTGCACGGAAGATTGTCGCCGGTTTATTGGGATGATGCTTGGTGCTTAGAGCGCTCGCACGTGGGCTATGAGCGATGAACACGGTCGATAGAGCGCTTAACGCGTGGCATAGAGCGCTCGCGCCTAGACTATGAGCGGATAACACGTCGCATTGAGCGCTTAACCCCTGTATAGAGCGCTCCGCCCAATTTTATGAGCATACCCAATAAATCCTCCAATAAAAAAACGCTTCGAAAAGCTGTAAAACAGCCTTCCGAAGCGTTTATTTCATTATTTATTAAGCATTCCGCTCATTCCGTCGAATCCAAAGCCATCTCAGCCGAACTCTCCAACTTCAACACACCATCCGTCATCTTGTACACCTTATCCACGTATTGAATCAACCGTATATCATGCGTCACGACAATGGTCGCTGTCTGATTCGACTTCGTTTCATTACGCAACAACTCCATCACCTCAAACGCCCGATCCGAATCGAGCGAAGCGGTAGGCTCATCCGCCAAAAGAATCGCCGGCTTGCTGAACAACGCTTTAGCAATCGCCACACGCTGCCGTTCACCGCCAGACAAATCAGAAGGATAGTTCTTATGCAACTTGGTAATACCTAAATCCTCGTATAACTTGCGTTGCTCGTCTTTGGTCATATTGTCTTTCTTCACTTTATTTAGCAATTCAAGCTGCTCGTCAACAGTTAGGAACGGTACGAGGTTAGAAGCCTGCAATATAAAACCGATTTCCTGCAAACGGATTTTTGAACGTTGCTTTTCATTTAGCTGCGATAATTCCTTACCGTTAATGATAACTTGACCTTCGCTTGGCGTTTGCAGAGCACCAGCCACCGTCAGGAATGTACTTTTACCTGAACCTGACGGACCGATAATCGCGACCAATTCTCCACGTTCGACTAAGAAGTTGGTCTCCTTCATCGCTTCAACGAGCGTATTGCCTTCACCGAACGTCTTTTTTGCATTTCGTAGTTCCAGTACCATCGTTTACCCTCCTATCGCTTCGAGCGGATCAATTCGGATAATCGTCCAAACCGAAATGACTGCTCCGAGAATTGCCACTACTATTAAGATCAATCCATAAATTATCATGGTAGGTATATCAAACATAATAGGAACTGCATTTGGCAGGAAGCTTCCCGCAAGCAACGTCAGTCCAAATGCCAGGACAACCCCGATCAACGCAAGAATGAATGTCTGTGCGACAACGGATCTAGCCAAATAGGCGCTGGAAATTCCCTGCGCTTTCATCAGACCGAACATGCTGATTTTCTGTACGGTCAATACGTATAAGAAAATGGCAACGATTGCCGCTGAAATGACAAACAGGAAGTAAATCATATACACTAACGTCAAATTCTGCTCTGTATAACCCGGCAGATTCTCGATAAATGTTTCCGTTTCAATGATTTCCGTATTGTCCGGCAATGAAAGTGTAGCCCAGTCTTTGTCTCTGATGACAATTGCGTTAACCAAGTCTTTATTCATTGTATAGGCGTCACCATATTTAATTTTCTGCATATCATTTAACTTCATATAGAGAATAGGCGATGCATTAAAACGAGCCTTTTCTGTGAAGCCAACAATCGTCAGTTTCGTGTCAGATGAAGATAACTCGAGCGTATCTCCAATCTTAAAGCCTTCATCTTTCAGCACATTCGATGCCACGACACCGTTTTGAACGTAAAATGTCGGGTCCCCTTCACTAACTTCCGGCTTGATGAACTCTTCTCTATCAATACCAAAGAGCATGACATTTTGCTTGGTTTCCCCATTGTTGGCGATGGCGCCCATTTGGCTAACAACAGCCGTTTCTTTCGCATCCAGTTCATCGGCTATTTTCTTATCAAGTGCCGACTCATACAAACTCTTATCGGATTCCTCTGTCAGAAGAACTGCATCGACTTTCCACGAGTCGATCGCTTCCCTGTTCATGCTAGCTAATCCATTCGCCAGTCCAGACAAGAAGAACACGAGGAACGACACCAATAACAAAATCGATGTAATGAGTAAAAACCGCAATTTATTCTTTTTGATTTCGCTCCATGCCAAAAACATTCATTCTCACTTCCTTTTATAGGACATTTATCGCTTCTTCTAACTCATAAGAAGTTGAAACGACTTCTTTCGATACGTCACCAATTGATGTGACTACACTTTGCAAGTTTTTCATATGATCTGAAAAATGCTGGATATCATCTATCGTCAAATGAACCGTCTCGGTGATATTCTGGAAAGTCTCTCTAGTTGTTTCCGTTTCTTTCATGCCCATATCCGCATACTTCGTGACAGCATCTATCGCATCATGAACAGCTCGCGTCTTCGCTTTCGACTGCGCGACGAGTTGTGCAATATTATCTGTCGACCGTTTCGTCTGATCAGCTAGGTTTCGGACTTCATCTGCAACAACCGCAAAACCTTTTCCGTGAACACCCGCACGTGCCGCTTCAATTGCAGAGTTCAGTGCTAAAAGATTGGTCTGATCCGCAATATTCTTCACTAGTTGAACGACTTCTTCGATTTGAATGGATGAGCGGTTTAATTCTTCAATCAATGCCGCCATACCTTTCGTTTCCTTGACAATCGTCTCCGAAGTGATCACCATTTGTGCCATCTGTTCGATTCCAGACTGCGCTTGATGGACTGATGTTTCGGAACGGACAATACTCTCCTGAATTTTCCCTTCAAGTGTAGTAGATTGCTCGATTAAATCATTGACTGCCGCATATGTGGACTCGGACTTCTCTTCAATTTCAAGCGCAATACTACCAATTTGCTGCTTGACACTATCTTTTACTTCTTGCTGATTTGCATGAATTGCGTCATTCGTACTCTTCTCAAACGCCTCAAGAACCAACTGCTTTTCGAAATTCAAAATCTTACTTAACGCCACGATCATTTCACGTTCTTCTGCACGGTCCAATTCTAAATCAAATAATATATCGAGCATCGTTGAATGCAAGTTTTGAAAAGCCGCGATATACCATTTAGGTTCCAAGCCTATGCGTACATGAGCACCCGCTACTTTACTGCGATTGAGTAAATAAGCCTCATCAACCACACCGTCGAATAATCCCGCGAGATGTACAGCCAACGTCTTACGTAAATAGTCGGTCGTACTGTACTTTTTAATCATCTGAGACAATTTAGGAACTGCTGTCACACTAGAATAAAAGGCTTCTACAATTTCATCAATCCGGTCGTTCATCGGATCTTTTAACGCGCGTAATAGTTGTAAATCCCGCTCTCTTAATTGAATAGCATCTAACTGCAATTGAACCTCTTTGGTGGGAACTTGCAATTTGACAGGGGTAGTGGAAATGGGACGGACTAATGATTGGGCCTTGTGTTTTTTAGTGATCCACATAGTGAAATTCTCCTTTATCTTCAACTGACACGAACAAACTGCCGTTTTTTCAACGTCCATGCTTTGTACAATGTTAATATTTATTGATTATACAATAACCTGGCTATATATACTAGAATAGTTGGTCGGGATAGACCTATTTCGTACTTTTAAATTTTCTGCTAATCAAAACCCCTACGAAGAAACCATATACAGCATGTCCGACCATCCACCAGAACAAAGAAGTAATATTGGTGACACTTGGCGTACGATCAGAAAATGAAGTCGTCGGATACAGTAATAACCCGATAATACTATTCACTAGAAAAGGGAACAATACCGCATGATGACGAATGAAACCATTGCTCTTGTCATACAGAATCACCAGTATGATACAAAGAACAACTGACACAATCAGATGGAAAAACACTTCAATCACTTCTGGAAATGCATATTCTTTTACAATAGGTATGTAATCCACATTCAATAACAAAGTATAGACCTTGTGACCTGTAATCGACTGTATAATTTTTAAGAAAATAGCAAGAAAAACACCCGTTACGATACCAATCCATGTACCTTGTACTATATATGTCGTTTTCATTTAGACACCTTCCTACTATGTAAAAATAGCAGGTTTGACTTACGTTGTCAAATCTATGTATAATGTTAAGCATATAGAACTGGGCGATGTATGATCGCTAATTATAGTAAAACGAAAGGTTGATTATTTTGAAGCCGTCATCTGAAACCCCTACGTATACAATTAAACAAGTTGCGGAGCAAACAGGATTGTCGAGGCAAGTCTTGAGGAAGTGGGAAGAACGCTACGATATCGTGATTCCACAGCGACTAGATAATGGCTATCGGGTATATCACGATGAAGATATTCGGTTATTTTTGCTGATGAAACGTTATGCAGAAGATGGTTTTGCGCTCTCACAAGCAGCCGAGATGGCGAAATCCCAGAAAAACTCCATTTTCCCATCGAATCCCGAAAATACCTATATAGAAGATATATTGAGCGACTTATTGCGCCACGGCAAAAATTGTGATGAATTAGAATTAAACTTTTCCTTGCAAGCCGCCTATCATCGGTTAGGACTTGAACACTATCTCCAGCAAATCGTCATTCCATTTTTGAAGGAAATAGGTGATCACTGGGCAAGTGGTGAGTGGGACGAATATCAGGAAGCCTTGTCGAGTCTGGTCGTACGAGATCAACTCGTCCAACTACGGCGAAACTTCCAATACCGGGAAGACTCGCCCCTATTGCTCGGTGCATGTCTCCCGAATGAATCACATGAAATCCCGGTGCATATTTTTTTACTGCAACTGATGCTAAAAGGCTGGCGTACAGCGATGATTGGATCATTACCTGCTCCTGGCGCTATTCAGTCTCTTATAGAAAAAATCAAGCCGGTCAAAGTGTTATTGTCGGCGTCGACTACGTTTCCGTTTGAAGAGAGTCCACAGATGATACAAGAATTGGACGAGTTTGCAGGCCAACACCCTCATACCGAATTTTATCTAGGTGGATACGGATCGTTCATTTGGGCGGATCGGTTACAGCTACAACATATTCATCTACTTGAATCTATTGATGACATTTAAGAATTTTTGCATGTATCATACGCTGCCAATGCGCGTGCACGGGCAGCTTGATGGTCAACAATCGGAGCCGGATAGGATGTACCAATCGTAACGCCTGCTGATTCCAGCACATCAACCGGTGCGTCTGCTGGTTGAAATACATAGTTTACTGGCATGTCCGCCAACTCGGGCAGCCATTTTTTTATATAGCGAGCATCTTCATCGAATTTTTTTGCCTGAAGAATGGGATTAAACACTCTAAAGTACGGCGACGCATCAAAACCACTGCCCGCCACCCATTGCCATCCCATCGCATTGTTCGCTAGATCCAAGTCGAGCAACGTCTCTTCAAACCACGCCATGCCCTCTCGCCAGTCAATCAATAAATGTTTAATCAAAAAAGAAGCTACGACCATTCGCACACGGTTATGCATATAGCCTGTTTCCCATAATTCACGCATTCCGGCATCGACTAACGGATAACCGGTACGCCCTGTTTTCCAAGCTTCCAGCTGAGCGTCGGCAGGTTGCCACGGGAACTTTTCAAACTCCGGTCGCACGGGTTTCGTCAACATTTCTGGAAAGTACAGTAGCTGGTAATTATCGAAATCCCGCCACGCCAATTGCCGAATAAAAGCTTCCACTTGCCGATCACCGACGTCTTCCGCCGCAGCTAATGCACCATGCCATAGCGAACGTACGCTAACATTCCCCCAAGCCAAGTAAGGCGACATGCGCGAAACACTAGATTGCGCAGGGAGATCTCGTCCCACTAAATAATCGCACAACCCACCGTCACGAAACGTTTCCCAACAGTCCATCGCAGCTTTTTCCCCAGGTCGCCAATAAGTTGCAAACTTGTTATACCAAGGTTCATCCGATAATAGTCCCCATTCTTCTGAAGACAATGATTGTAGTTTACCAGTAGACGGTACGAGTTCAGGAGTTGCGAGTGGTGTCGCAATTCGTTCTTGGCGGAGCCGCTTCCAAAACGGCGTAAATACTTTATATGGCTGATTGGTTTTATTGAAAATCGCATCCGGTGCAACGAGTAGCGACCCTTGGAATGAACGCATTTGAACACGCCTTTTCTCACAAGCCTCTGCTACTCCACGTTCCACTTCCCGACTTTTCGGATCATATAATTCATTGAACACAAGTTGATCGGCTCCGCTTTCATCTAGCAACTTCATCAGCTGTTCAACAGAATGTCCTTGTCTGATCACGAACTGAATTTGCTGCTCCGCAAAGCGCTCGATTATTTCCAGCAAACTGTGATGCAACCACCAATCAGATGCTGCGTGGCGTGCTTCCGGCAAAATGAAGACGGGCAATACTTCACCATGTGCTGCCGCCTCCACCAATGCTGGATGATCATGCAAACGCAAATCTTTTCGGAACCAAACTATTGTCTTACCCACTCTATTCACTCCTTTTACTTATCTTAAAACGCACCTGATCCACCGCCTCCACTGCTACTGCTACTGTCACTCTTGGAGCGTTGTTCGATACATTGGTCGACGCTTGATTGGAAGAACCGGCGAGGAATATAGGATTGTAGACAACGCCGCCATAATAGGAATTTCCGTACTGTGCGTCTGCCGTATCCTGTCGATGTCTTTCATCATAACGAGTGCGATTTTGATCAAGCTGCTTCTGGACACTGGCGAAATCCTTATAATACGCGTCCAGTTCAGGACTCTATACTAGGAGGCACGATCGTAATCGTCATATTGCCATAATCGGTTTCATTACGGCGATCGAAAAATGGCCAGTAAAACTGCGCGCCATCTGCATACTTTTCCATTCCATTTCTAATGGTGTACTGCAAATCGAAGACAATGACCTCGCTGTCTCCTTTGCGATGTACACGATATTCCGAGTTACGCTTCTCAATCCTTAACTCTTTACCCTTTTCAGAGGCTTTAAACTCCTCAATCGAAGCTCCTCGTTTCGGTTGAATTTCTCGAATAATCCCGTTAAATTCGCTGTCAAAATTATAGGTATGCTGTTCCGTTACCCGGACGGTGCCATCCGTTTCCAATTGTGCTTTGATTTTTACATCCGAAATGCTGAAATCTACAGCCCCTACTGTCGTCGGCAGAACAAGGAAAGCTAGTAAAGTGACAAGTAACAGTTTCCATTTCACAAAAAATCACCTCTTATCATGAGTATACGATAGGAGGTGATCAATAGATTCATTTATTGGCAGAATTTTAGAAATACAATTCAGGCATGGCTATAATTTCAGTACTTTATAAAAATAAACACCTATCGCACTGAAGAGTAGTACAAGTAGCGTGATGAGGATAGGCGCATTCAATGAACCGATTCGAGCCAAAGCGATATCGACAGACTGCCATAGTAGAAAGATCACTACTAATGTAGAAAGGTTTTTGATGACATTCATGAATAGCACGCCATATCGGTACTGGATTTCTACGTTGTCAGGACGCAAATTCATGTAGTTAAACATATACGGATACTTCTCCACTATCCATAAACCTACCCACATAACGGCGCCAATGACTGACAACAGCAGTAATTCTATTTTCGAACCATAACGGTCCACTTCCCCATTCGCTCCAAAATGCGCAGGAATACGATCAGGCAATTGATTCCACTGCAATAGTAAATAGACGAGAGCAGCAGCGAATAAAGCGATCACCAACACATCGAACGCTTTTGCAACAGCAGGCTTCTCAATGTCTAGCTTCGGTTTTTTCGTCTCCATACTCTCGCCACCTTATTTATGATTCCGTTGCACTCGTTATTTCAAATACATCAAAAACGTTCTCTTGAATATTGAGCGACATGATCTTGCCTTGCTTCTCATAGAAATGGATAGATCCTCTGCGGTCTTCCACCATTTCCGTCCAGCCCCATTCTTCAATAGTACGCAAATAATGATCTGGCGGATTGCCTTCCGAGTCACCGATTCCCTTCAACTTATATTTCGCTGATTTAGAAATCTCCCCTATGCAATCTTCTGCTTTTACTTCATACGCTTCTTTCGGAACAGGGAATCCTTGATTGATGATGGCCATGCGGTAGCCGTCTTCTTGACTATATGCATTGGAACAGCCAGTTAGTACCAAAGCAGACACCACGGCCATCAAAGCAAGTACTTGCTTCATATGTTTACCTCCCGTTTCACGACTTCATTGAATCCATCGTACTAGGAAATATTGACATTGTCACCCTACTTTTTGTGACGAATTAACGTAACTTCTGCACAATCACTACTTTTAAATAGTTAAATTCAGGATAGTCCCGTGGCGTACGGAAGTCCCTAGGTAATGTGGATTCTTCCAGTACTTTATAACGCATATCTGTCTCTTTGAAAGCTTGCTCAATAAAGCCTTTGAACTTCTTCATACTGAAGCTCGCATTATTTGTAGAAGCGACGATAATGCCGTTTTTCTCCGTAACCGCAATCGCTTCTTTCATCAACATAGGATAATCCTTCGCTGTACTAAATGTATACTTCTTCGAACGCGCAAAGCTCGGTGGATCCAGCACGACTAGTCCGAATTTCATGTCATGACGCTTCGCGTAACGGAAATAGTCAAAGACATCCATCACTTTAATATCTTGTTGCTCATAATCGATACCGTTGACACTGAATTGCTCGATTGTCTTTGCGACACTACGCTTCGCCAAATCCACATTCGTCGTTTTCTTCGCTCCACCTAAAACAGCTGCAACCGAAAACGCTCCTGTATACGAAAACGTATTCAACACTTCGCGACCTTCTGAATACTTGTCCCGAATCGCCTCACGTACATCGCGCTGATCAAGGAAAACTCCAGTCATCGCGCCATCATTCAAATCAATTGCAAAGTTCATGCCGTTCTCCTTAACAATAATCGGAAAATCACCAGGCGTTCCTTTGACAAAATCATCCTGCTCGACATACTGCCCCTTCGAATCAAAACGTTTCTTTTCATACACCGCTTTATATTCCCCACGCTTATCCAGAACATTATAGACGTGGTGACGGAACGCATAAATACCTTCACTGTACCAGCTGACCATATAATAGCCATCGAAATAATCGATCGTCAACCCACCGATTCCATCGCCTTCCCCATTAAATAAACGGTAAGCCGTTGTATCTGGATCATTAGCATACGACGCACGACGCTCAAAGGCAGTCGCCATTTTTTGATCGAAGAAATCAAAGTCAATCTCTTCTTTTTCATTCGAAGTCAGCACCCAGCCGATTCCTTTATTTTGTATTCCATAATAACCCGTAGCCAAATATTTATGGTAGCGATCCGTCAAACGAATCAAACTACCTTCCTTCGCCTGAATCTCGCTAGTCATCACAGCATCCTTCAAAATCAAAGGATATCCCTTCTTCAAAGCCACCGTGCCCTGTGCATTTAACTGTATTTCAACTAATTTACTCATATCGTCATCCTCAAAGTGTATTTTCTCTATTATCGCATGGATGAACCAAAAGTGAAAGGTGGCGTTTAGAGTCGGCAGGCATAAGACGAAGATGCGAAGCGGCGCTCTTTGCCGCATAGCAGCTTTGACTTATGACCCGAGA
The DNA here is from genome assembly GCF_002743425.1 of Sporosarcina sp. P7. Taxonomy (NCBI): domain Bacteria; kingdom Bacillati; phylum Bacillota; class Bacilli; order Caryophanales; family Caryophanaceae; genus Sporosarcina; species Sporosarcina sp. P7. Next base: position 105,868 of record NZ_PDZF01000003.1, on the reverse strand, counting down.
CTCTGCCACCTGCAACTGGATGAACCAAAAGTGAAAGCGGCTCGTCAGGATCGACAGGCATAAGACGGGCTGGACTTGAGGCGCTCTTTGCCTCACGACCAGCACGGCTTATGACCCGAGATCCTAGCCGCTTGAACTAGATGAACCAAAAGTGAAAGGTGGCGCTTAGAGTCGGCAACTCAAAAAATCTTTTTTTACGACTTTTACTAACCTTTCACTTACAATGAAAGTACTAAAATACCCAAACAGGAGGAATTCAAATGAACATCATCCCTTTAGGCATCTGGGGAGGCTACCCGAAAGCGAACAGCGCCACCTCTTCATTTCTCATTGAGCACGAAGGATTCCATTGCCTGTTCGACTGTGGCAGTGGCGTTCTATCTTCCTTGCAAAATTACATTACACTTGACCAGCTCGACGCAGTCGTCATCAGCCACTATCACGCAGATCACATCGCGGACATCGGCAGTCTGCAATACAGCCGCTTGATTCAGTATTACCTCGATCAACCGTCACCTGTCTTGCCGATTTACAGCCACGCACAAGACAAAGAACAATTTGAGAAACTGTCGTATAAAAATCAAACACAAGGTATCGAAATTCAGGAAGACCAATCCGTTCAAATCGGTCCATTTACCGTAACATTTTGTCCAACGATCCATCCCGTCTACTGCCTTGCAATGAAGTTTACGGTAGAAGGCACGTCCGTGGTTTTCACTGCCGATACGGAATGGTCGGACAAGCTTGTTACGTTCTCGCAACACGCAGATATCGTATTTTGCGAGGCCAATCTATACGAAGAGCACCTCGGCAAGTCTCCGGGTCACATGGCAGGTAGCCAAGCAGGAACACTTGCGCAGCAAGCAGAAGTGGGTCAACTCGTCCTCACCCATCTGCCACACCATGGTGATATTAATGAGATATTGAATGAAGCGAGGAAAACGTTCAGTGGTTTGGTGGAAATTGCAGAAGTAGGAAAAAGGTATACAGTAATTTAAAGCCGGAACAGTAGACTGGTGAGTATGAAGGGATTGCAAGGGATTGCAAGGGATTGGATTGGAGTGTAGGAGGGGCGACTCCCAGAGGATCAGCTCGACAGGTGAGACAACCAAAGAGAGCTTGCGAACTGGTTGGCTCACCGCGGGCCCTCAGAAAGCGTCCCCTCTGTAGCGCAAATCCCCTACCGTAACCACTGCCAGTCTTTCCATTTTATTTCACGTAAAAAACGACCTCTGCACATCCCGCAAAGGTCGTCTCACTTCTTATAAAAACACAATCACGGCCAAGATTGCTGCCAACACGAGACGATAAATCGCAAATGGCATCAACTTGACTTTCGAAATCAACGTCAAGAAGAAACGAATAGAAATCAGCGCAAACACAAATGCACTCAAGAAACCTACCACGTAGAATCCTAAGTCATCCATCGACATATACTCCCAGTTCTTCAACACCGACACCAGACTCGCACCCATCATAATCGGGACCGCCATGATGAACGTAAAATCAGCAGCCGTCCGGTGATTCATCCCGAACAATACACCACCGGAAATCGTCGCACCCGATCGTGAAAATCCAGGCCACAACGACAAACACTGAACCAGTCCAACTGTAAACGCCTGTTTATATGTAATTTGATCCAGGGTCTGTACACGTGGATTTTTCGGCCCAAACTTATCCGCAGCAATCATCAGCACCGCCCCTGCAACTAACGCAAAAATAACGGTTTCCACGCCGAATAAATAATCATCAATCAAATCTTTAAATGCAAAGCCCAAAATAACAGCAGGTAACATCCCCACGATTACGTGTAATAAATTGAAACGCTCGCTCATCTTGACTCCGCTATCTACATTATACAAACCGACCAAACTAAATAACCGTTTCCAAAATACTACGACAACAGCTAAAATTGAACCGAGTTGAATCACGATCTTAAATGTAATGGCAGGATATTTCCCAAGGAATTCTTCTGTCTTCAACCACATATCATCGACAATAATCAAATGACCTGTCGAAGAAACGGGTGCGAATTCCGTCATTCCTTCTACGAATCCTAAAATTAGCGCTTTAATTAAATCAAATAATTCCATATAACTCTCTTTCCGCGAAGGCTCCCCTTCTGCTATTCTATTTTCTTTTATCCAGTCTACCATGACGTAACAAACAGTGGATAAGTTTCCGCCAGAATATTTTTATCCACATGTGCATACATTTTATTTTCACATATAACTGAATACTTATGCACATAGTACGTGGATAGATTGTGGAGAAGTGCATAACTTCAGACTATTCTAACTAAAGTAGTTGCTTATCCACAGTTTTACCGTCTATCTATTGATATGCTGCGGCTTATACTTGTAGACTAGTAATCCGTTAATTTATTTTGAAACGCATAAATAACCGCTTGAGTGCGGTCTTGGACTTCTAATTTGGATAATAGATTACTGACGTGAGTTTTTACAGTTTTCAACGCAATGAATAGTTCATCCGCAATTTCCTGATTAGATTTACCTTTAGCCAATAATAATAAGACTTCGAGCTCGCGATCGGTTAAGTCTTCATGCAAGGCATGCGTCTTGCCACTGCGCATTTTCGTCATCATTTTAGATGTCACTTCAGGCTCAAGCACGGTTTGTCCCTGCATAGTATCTCTAATCGCATCCGCCACACGCTTCGCATTGGATGTTTTCAAAATATAACTGACAGCTCCTGCTTCAAGTGCAGGGTATAATTTATCATCATCGAGGAAGCTCGTGACGATAATTACCTTCGCTTCCGGCCACTTGGCGATAATCTCAGCTGTCGCCTCAGCGCCATTCATCACAGGCATGACCATGTCCATCAGAATAATATCCGGACGTAAATCCAGTGCTTTTACGACGCCTACCTGACCATTTTCAGCCTCCGCAATTACTTCAATATCCGGTTGCATCTGCAAATACGTCGATACGCCAATGCGCACCATTTCATGATCATCTACCAACAGCACTCGAATCATCCGCCAGCTCCCCTTTCAAAATCGGTAATTTCACTTCTACGATCGTTCCTTGAGACGGTACCGAGACAATCTTACAACTACCGCCAATCTCAATCGCCCGTTCTTTCACATTCTGCAGACCATACGATCCGCCTTTCCCTGCGTCCTGCTTAAATCCAACGCCATTGTCTTGCACACGTAAAATCGCCAATCCATCCCGTTCGATTAATAATATTTCTACTTCCGTTGCCTTTGCATGGCGAAGTGTATTCGATAACGTTTCTTGTGCAATCCGGAATAAATGATCTTCCGCACCTTTGGATAGCACGATATCTTCTAAACGATGTGTAATATCGAATGTCACTTTTTCCTGTAATTCACTCAATAATTCTTCGAGACCTTCGGCAAGCGTCTGATTATGCAGTGCAGCGGGACGTAAATGGAGAAGCAATGCCCGCATTTCTAATTGTGCCTGCTGAACCATTCGTTCCACTTGCAGTAACGGCTTGCGGAGTGGTCCTTCTTCCGCTTGTTCCGCTAGCGCTGATAATAGCATTGAGGCTGCGAACAATTGTTGGGAGACAGAGTCATGCAGCTCCCTTGCTAATCTTTGACGTTCTTCTATAATACGTTCTTGAATGATTTGATCTTGTGTCTCGACACGCTCATCCGTAATCTTACGCAAACTGTTTCGCTGTGCTTCAAGTACTTCATATAACTGTTTAATAGAACGATTCGTTTGTTTTTTCATTTTATTCGAGCCCGTAAACTCTTGTTTAGCATACAAATCCTGTAGTTTTCCAATAATGATATTCTCTTTCATCCTACTGTTTAGGCTGATCCAGCTTGCGATTCCTAAACTTATGACGAAAATCGTCGTGAACAACCAGGCCAACAACGGCATATCCGCAGCTTCTGTATCGAGTAGCAACCTCTGATAGTCAGCGATAGATACATCAATGAACAAATAGAAGAAGACCGCGACGATCGAACTAAACATCAGCGTCAAGAGAATGGTGCGACCAATGATTGCCTTCATTTTCTACGCACCTCCACGTCACCGATCCACGTAAATACTGAAATAATCAACTCGGGATCATTCGGCCGTTTCGTTTCATAGCCGTCATGTTCTTGTATAGTTTCATTAAATAGTTGCTGTGGAACGTTGCCTAACAAATTCGCTTCACCATATAACGTGGCATAATGAATGCGTACCGGAATATCGTACGGCAGTTCAATACGCACTTTACCGAAGATTTGCCGAACCGAAATAAAGGAAGCCCCTTTAGGCAATACCGTATCCGTCACATCGACATGCACATCACCGAAAAACCCTTGCATATGAATATCTTCCCACTCATACGTCGAGAATGGAGTGGATTGGACCGAAAACAAGCGGTTCCTCCACATACCTTGCGATCGTCTAACACGAGGCTTTTGCAAATCGCCAAAGACTTCACTGGCCGGCGTGCCTTTCCATAATTTCATGATAATATACAAAACAATGGCTAAAATCAGCAGACGTACACTCCATAATGTCAGAAGCGCAATCACTATAAAGACAATACCTGTGATCGCTGTCCATTTTCCACGTTTTCGATAGCCATAATCGAGGAATCCCCAACCGAGAAGGAGGAAGATGAAATTACCATTTGAAAACACCATGGATTCGACGAAAGCAATCGTCAAAAGCGCAAGTACATATACTGAAACTTTAGTAGAATCCCTCTTAGCCATTTCATTCTCTCCCTTCTCGATAGAGGAAGCGTAATGCTTCCTCTTATAGTTTACACAATATCTTGAGATTTTGCGTTAGATTTCTCTAATGAATCCAAACGTTGCTCCATTGACGAATGTGATTGTGTCGTTCTTGTTTCACCGCCAAGATTTTCGATGTACGAATGCAAGTCATCTAGTGTTGAAAATGAACTATCTGGCTTGACGAATCGATTCATCTTTTCCTGCGCGCGCGTCACGTTCTCTTTGCCCATCAATTGCAACTGGCGAACACGCATATCTTTCACACGATGCTTCATTTCTTCAAATTCCCGTTCCAATGACAGCAATTCTTGCGTAGCGTCTTGGATGCTCGCAGACAGACGGGCAACTCGTCCTTCATACGCTTCTACTTCTTGTTGTGCGAACGCAATCAACTCTGCATCTCCTGTCATTTCAGCAAGTTCCAGTTGACGACGACGTTTTATCGCCATCGAATTCGCGTCTTGACGTTCGGCTTCCAATTCTTCCTTCAGTCTTCCTTGGCGTTCAAGCAACTTTCCGATTTCCGCTGTTTGCTTTTGTGCTTCTACGAAATACTGATTTAGTAATTCTAGCGGATTTTCTTTCTTTTGCGACTTATCCATTAAACTATTCAAATCTTCTTGTAGCGTATATTTCAGTTTATGCCAAAATGCGTTCATATTACATCTCTCCTTTTATTTTGTCAGTTCATTCCATTGACGTTCAAAGTTTGTGAACGGGTCATTGGATAGAACGTTCGGGTTTGCCTTGCGATCTTTCCATTTGCGGTAAACGTAATAGACTCCAATCAATGCGATGATCCCGATGAATGCACCAATATTAGAAATTGAACCAATTACACTGATAATCAAAATCGACATCCAGAATACTTTCGCGAACATCGACTGGCTCTTTCTCCAGTAGTGATAACTGACAAGCGCGATTGCTCCTGTAATGGCTAAAGCAATGATTGGACCTACGTTTAGCACAAATGCCAAACCCGCCACAATGCCTAGTAAAACTAATCCAAGTGTCTTCATGTTGATGTCCTCCCTTCATTTGTATCCTTAGTTTATAATGAATCCTTGATTTCTCCGACGGTCCCATAGCGGATTTCTGACTCAGACTTAAGGCTGAGTGTGAGTAAATCTCGACTTAGGGGGTGCCGTTGATCTGTGTTCTTCAGTATAAAAATCTAAAAGGCTTACTCCCTTACCAACGGAAGCCAATCACACAAAAAAGCCGTTCGAGAAATCATTTATGATCTCTCAAACGGCAATATCGGATATTATTTATTTGCTCTAAGTAGCCCATCAATCACACCGGCATGCAAACCTTCATGCCAAGTAAGAAACTGCAGAACTTCATCGACAGTTTCCATCGTAATAAACGTACCAATAGAAAGCGGTGTACTTAATCGATGCGTCAGCTGTTGTTCAGTTAGTTTCGAAATACGCTTACCTTGGTCTTTCATCGCTGCGATCAATTCCTCTTCAGTTGGAGCGCTACTCTGCCAAGTAGATGGACTCGTTCCCGTTGCGAAGAATTCTGCCCATTCTAATTTATCGACTGGATAGTCATTCATTGCGCGGTGAAGAAAGTCTTCAGTCAATGAATAGATATGTCCTACATTCCACCGTACTGTATTTGAAAAACCTTTAGGTTGGACGTCCCACGCGGATTCGTCCGTCCGTTTACAAAGACTTAATGTATAACCTCTCGCCATGGAGAATTGTTGTAAAGCACCCATTCATTCCACCCTCTCTTGTAATCTAAAAACAGCCTTGCACTTAGGCAGGCTGACATTATGACGGATTCTCTTCTTGCTTTTTAATATTCTTATGCTCATTCCACTGGTCATGCGCTTCATGGTTGTATTTACGATTATATTCTTCCTGATCTCCATACGGGAATCTTTCACCGGGTGTCAGATCATGATAGTTTTGGCTTGGGGATTTATTTTGACTATAAGCGGAAGGTTTATGTTCTCCCGTTTCATCCTGTGCATTTTCTCTAAATGTTACACTTGAATCAGAATCTGCTGGATCGGCAAGAGGTAGTTCATCTGGTACCACTACGCCTTCTACCGCACACTTCTCCTCATCGATCTTTTCCACTCTCGGCGTAAGATCTTTTTTGTTTGGATACTTTCCGTCAACGATTGTCATATAACCATTCCTCCCTTTCATGCTGCCCCTAATCAATAGACCGCACTCTCTATACATACCCTTATTCGCCATAAACTAAACTGATTCCTCTTAACATTTCAAAAAAGGAGTAAGATGGGAGTTTTATCCCACCTCACTCCGGGCCAATTTACCCCCCGATGACATCAATCGTCACTTTAAATAAATCCCCATCGACCTCCACTTCCATACGGCCGCCATGTAGTTCAACGATAGATTGAGCAATAGCCAATCCTAAACCCGAACCTTCCGTTTGCCTAGACGTGTCTCCCCGCTTAAAGCGTTCGAATAATTCATCTGTCGTGTCACCAAGTTCATATTGTGCAACGTTTTTCAACACGATACGCGCATTCGATCCCACTTGTTGAAGATTGACATACACCCTCGTACCTGGCAACGAGTACTTCCATATATTGATGAACAGATTATCAAGTACTCTCCACCACTTTTGTCCGTCTACCATCGCAAAGACGGTTTCTTCAGGTAAAGTAGTTCGAATATGCAAATTTTGCTCAACGAATTCTTCCGCATGCTCTGCCAACGCTTGTTGGATCAGCTGATTCAAATCTACACGTTGCTTCACCATTTCTACATTACCGCTTGCCATTTTGGATACTTCGAATAAATCTTCTATAAGTGTTTTCAAGCGCTGTGACTTCTGATCTAGAATGCCAATGTATTTTGCACGTTCTTCTGCAGTTAACGTCTCATCTTTCAGTAAATCCGTATACGTTATAATAGAAGTAAGCGGTGTCCGCAAATCATGGCTGACATTTGTGATTAACTCCGTTTTTAACCGCTCACTTTTCGCTTGTTCATTGATCGATACGCGAACACCTTCACGGAGATTATTCAAATTCGCTGCATGCTTCGCAAGCTGCGATGTACCTTTGACCGGTATCGCCTGCGTCAGATGACCCGCCGCCATATCATTCGTTGCTGCCACTATACGATTCAAATAGGCTGCTTTTTTCACGAAAATGAATAATGCCGGTAGTGCGACAAACAATACACAGAAAACATAAATGATCAAAAGCGATGGGTGCATAACTCCCCCAACCAAGCCTACGCCGGCAAGGAAAAAGATCATCAGTACCAACGAGAACTGTACACCCATCGTACGATTGTTGAATGTGTCTCTACTATCTTTAACAAATTGCATCGTGAAGCTTTCATGCCAATCTTTCATCAGCCGCCCAGGCTCGCGGTATAGCATAAATACATGAACAGCCTGAAACGCCAATAATGCGGTAAATAGTACGCCAATCAGCAAGAAACTGACCGCCGCATTACTAATAATTCCCAGGTTTAGGTACATAAACTGATTAAAGATATTGAATATAGTCGATTCGAAATAAAGAGCCAGAATAAATGCGGTCAGTAGCAAAAGAACTACTTTCACATCTATTTTCCAGCGTGAATACGTTGCGGCCAATCTTGAATGCCGCACCCATTCTTTCTGAAACTTCATCACTGTACACAATGCCACGAGCGCTAGCACACCGAGAACCCACAAGGCATACATCATATATTTTCCACGGATGAATTGATCGTTTTCCTTAGCCAATTGCCCCGACACTGTAGCATCTGATGGAATAATCACTGTTCCTTTGAAATATTGCGCGGGATTACTAATTTCCAACGCATTGTCATCTGTGAACGTCGACCCTTGTTCCATTGAATAATCAGAGTAGCCATTGTCATACACAGCTGAGTTCGCTCTGAAATATCCTGTTGCTTCAGTAAATTGTTGTTGGAAGAGTGACGTAACCTCGACATCTCCACGCGTAAATCGCTCACCCGTTTCAACATTCACGAGATCATAGGAAATGGGAATATTCATTTCTCGATTATTTTCTATCTCCCTAATTTGACTAGCTAAAGCTTTTACCTTTTCCGAACGGATTTTGTCTTCTACATAACTATCGCTATCAAAATTCTTTTGGATCTCTTCTAGTTTCGTATTTCGCTCTTTAACTAGAGCCAATAGCAACGTTTCATTTTTCTCGCTTTTCGCTTCCGCAATTCGTTCTGTATATTGTTGCTGGATAGTATCAAGCTGTTCAGAAAGTGTACCGTATCGCTGTCGGTATTCTTCAATTTCATCCTGTGAAACCGTTAATTCCTTCTCCGCTTTTTTCAAGTCGATTGGATTGAGTACAGTAGCCGACAAATTATCGTATACTTGTTCCATTCTATAGGTAAAGTCTTCTTGATCGGTAAATGATTTGCCAACAAGCTGCGGTGCATAATGAATGATGGACGGCAATGCGATCAATACTAGTGTCACGAGTGCAGACCAGATAGCCAATTTTATATTTTTGTTCATCACACGGTTCCTCCTCTAATAATTCGTCCAAAGTAATGGGCTGCCAGGTTTAATCGTTCCCATCCGTCGAGGAAAAGATCAACCGTAAATGAGGCGCAGTACATTAGGCTTCCTAGAGCTAACGTAATCGCTATGAGTGACCCAACCAAGCCATTTCTATTTTTCGATCTTATAGCCAACGCCCCACACCACCTTCACATACCGCGGATTTTTAGGATCCGCTTCGATTTTCTCCCGAATCTTTCGGATATGCACCGCTACGATATTTTCTGCATTATACGCTTGCTCATTCCACACACGTTCATATATTTCATTAATTGAAAATACGCGTCCTGGGTGTTTCATCAGTAGTTCCGTAATTTTGAATTCAATCGGAGTCAGCCGAACAGGTGTCCCGTCCACCGTCAGCTCCTTCTCCTCTTCGTTCAGGACCAGTCCGTTCACTTCAATGACTTTTTGTCCTTCATACGTCCCTAACTGTACATACCGGCGAAGTTGCGATTTCACACGAGCCATCAATTCAAGCGGATGGAATGGCTTTGTGACATAATCATCTGCACCTATTGATAACCCGTGGATTTTATCCGAGTCTTCCGCTTTCGCACTCAACATAATAATCGGGATATTCTGCGCTTCTCGTATCTTGAACGTTGCCGTGATGCCATCCATATTCGGCATCATAATATCTAAAATCAATAAATGGATTTCATTCAACGAAAGCAACTCCAACGCTTCTTGCCCATCTTTCGCTTTCAGTACACGATATCCTTCATTTTTCAAATAAATCTCAATTCCCTCACGAATTTCTTTATCGTCATCTGCTACAAGCACTGTAAACTCTGCCATGTACGTCACCCCGTCTCACTAATACCTTCATTCTACCACCCCACTCTTAACAAAGACTGAGGATAAATATGAAGAAAATCTTAAGATCGTTTCGAATGAATTCTTTTGCGTTCATTTATATCGCTTCAACCGCTCTATACAACGTCACAACCGCTCCTAGCAGATGTATAATCTCCAATAAGAATGCCACACTTCTATAATGGAGGTGACGAACATGTCTAACAAAAAGAACAATAAGAAGAAAAATGAGAACATGCGCGAGGAATATGGTTTTGGATATGATTTGAGTCCTGACGATTTTGATGTCATTGGACAGAACGATGCGGCTAAGAATAAAAATGCGAACTCGAAGAAGAACAAGCAGACGGACGGTAATCAACCGTTTAATCCTTCATGATTTTTAAAGGAGAAAGCATCGTGATCGAATATAATCATTCGCTTTTCATTCATCACAAAAAAGAGCAGCCAATTCTGGCTGCTCTTTTTTGTATTATGTACATCAGTTAACGTGGCTACTCATACAGCAACCCGAAGTGTAAAGAGCCGATGAAAAGAATCTCTCATCGGTCTTTTTGTGAATAATATCTAGTACAACGCCCGCTATATACGCGTGCGTCTACTTACAGCTCCTGATAATCCCGCTGATAGACTCCGCCGTCTTTAACTTCTGCATGATAAAGTGCTTTCAATGCAAAGCTTTTCTCTAGCTCATGCTCTTTCATAATCGCTTTCAATTTTCTGTTTAGCTCTGGGCTACGCTTTACGAGCTGAAGCATCTTAGGCTGTGAATATTGCATGAAAATTTCCTCCTCATTACCTTTGTTTCAATAGTATAACATGGCCACTGTTCCTGTTGTGTGAAAGGAGATTGTTTGTTAAGGTAGAAATCACCCATGCGTTTCATGTATACTGTCACAAGCGCAAGGCGACTTTTTTGAGCAAGCACATGAATGGTACTACGGAAACAACTTACATATACGACGAGAAGCAAATTTTTTCGTCAATTTTATTTGTATTTGTGATGCATTTGGCAATAGACTGTCGTTTATTTAACGTTTATCTGGGCGGTTAAACGGGTACTATCAACTGTATATATGCAATTTTATTTTATTGTTTCGGTTATGTACTATGCTCTTTTCTCAGACTACATTCTAAATAGGAGGACCTATGAAAAAAATATCTACAACATTTTACATTACATTAGCGGCTGTCATATTGGCTGTGGGATACGGCGTCATTGCCCCCAAGCACTTTGAAGAAATCACATCCACTATCCAAGTCTATATTTCGGATTCATTCGGCTGGTATTACTTACTAACCGTCTCCATGTTATTCTTCATTTCGGTATACTTGATATTCAGTCCAACCGGTAAAATCCGATTAGGAAAGGATAATGACAGACCGCAGTTTTCCATGTTTTCCTGGCTGGCGATGCTATTTTCCGCTGGTATGGGAATTGGACTCGTGTTCTACGGTGCGGCCGAACCTCTTTCGCATTACGCAGTAAGTCCTGCAACAGAGGCTCCTGAAACAAAAGCTGCTTATAAAGAAGCAATGCAGTCGACCTTCTTCCACTGGGGTTTCCATGCTTGGTCTGTATATGGCATGACCGCTTTAGTATTGGCATATTTCCAGTTCCGCAAAAGACAACCCGGATTAATCTCCGTTACACTTCGTCCAATTTTTGGTGATCGCGTAGACGGAAAGCTCGGGACAGTCATTGACGTCTTCGCTATTTTTGCCACTGTTTTCGGTGTGGCGACATCACTTGGATTTGGAGCTGTCCAAATCAACGCCGGACTCAACTACTTATTTGGTATATCAATCGGCTTCTGGTCCCAGTTCTTTATCATTGCAGTGGTAACGGTATTATTCCTTGCATCCGCATGGAGTGGACTTGGTAAAGGGATTAAAATTTTATCTAATGCCAATATGGTTTTGGCATTGGCATTGTTAGTTTTCATTATTGCGCTCGGACCCACATTATTGATTTTCAACATGTTCACTGATTCCATCGGTGGCTATTTGGAGAATCTCATTCGTATGAGTTTCCGAACCGCACCACTTACCCCGGAAAATCGTGCTTGGCTCAATGGGTGGACTCTATTCTACTGGTCTTGGTGGATAGCTTGGGCACCATTTGTCGGGATGTTCATTGCCCGCGTATCAAAAGGTAGAACGATTCGCGAGTTTATGATTGGCGTACTAGTTGTTCCTACTGTGCTCAGTATGATCTGGTTCACAGCATTTGGGACGACAGCAATCGAAACGCAAAAAGCTGGCATTATCGACTTGGCTGCGAGTGCAACTGAATTGACGATCTTTGAAATGTTCAGCGAGTTACCTTTATCATTCATCATATCGATCATTGCAATCTTATTGATTACATCGTTCTTTATCACATCAGCAGATTCGGCTACATTTGTACTCGGCATGCAGTCGTCATACGGTTCATTGACTCCACCGAATAATTTGAAAGTGATATGGGGTGTCATTCAATCTGCCATCGCCATTATTCTATTATATGTTGGAGGATTGGATGCACTGCAAAACGTCATCATTATTGCCGCTTTGCCATTCTCAATCATACTCATTATGATGGTCGTTTCGCTGTTCAAATCACTTAAAGACGAGAAAAATCGAATACAACGATAGTAAAGAAAAGAACACCGTCGCAAATGCGACGGTGTTCTTTATATATATTGGTTTGCCACTTTTTCGATGGCTTGTTTCAAATCTGCAATAATATCCTCTGCAGACTCCAACCCTACAGATAAGCGGATTAGTTCTTCGCTAACGCCAGAGTCTTTCAAATCTTCCACAGACAACTGCTGATGAGTTGTGGATGCCGGATGAATGATTAATGACTTTGCATCCCCCACATTCGCAACGTGAGACCAAATTTCTACATTGTCGATTACTTGTCTTCCTGCATCGCGTCCACCTTTGATACCGAATACGATAATTGAACCATAGCCGTTTTTCAAATATTTATTTGCTAGTTCCGCTGTTGGATGATCTTCTAGGCCAGTATAGGTCACCCATTCTACTGCTGGGTGTTCTTGCAAGAATGCCGCGACTTTTTGTGCATTTTCATTGTGGCGTGGTACGCGTAAATGAAGGGTTTCCAAACCTTGTAACAAGTTGAATGCACTATCCGGTGATAGACAAGGGCCGAAGTCTCTCAACAATTGTACGCGCAGTTTCGTTGCAAAAGCTGCAGCGGCTGTATCGATTCCGTAACGTAAGCCATGATAGGATTCGTCCGGCTCTGTAAAGCCTGGGAATCTCCCTTGCGTCCAATCGAATCTCCCTGCATCCACGGCTACACCACCGATGGTCGTACCGTGTCCGCCAATCCATTTCGTCGCTGAGTGGATCACTACATCTGCACCGTACTCGATAGGATTTGATCCATAAGGAGACGGGAATGTATTATCTACTAGCAATGGAATTCCATTGTCATGTGCGATGTTCGCAACAGCTTCCACGTCAAGAACTTGCAAACTCGGGTTACCGATTGTTTCTGCAAACAATGCTTTCGTTTTATCCGTAATAGCTGCTTCAAAGTTCTTTGGATCGGACGCGTCAACAAACTTCACGTTGATGCCATAGCGTGGTAATGTCACGGCGAATAAGTTATATGTGCCACCGTAGAGATTGCTGGCTGCAACGATTTCATCGCCCGCTTCAGCGATGTTCATAATAGAAAAAGCAATCGCCGCCATTCCAGAAGACAATGCCACTGCAGCTGTTCCACCTTCTAACTGCGCGACACGCTCTTCAAAGACAGCTACTGTCGGGTTCGTAATTCTTGTATAAATATTGCCGGCTTCTTTCAAGGCAAATAAGTTTTGTGCGTGCTCCGTGTCTCTGAATACATAAGAAGTCGTACGATGAATCGGTAAGGCACGTGAGCCTGTTTCTGGATCCGGCTTTTGCCCTCCGTGTAATAATATCGTTTCTGGCTGTAAATTCGTCATAACCATTCCCCTTTTTTATGTATTGATGGAACACCGAAACTCCTCGGACAACTTCCTCCTAGAACTAGACAAGAAAAGCATAAGAGGACGGTTCGCTAAGTACAGAAAAAGCCATCTTCCATAATAAGAAGAGGGCTCTGCTTTCGCTCATTCCTCCCTTATCTTCCAAACTATTGAAAGTTTGTAGGAAGTAGCACCTTTGCTTTCGCCGGTTGCCGGGCATCACAGGGCCTAATCCCTCCGCCTCTCTTGATAAGAGTATGTCTATTCGTTTTCCATCGTTGAAAAATAGTATACGGCTATTCCTAGTCTATTGCAAGGTAATTTAATTGAATGTTTTGAAGTCAATATTAATTTTAATACCTTGCAATGAAAGTAATAAACGTGAAAGCACCGTTGATCGACGTTCCAGGCGGACGCTTTCCCGAGGGCGTGGCTTGAACTTCCTCGTGCGCTTCGCTTCTGCGGGATCTCAAGGCGCACGCTGATCCTGCGGGAAGAGCCGTAACGAAGAACGGCTTTTGCACTCGCCGCCTTCCACTTACGATCAACTAGTTTACGTCCTTGATTATTTTGACTTATAATGACTTACACATTTACTAAACGGGAGCTACCTGCAAGAGGCGAAGTGCGTTTAATGATGTTCCACTTATGACTTCACCAAAAAAACCGCCAGCACAAGTTCATTGAACGATGTGCTGGCGATTTTGATTGGTTAGAATATGTCCCACCATATTTTCACAGCGGAAGCCATGATGAGTACGGCTAGAATGCTTTGTAGTACTTTGGTGTTTACTTTCCGGCTCACTTTTACACCGATCGGAGCGGCAATGATGCTAGCGATAATCAGAACAACAGCTGGTCCATAGGGTACTTGGCCTGTTAAGAGCTTGCCTGATGCCGAGCCCACCGATGACAACAGCGTAATTGCTAGGGAAGTAGCAATCGTGACGCGTGTGGGGATTTTTAGTATCACGAGCATAATCGGTACCACGATAAATGCGCCGCCAGCTCCGACGATTCCAGCCGCCAAGCCGACGATAAAGGCTGCACTTGAAGCAATGAAGCGATTGAATGTAATCTCATCGATCGGCTGATTGTCGAGTCCTTTTTTTGGTATAAACATCATAATAGCCGCCATGACGGCTAGAATACCGTAGATTACGTTGACGGTAGCTTCTGAAAGCATACTAGACCCAGCACCGCCAAGTACACTGCCGACTAATACACTGATTCCCATATAAAGAACGAGTGGCTTCAAGATCAGATTACTCTTTCTATACGCTATAACGCCTGAAAGTGATGCAAAGAAAACTTCCATTGCAGTAATTCCGGCTACTTCATGTGGTGTAAATGCAGCAAAACCAAGTAATGCAGGAATAAATAGCAACATTGGATATTTGACAATTGCGCCACCGATTCCAATCATACCGGAAAGGAATGAGCCGACGAATCCAATGAGGAAGATTGTGATAATAAATGGAATTGTCATGATGTCCTCCCTTCTTCCCGACTTAAGAGGGAGACAGCCATTCCCTCTATCCTTAGTTTAACCTTTTTGGATCCAGAATTTAAAGACATCAGACTCTTGTTGCTGCTCTTTTATTTCATGATTGCCAGAAGCAGCCCATGCTGTCAGGTCGGATACTGATCCTTTATCTGTCGTATGAATCTCAAGAACTTCTCCTGTTTGCATATCCTTCATTGCTTTCTTTGCCCGTACGATTGGCATTGGACATGCCAGGCCTTTTGCATCTAAAAATGTTGTTGTATTCATATATATCTTCTCCTTTAGTTTTTTTATATAAATTAAAATACCTATTTACCGTACCGCACAGCGATTCGGGCCAATCTCCATCTCGCGTTGCGTTTCCTCGTCAGGCTGGATTTTCCCCATGTTCGTCTCGCGGATTTCCTGATACGCGTTAGGCTGTGGAGGCAAGTTCCCCGTGACTAACTCTCTAAACTCTTTTTCATCCTCAATGTTCAAGCCGTGATTTTGCTCATACAATACGCCGAGCTTCTCCGACACGCTACCGTCTTCATTCAACTCGTCTATAATCATGAAGTGAGCTGGTAAGACAGTTAAATCCTTCGACAATTCTTTATAGCGGCTATACAATGACTCACGCAAGTCGCCTACCCAATCTTCTGCTAAACCTGCTAAATCAGGACGTCCAATCGAATCAATGAACAAAATATCACCTGTCATCAAATAACTGTCGTCTACGATAAATGAAGTCGAACCAATGGTGTGTCCTGGCGAATAAAGCGCTTGAATATCGATTCTCGTATCACCTATCTGAATGGACATATCGCCTTCTAATGCAGCATATTCAAATACTACCTCTTCGGCATCTTTCGGTGGCAGCCAATACGTTGCACCCGTAGTTTTTGCGATCTGCCGACCACCTGAAATATGATCCGCATGCAAGTGAGTATCGAATACGTTTGTAATCTTCACACCGCGTTGCTCAGCAAAGTCCGTGAACACATTTGTCATACGTGTAGCATCAATGATTGCTGCTTCTCCACCCGACATGACCATGTAGGAAAGACATCCTTTACCAAGACGAACGAATTGATATAGCTCGCCGCCCGATTTCAAATCGGCAATTTTTACAGGCTCAAGATACTCGCTCCATGCTTTCATTCCACCTGAAAGATAACCTACTGAGAAACCTGCTTCTTCAAGAATTTCCGCCACCATGATGGACGAACCTTCTTTTGCACAGACAACCAAGATTTCTTCATCTTTTGGCAATTGATCTTCAATTTCTTCAATGCCATCCAATAAATCAAAGTATGGCACGTTTAAATGGCGTACTCGCTCTCCTTCGATTTTCCAATCCTCGAATGCATCTGTATTTCGTACATCTAAAATAAATAATGATTCTTTCGTAATTACACTCTTTGCTACTTCACTTGATTGAATGATTCTCATTGATTAATACCCCCTACTGTATTTTCCGTCTCGCCATTCCACTCCGACATGCCAGGAATGACATTCGTGACACTTTCAAATCCATTTGCGACTAGTTTTTGACACGCCATATCACTGCGGTTGCCTGTTCGGCATACAACGTAAAACTTCTTGTCCTTATCCCAGTACGCCATACGTTCCTCCAACTGACCAAGCGGTATAGATAGGGCGCCGGGAATATGAGCAAATGCATATTCGGCTTCTTCCCGGACATCTAGTAACACCGCGTCAGGTTGTTGCAGTCGGTCCATCAACTGGCTGTTGTCAACTGTAACCGGATATTCTTTTTGTGACTGATCTTCCTGGCCCGATTTTCGTACGAAGTGGCGCCAGACATCTGCCTCCTTCACATGACCAACGTATTGATGTCCCACACTTTCCGTCCATGCCTGCAAATCTGCTGTTGTACCTGAATCTGTAGATTGTACTTCGAGCACTTGACCATCTTCCATATCTTTCATCATCTTTCTTGTCTTCACAATGGGCATCGGACAGGCAAGACCTTTTGCATCCAACACGTTATCTGACTGAATCATTGTATTCCTCCTATACACCCTAGGGTATTTATTTTCGCAAAAAAATTAAATAAATAAGTTCACGTGACCGTCTTGTGCTTCTCCTAAGTAAGCCGCTACACCGCCATACTCAACTTCTTCCAAGAGTTCTTTCTCACCTAGGCCTAGTAAATCCATTGTCATCGTACATGCGATCAACTTCACGTCTTGCTCCACTGCCATATCGATTAGTTGTGGTAATGTCATCGCGTTATGCTTTTTCATCACGTGCTTAATCATCTTTGGACCCATTCCTGCAAAGTTCATTTGAGATAATCCCAGTTTATCCGCTCCACGTGGCATCATTTTCCCAAACACCTTTTCAATAAAATTTTTAGTATTTTTAATAGGTTCATCTTTTCGCAAGGCGTTCAATCCCCAGAATGTATGAAAAATGGTTACCTCATGATCATACGCCGCTGCGCCGTTCGCGATAATATAAGCCGCCATCGCTTTATCATAATCTCCACTAAATAATACGATCGTCGTTTTCTTTTGCTCCGTCATGTTCTCGTTCCCTTCTATTTTAAAATCACTTTATTAAATACCTATAGGGGTATATTATACGTTGTAAAAAAAAGAGTCAAGCGATGTTGCTTATCGACTCTTTACTAGAAGATCCACCGCTTCATTAATGATGGATTCATGCGTGCGTTCATCTGCTTCATCTAGATTCTCTATACAGGCAATCAAATTCGAACTGACAATTACGCCAATTGTACGATCAATAGCAGAACGACTGGCTGATAATTGCGTAATTACTTCTTTACAGTCCTTGCCTTCTTCCATCATACGCAAGACACCTTTGATTTGACCCTCTAGACGCTTTAACCGATTTTTGACTTTATCATCGTATTCCATATCGCTCGACCTCCTTACTGTTAATTTTATATTATACCCCCGGAGGTATAATGTCAACGAATTGATTTGCACGTAATCCATACTCTCTACCTTTGGCAGTGGAACTAGTCACATTCAAGAAATGATTCTACGCAAAACTTGCCCATTCGACATAATTCTAGTATGATGAATAATTTCTCAAAATGTGTTATACTAGTTCTAGTAAGCTATTGTATGTACTTTTTGTCTGATTTTCATGACAAATTACGACAAACTAGAATCCATACTACTGAAGGAGTTGATTCGATTGGCATTCCCACGAAAAGATCGTCCAGTTTCTGATTTTGTAGCATCACGGTATGTAGACGAAGTCATATCTTTCAACCGTAATGAACATGAAGTTTCCGGAACTATACACAAGATTCTCGAAAACTCCGTCATTGTGAAAATTTCTGAAGAAGACGCGGAAAACATTGGAGCAGCTTCCAACATGACTGTCGTCGCACACAAAAATTACACAGTTCAATAATTGTACGCTCGATGCCTTGCAGAATAATGCAAGGCTATTTTTTCATACAAAATTAGCCCTTTTATTGGATATCGTGAAACCCGCAGGATGATTACTATATAAACGCACATGGGAGATGATTGATTTGACTGATCGTACAAATGTAGATTTAACGCAATCAACGGCACGTAAAGGAATCTTACGTATTGCCGCTTCGCCGGTTATTTCACAAGCCATTTTACCGGACGTCCTTACTCGGCTACACGCAAAATATCCCGACATGCGACTGGAACTGACGACCGCACCTTCCTCTGAAATTATGCAATTACTAAAAAGCAAGAAAGCCGATATCGGTTGTAGTGAACTAGACAATTTACCAACGTCTAAAGCATTTATGCAAGACGAACTATTGCTCTTTGCTTCCATTCATCATCCGCTTGCACATAAAAAAAGCCCATCCATCCTAGATTTGCAAAATACACATTGGATCCTGCCTGACACGAAAGATCCTAGCCGTCCATTAATTGATCAATCGCTTCAACAATATGGAGTACAAGTACAGCCCACTATCATGGGCTCGCCAGAAAGCATCAAACAAGCTGTTCTAAGTGGACTAGGCATCGCTATTTTGTCGCGTCATAGTTGCAAACACGAACTTGCAAAAGGTGAACTAACTGTACTCGATTATAAAGTAGCTCCAATCAAACGTACTCTTTATACAGGAACCCATTCCAACACGAAGGAAGTACAAGCATTCCTCAGCGAACTCCAAGCCTATTGCCGTCTATGGTAATAAGTCACTACTCAACTCTCGTTTGCTGCGCCAATTCACGAGGAATATTCCCAAACTAATGAGCATTCCTCCTAAAACCAATGACATAGACAACTTCTCATCCAACAGAACCCATCCCGACAACGTCCCAAAGAACGGTGCCAAGAACAGAAACGCACTCGTTCTTTCGGGATTTCCTGTCTGCAATAAATAAAACCAAATGGAAAATTGCACAATAGATGCGGCAATCGCAAGCCACCCTAAAATTGCCAATGATAATGGATTCGCTAGGAAAAATGGTTCTTCAAGTAGATAACTTGCCACGAATAGGATCAATCCACCAAATAACATTTGATATGCTGTCATCACCCACGTATCAAAACGGTGACCATGTACTTTGACGAGCAAAGTTGCGCAAGCCCATGCTACTGCAGATAAAAATCCTAATACCGTACCAATCTTCAAATTCAAATGACCGCCCATTGTAATAAATACCCCAAACAATCCGCAAATGACACCAATCCACTGTTGCAAGCGGTAATGAATCTTCAATACTAACGTCCCGAGAACCACGACAAGCAATGGGTTCGTAAACGTTAAAATAGATGTTTCACCTGATGTAATGGTGCGAAGTGCTATAAAAATACAACCCATGACTGCAGCGGTCTGCAAAGAACCGATCAGTACAAGCCACTTCCACTCTCCAACTGTTTTAGGATGGGGTTTTTTCATTACTTTCACAATTACCGCCATGATCGCTCCTGCAATCGTAAAGCGTAATGCTACTAGCAACAACGGTGAAGAGTATTCCAATCCGATTTTTCCAATAGCAAACGACGACCCCATTAAAGCAGTCGTAATGACAACTAAAACACCGAATAATAACTTATTCACCCAGCCCTCCCCCTTCTTTCCACTTCACATAGGAGTCACGCTGCATTTGCATCCTACTCACCAACATCTCAATAGCTGGTGGCATATACCGTTTTTTCAAATACGTGAGATAGACTGTACGTGTCAGCGTCTTCGAATTGGTTGTTTTAATTACAAGTGTTGGATCGGGTTCATGTGCAAAATATTCTTGTGGAATAATTGAGATGCCAATATTCATTCGTACCAGCTCCACAATCGTTTCAAAACGCTCTACTTCATAACATATATTCATTCGTACTCCTTCTTCAGCAAATGCAGCAAAAATATCCTGTCTAGTTTGCAATCCAACACTCGTGACAATGAATGCCTCATCTTCTAGGTCAGCTAGCGTAATGGATTCCTTGCTAGCCAGTCGATGTTCAGGATGCATGACAACTGCTAATTGCTCTTGATACAAAGGAATTGTTGCGATATCCGATTCCTCTATAAATTGATTTGTCAAACAGACGTGGACCGCATATTGACGAAGCGCTCGCTCAACATCTCCACGGCCTAATACCTCAATTAACTTCACATGCATGGATGGAAACTCCTGACGATACGCATGTAATATAGAAGGAATCCAGTTTTTTACTGATTCAATCATACCGATTTTTACACTTCCACTACCTATCCACTTCACTTCTTTAATTTCTTGCTGTAGAATGTCTGTTTCATGCAGAATCTTCAATGCACGCTCGTAAACCACATTGCCCGATTCTGTCAGTTGGACACGTTTGGTCGTACGTTCAAGTAACTGAAAGCCTACTTCAAATTCCAAGTTCTTGATCGTCTTACTGAGCGAAGGCTGCGTTAGATGAAGTTTTTTTGCCGCCTCGGAAAAACTCGATTGCTGCACCACCATGACAAAATACTGCAATTGCTTCAATTCCATTCATCTCGCCTCCACTTATAGCCTGTATGCATGAATATATGAAAAACATGTATTAGAATTAATAAGTACAAGCCAGTATAGTAAGAATATCACGTTGGAAAGGGTGAAGTATATTGTTAATCCCATCAAATGAAAAATACTGGTCAGGTCGCACCGATAGCGAGACCGACAGAGCTGCATTCCGAGTGCACCAAATCATCCAATTTTCCGAATTAAAAGAAAGCGCTACCAACAAAACTTGTACCCTAATCGGATTTTCTTCTGAAGAAGGCGTACGTCGAAATAATGGCAGACTTGGTGCTGCAGAAGGACCGAATGCACTCCGAAGCGAACTAGCAAAACTACCTTGGCGCTTACCGGCCGACTGTCAGCTAATTGATGTAGGTACCGTAGTATGTGAAGATGATCAGTTAGAAAAAGCGCAAGCCGAACTAGGGGCAGTCGTTCAAAAGAGCCTTCAAAATCATACAAAGCCTGTCATTTTAGGCGGTGGACATGAAACCGCTTACGGTCATTATACAGGAGTTCGAAACTTTCTTGGTCCAGATGCAAAACTTGGTGTCATCAATATTGATGCCCATTTCGATCTTCGCAGCTACGAAGAACAACCATCTTCAGGCACGATGTTCAAGCAGATGCTAGATGCTGATCCGCATGTTGACTACCTTGTGCTAGGTATACAGGAGTTCGGCAACACGGAAGCATTGTTTGCAGAAGCCGATGCAAAAGGCGTGACATATGTCATGGAACAAGAGATAATAACGAGTCCTTTAGACAAGATATTGCAAAAAGTACAGTTATTCATTGAAAAACAGGACGCTGTTTTGTTAACATTGTGCTCGGATGTCCTGAACTCTGCATATGCTCCAGGTGTAAGTGCGCCCTCTCCCTTCGGATTGAATCCGTTGATTGTACGCTCTTTCATTCAGACCATTGCATCGCATGAGAAAACCCTTTCATTCGACATTTCCGAAATAAATCCGTCACTTGATCATACTAATCAAACGGTTAAGCTGGGAGCTTATCTAACAAATGAAGCAATCTTTGCATTGCTGGGAGGTCGAATCACATGACAATTGAGCTAAATCAAATCACTACGCTATTTTTAGCGTTAGCCCTCCTCACACTGGGTACGGTGTTAGTCCGTAAAATCGGCTTTTTACAGAAGTTCTGTATCCCTGCCCCTGTTGTCGGTGGTTTACTATTCGCGTTTGTAGCGACTATTTTGAAGTACTTCGATTTACTAAGTTTTTCATTGGACACATCACTACAAAGTTTATTCATGCTGACATTTTTCACCACAGTCGGTCTCGGTGCTAGTTTTCGTCTTATCCGTCTTGGCGGAAAATTATTGCTGATCTACTGGGCAGCTTGTGGCTTCTTAGCCCTAGCTCAAAACGTTATAGGTGTCTCCATGTCCTATATATTTGGTCTACATCCGTTGATCGGTATGATGGCTGGCGCTGTCTCCATGGAAGGCGGGCACGGTGGCGCTACTGCTTACGGTGAAACATTAGAAAGTCTCGGCATTGATTCAGCACTATCCATTGGTATCGCAGCGGCTACTTTTGGCCTCGTAGCAGGTGGTCTAGTCGGTGGTCCAATCGTTAAATACTTGATCAATAAACATGATTTGAAATCTACAGAAGTCGAGCATGGAGAAGCATACTCCGTGGAGTCATTGGAAAAACCAATCAATACCGACAACTTCCTAACACAGACTCTATTGATTACACTTTGTATTGCTGGCGGTACGCTAATAGGAGATCTTTTCTCAAACGCTACTGGCTTCGTAATGCCTGGCTACGTAGGTGCAATGTTCGTCGCGGTTATCGTACGAAACATTGTGGATCGCGTGAAAGAAGACGCGGTGCATATGACGAGCATCAACTTGATCGGCGACGTATCACTCGGTATATTCCTATCGATGGCGTTAATGAGCATCAAGCTGTGGGAAATCGCAGACTTGGCGCTTCCATTGTTACTGATTGTCTTTGTACAAGTGATCTTCGTCATATTGTTTGCAATCTTCATCCTGTTCCGTTTGCTTGGTAAGGATTACGACGCAGCAGTTATGATCGCTGGTTTCGCGGGTCATAGTCTAGGTGCGACACCAAACGCAATGGCAAACATGGCAGCTGTTACGGGACGCTACGGCCCGTCACGTAAAGCCTTCTTGATCGTCCCTATCGTAGGCGCCTTCCTCATAGACGTCGTCTCGATGCCGATCATCATTACGACGATTAATATATTTGCTTGATTTTCGTAAGCCAAATGCTTAAAACATGAATGCTAATTAGTGTGTGCGTGGGGATTGGTGCGTAGGAGGGGCGACTCCAAGAGGATCAGCTCGACAGGCGAGACAACCAAGGGAGCTTGCGACTGGTTGGCTCACCGCGGGCTCTCCAAACGCGTCCCCTCCGCAGCGCCAATCCCAACCCCAACACCAATTAACCCTACACCTTTTCCCATGAACCGAAACTCTCGGTTCTTTTTTCATTTTAAGCGAAATATTCACACACCTCTGTTAGAATGAAAACATTAATTCGTATCTTGGAGAGGAGCTTGCTACATGAAAGAAGAACTGATTGAACGACTCATCCGCTACGCTAAAATTGACACTCAATCCGATGCTACTTCGGACACGACACCGTCTACCGCAAAACAATGGGATTTGCTACGTGTGCTTGAAAAAGAAATGGCCGACATCGGTCTCGACGAAATCTCGGTGGACGAAAACGGCTATCTCTTCGGTACACTACCGGCTAACACCGACAAACAACTGCCTACAGTCGGCTTTCTAGCACATGTCGATACAGCAACGGACTACACGGGGACAAACGTCAACCCTCAGCTCATCGACAACTATGACGGCAAAGATATTTCATTGAATGAAACAACAGTCATGTCCGTACAAGCATTTCCCGAACTCCACAACTATGTCGGTCATACACTGATCACAACGGATGGCACGACTTTACTAGGTGCTGACGATAAAGCCGGTATCGCAGAAATTATGACAGCTATGCAGTATTTAGTGGAACATCCAGAAATTAAACATGGCAAAGTTCGCGTTGGCTTCACACCTGACGAAGAAATCGGGCGTGGCCCGCTTAAGTTTGACGTAGAACGATTCGGTGCAGATTTCGCCTATACAATGGATGGCGGACCACTTGGAGAACTTCAGTATGAAAGCTTCAATGCTGCAGGCGCGGACGTAACATTTCACGGAACGAATGTCCATCCGGGAACTGCAAAAGGTAAAATGGTCAACTCCCTATTGATCGCGGCAGAGTTCCATCAAGCCATGCCGGAACATGAAATCCCGCAAGAAACAGAAAACTATGAAGGCTTCATTCACCTGATGCACGTAGATGGTTCTGTAGAAAAAACAACCTATCAATATATTATTCGTGACTTTGACAGGAATTCTTTTGAAGCTCGCAAACAGCTCTTGCAAGATACCGCTACACGTCTTCAAGAGAAGCACGGTGAACATGCGATAGAGCTGACAGTAACCGATCAGTACTTCAATATGGGGGAGAAAATTGCACCTGTCATGGAAA
This sequence comes from Sporosarcina sp. P7, assembly GCF_002743425.1. Taxonomy (NCBI): domain Bacteria; kingdom Bacillati; phylum Bacillota; class Bacilli; order Caryophanales; family Caryophanaceae; genus Sporosarcina; species Sporosarcina sp. P7. The sequence goes on along the minus strand of NZ_PDZF01000003.1, from coordinate 80,774 downwards.
TTGTCGACGTAATGGCGGACGTCTATCGTAGTCTCGATATCGAACCCAACATCGCACCCATTCGTGGTGGTACGGATGGGTCACAACTATCTTATATGGGCATGCCAACGCCAAACATCTTCACAGGCGGTGAAAATTACCACGGTAAATATGAATACATCTCAGCAGATAATATGGTGAAAGCTACACAAGTCATTATTGAAGCGCTACAACTTCTGGAACAGCGGGGGTAAGTGTATGAGGGCAATTGGAATTGGTATACTATCCGCCCTGTTTTTTGCGGTGACTTTTGTGTTGAACCGATCGATGGAACTAGATGGCGGTAGTTGGATGTGGAGTGCGTCTTTGCGTTATTTCTTCATGGTGCCCTTCCTAATGATCATCGTGGCTATGCGCGGTGGTCTACCAGGTGTAAAACGGGAGATGGCCGCGGCACCTTGGCCTTTTTTCATCTGGAGTTTCGTAGCTTTCGTTCTGTTTTATGGTCCACTAACATTTTCAGCCGGCTATAGTCCGGGATGGCTCGTTGCTGGAACATGGCAGATGACAATCGTCGCCGGCGTGTTGCTAGCCCCTTTCTTTACGTTTCAATCCAAGACGGAAACTGGTGAAATACGCACGATCCGTCACCGAATTCCAGCGGTCTCATTGGTAATTTCATTGGTCATCTTAGTAGGTGTTGTGCTAATCCAGATTCCACATGCAGCGAGCGTATCGACGAAAACGATTCTGCTTGGTACATTGCCACTTGTCATTGCTGCGGTCTCTTACCCACTTGGCAACCGAAAAATGATGAATCTAGTAGGTGGAAGGCTTGATACGTTCCAGCGTGTACTGGCTATGACATGGATGACGATACCGATTTGGTTACTGCTAGCGGTTTATGCAACAGCAACTGTCGGCTTGCCTTCTATGGGTCAAGTCGTGCAGTCATTGATTGTTGCAGTCAGTTCAGGTGTGATCGCTACTTCACTATTCTTCATGGCGACGGATATGGTACAACATGATCAAGGGAAACTGGCTGCTGTCGAAGCTACACAGTCTGTCGGATTAATTTTTGCCATGCTTGGCGAGATGCTATTGCTAAGCATGCCCTTACCGGGTGCCCTTTCATTGGTCGGCGTGCTCGTGATTATCGGGGGCATGTCGTTGCATAGTTATCAAACTTCATTGGCAGCAAAGAAAATATAGAAAAGGGTTGTCCCAGAGTCGGTTGATGACTTGCTGGACAACCCTTTTTCAAATGTTACGCTCTTCTACTTGCGTCGGGATTCGTTTTTTCAATAGTTGCGGTCTAACTTCTGACAATAAAATCGCAATGAAGATAATCAGTGCACCTAGGAACATGCGGAACGTCAACAATTCATAGGCGAGGGCCACTGAGAAAATCATGCCCCAAACTGATTCTGTCGATAATATAATGGCTGCTTTTGTCTCTGATAAGTGTTTCTGTCCAACTGTTTGCATCAAGAATGCAAGAGTCGTGGAGAACACAGCTAAGTACAGCACCGAACTTACACCCTTTGGTTCCACGGAGAATGACGTTTCGCCCATTGCGATAACGGTCACGGAGCTGATCACGGCCGCGACAACCATTTGTAATAGCGTGAGCAAAATGGCGTCTTCCGTGCGGACAAATCGTGCCGTGTACAAAATATGAAAAGCGAACATCACAGCACAACCAAGTGTCAGTACATCGCCAATGTTAATAGTAGTAGACCACTGCAACGATAAAACCGCCACTCCGATTAGTGCCAGTACTGCACCAACCCATTCAAATGTATCGAGCTTCCGCTTATACAAAATGAATGCGATCAACGGGACCATCACGACATTTACACCGGTTAAAAATGCATTCTTTGAAGGCGTTGTAAACTGTAAACCTACCGTCTGCAAAGCAAATGCCCCATACAGCAAAACACCAAGCAATGCACCTTTCCATAAAATCGACTGCTCCATCCGAAGCAGACGTTTATGGAAGACGATACTAAGAAGCAGCGCTCCTATGACAAAACGTACGGCCAAAATTTGATACGGTGTATAATATTCCAAAGCGAGCGCACTCATCACAAAGCCGCTTCCCCAGATAATAGCAGTGATCGTCAACCCGATCTCACCTATGTATTTCCTCATGTCCTTCACCAAACTTCCGAATAGTCAGTCCTATTATTCTAGCATGATTTCCAGTCTGATTATAGCTGAATTTATAACGGATACTCCCTTTTTCTATTAGCAGAAAAGCGTTCGTAATACATGTTGACTCTGTAAATGAAATAGCATCCACAATGGATTAAAGCTCCAGCCGGGGACGGCTTCCGGAAAGCAAATACCTATCCTAGCATCCCCTACATAGCAAAAAAAAGAGCCATCACCAGAAGTCACCAACGTCATGACTTCTAGGACAACTCCACTACCTATCAATCTTCGTACACCCCTATTTCCTTAATAGCACGCTCAACAAGTGACGGATCAACAGACTTATCGAAGTCGATCTCACCACGTATAGCCCCATTCGCCTTATACATCTCATACTGTTTCTTAATATCGTCTACAAACATCTTGCCGTTCGGATCGAGCCCCGTTACGAATACCCTCTCCCATAACTCAGGATCTTTCAATGCCGTATGTTTGACCATAATGTCTATGATCTCTTCTTTACCTTGATCTTTAAAGAATGCGTCGTTATAGTCACGCACTCCTTTTAAATAGGCTGCCATGAAGCGTAGCGACAAATCTTCATTGGCCATGAACTTCGGTGAAGCCAATACCATGGCGATTTGTGATTCAGGCGCATAATCGGTGGCATCTCCAAAGCGAACGTGAAAACCTTTATTGATACCTTGCGCGATAAGCGGTTCGATATTCAATGCGGCATCAATCGTTCCTGAATCAATTGCTCCAAGCATTGCACCGAAGTCTGCGATGTGCACATACTCTACATCGTCTTCCGTCAAACCTGCATGCTTTAACATCTCTTCATAGATATAGCCATCAATGGAGTTGCGGGACGATACCGCGATTTTCTTTCCTTTAAAGTCGCTGTACTCTTTGATTTCATCGACCATATGATTACCGATGACAAAACTGAAGTACGATTTGCCGGGCATATTATGACCTTTATCCGCGATGATTCGTACATCAATGCCTTGAGCGATCGCATTAAAGAATGATGCAGTGGAAACACCACCCGCGATATCCACTTCTCCAGCGGCTAGTGCGGGCAACATATCATCGCTGTTTGCAAAATCCGCAAAATCTACACGTATATTATAGTCTTCAAAATACCCCTTTTCTTTCGCAATGTAGAAACCGGCGCCGGAAGCAGCACCATCTTCCGCTATAAATACTTTCGCCTGTTTCTCAAGCGGAGCCAAATCACCCGATGCCGGCTTTCCGTCATTCGTTACAGGCTTCGTAACTTCTTTCGGAGAACATGCCCCCATCATTAATACGACCGACAATACGCCAAACAAACCCGCCTTCTTCACCCATTTCCCCACATCATCTCTCCTTTTATCCCTTATTCTCTCGATTTCTGTACTTCCTCCTGCAAGTGACGCCATATCTCGATGAATTTCGTCGCCATTTCCGGATCTTTCCGAACATCTTCCATCTTTCTCGGCCTTGGCATATCAATAATGATTTCTTCAATGATTTTCCCCGGTTGAGCGCCCATCAACAGAATTCGGTCACTCAGCAACAACGCTTCATCAATACTATGTGTAATGAACAATACGGTCTTCTTCGTCTCTGCCCAAATACTCAATAACTCTTCCTGCAAAATAAAACGATTCTGTTCATCGAGCGCACCGAACGGTTCATCCATCAATAAAATCTCGGGATCATTCGCAAAAGCCCTCGCAATACTTACGCGCTGCTTCATACCGCCAGACAACTCTTTTGGGTACAGCGAAGCAAACCGTTCCAACCCAGTCTTCTTCAAATAAAAGTCCGTTCGTTCATTTATAAATGCTTTTGGCAAGTTGCGCATCTTCAACCCGAAAGCTACATTTTCACGGACCGTAAGCCACGGAATGACACCACGTTCTTGAAACACCATCGATTGTAACGGCCGGTTATTCGTTTCAGACGCAATCGTAAAGCTGCCGACACTCGGCTGTTCAAGTCCCGCCAAGATACGCAACAGTGTCGTCTTGCCACATCCGCTCGGCCCAACGAGACAAACAAATTCACCTTCCGCTACCGTTAGGGAAATATCTTCGAGCGCAATGACACTTCCCTGTTTCTTATAAAATGCTTTCATTAGTCCATCCACCGTAATCTTAGGCTTCCCCTCCATTTCTTTCACCTCCATGGCAATAATTTATTTTGAAGCGCACGCAGTATAAGCGAGAATAAATAACCGAAAAAGGAGATGAGTATTAATCCCACATACATTTCAGGCAATAAGAAGGCTTTATAGGACGTCCATATCAAATAACCGATCCCAGAAGTTGCTCCCATCATCTCTGCCGCCACAATTGTCAATAACGCAATCGCCTGCCCCATCTGAATTCCTTCGAGCATGACAGGAAGTGCTCCGGGAAAAGCGATTTTAAAGAAGAAATTCCACCGACTCGTTTGATAATTACTAGCGACATCCAAATAAATTTTGTCGATATTCAGTACACCCGCCGCCGTATTAATGACAACTGGGAAAAATACACTTCCTGCAATCGTCACGACCTTCGACAAATCTCCAATTCCGAATAAAATAATAATGATTGGCAATAATGCCAACGTTGGAATTGGCATAAGTGCCATAACAATTGGTTGAACGAAATGCCGGATTGGAGAATATAATCCCATCAATAAACCGACAATAATGCCTGGAATGACACCTGCTAAAAACCCGATGAAAATCCGATACAATGAGACGCCAACATGTTTCGCCATCACGCCGCTCACAACCATGTCATAAAAGGTTTGCACAATCGTACTGGGCGGCGGGAAAAAGCGAATATCCAAGATACCTGTTCTCGACATCACTTCCCACAGTACCAGCAGGAATAACGGTGACACAATTGTCAGTAGTTGCTTGCCGCGTTCCTTGCGTTGCCGCAGCTTCCATTCCCTTTGCTCTACCTCGAATGATTTATTGCGAGCCAATTCTTGAGTTTCCACTCTTCACCACCTCTTCACTGCCTATTGTATGTAAAGGCCTAGTAAACTGGTTGGGCAGGTATCACGTTTAGGTTGTTTCCACCAAGTAGTTTGACTATACTGAAGTCATGACTACACTTACAGCAGACCAAATCAGAGAATTGAATAGTTACAGTGTTTACTTGGAACCGCCGGCAATTCCAGTCTTTACGCTGGCAGATGTTCTGGATTCTTCAAAAGTACAGACCATCGTCGAAGTCACTCAGACTATCAGCCAAAGTCCAAATGAAGTCGTGGCCGCTTCGTTCTTCGTACGCCGCCTCGGTATGTTCTTCGCCATGCAACTGTATAATTTAGCGGCATACGACGAAATGTGGAACGGATTGGCAGAAGATCTTCAGTTCGGAGTGCGAGAGGAGTTTGGCAATAAAACCGTCAGCCTATTTATAAATAGCGCAGACTGGGAAATGATAGATGACGAAGACCGGCAAGCACAGATTAAACGTGTACTGGATGATGCACATGCAGTCATTACATCGTTGCGTAGCGTAGTGTCAATATCCCCTCTCACCTTATGGGAGAATGTCTTCGGGTTCTGGCTCTGGCAATATCATGTACTATTGTCTGATCCGGGATCGGAAATGGAAGCAAGGGAAGATGTAGAAATGCTAAAAAACGACACCTTATGGACAGGTATCGCTGATCACTCACGTTTTGCAAGCTATTTAAACGGCTCCGAACCATCCGCTTTATTGAATACGACTGTTCGCAAAACCTGCTGCTTCTCTAAAGATGTACCTGGGTTGATGCGTTGCGGATTTTGTCCATTACACTAAAAAAGCAGGCTTTCGCTCACTACGCGAAGGCCTGCTTTTAACGTTTACGATATGCATGAAAAGATTGTTTAGTCGAATAAATAATACCCATTGCCGCACCGCTATAAAAAAAGCCCATGAAAATTCCGGCAGACAAATTCTTTGGATGGCTAATGAATATTGACATAGCAAGCGCAACTACTGTGGCTACTGTTGAAAGCCAGGCAGGCGACAATTTAAAAAGCCACTTAATGAACAGTACTACGACCAAAACAACTGGTACACCCCATATCGCGTCCCATACATTGGTATGAATAACTGGAAACTCCGTCAACATCCGTTAACACCCTTTCATTTTTGTTAGGATGTGCGGTTTTACTTTATTTATCCATCCAAAAAACCTCTCAGTTCAAAGACCAAGAGGTTAGTACTACCACTAGACATTCTTCGTGGCGGCTTCACTAATTTCTCGTCGCATTTCATAGATGTTCTGCACAATTACTTTACCAACAGCATAAGCAGGTACAGCTACCAAAATACCAAGGAACCCTGCAAGACTTCCCGCTACTAATAATACCGTAATGATCGTCAGTGGATGGATATCAAGTGATTTCCCCATCACGTTCGGCGTAATCAGGTTACTATCGATTTGTTGCGCGACTAACGTAACAACTCCGACCCAAATGACTAATTTGGGTTCCTGTAAATACGCAATGATTAAGGCTGGAGCCACCGCAATCCACGGTCCAATAAACGGAATGATATTCATGAATAACGCGAGAATTGCCAGTAACAAGGCATACTCCAATCCGATGATTGAATACCCAATCAAAATAAGCACTGCCAAAATAGCACTAATTAATAATTGTCCTTGAATATAAGAACGTAAGACCTGATCAATATCTTCCAATGTCTTCTTTACCCATATGCGCCGCTTCCCCGAAAATAGATTGTACACTCTCGGAGCTAGTTTTTCATGATCCTTCAACATAAATAAAAAGAAGAACGGTACAAGTAACAGTAATACTACTGCTTGAACGAATGATTGTACAAATTGTACGAACCATTTGCCGAATGTTACCGCAAAAGTTTGGACGGATTCGATTGCTGAATTTAAGGAGTCCTGCAACCCTTCTGGTAAGTTTTCCTTTTGATTAATCGCTTTATCTTTCAGTTGCTCGAGCTGATGTGTGAGAGCTGGCCCATTGTCTACCAAATTATTTACTTGTTTCGTCACCATCGGTCCAATAATTGCGACTAAAATCCATAAAACGGCTACGAGTATGAGCATAATCGTAATGATGCTTCCCCATCTCGGCATTTTTTTCTTTTCCAAATAGTGTTGGATAGGTACCGTTATGTAATAGAGCAGGCCACCGAAAATTAATGGCATGATAATCGTTTGTACAATGATACCCACCGGTCTAAAGATATAATTTACTTCTAAAAAGAATTTCGTGATCAACAATGCTAGCAATATACCCACACCTGCCTGGAACCACGCCTTTTTCGTCAAATGCTCACTTCCCTTCTATTTTAATTTACATAGTTAGTTCTAGTATACGCGGTTGAACGAACTGTGTCGAAAAATTCTTTTTGTCGCTTGCTATATAATAATTCTTGATTTAAACACTGTTTTGCAACAATATTTGTCTAATTATACGAAAAAGTCTTAATTCCTCTTGTTCAAGTTGTATTTAATAGGTAAAATGGTGGTGTCTTGGAAGATTGCTACTCTTCAAGAAATACAACGTAGAAATGAAGGGATCTTAATGTTACAACAGACTTGGAATCGTCTTTGGTCGTTACATGATCAAGCGAAAGATGTCTTCCGTTTTTTCACTGCGCCTGACTCCTCTGAAATGGTGAGAGGCGGACAAGGCGGAAAGAAGATTGGCGTAAATCATGAAGGGGGAGGTAGAGACTCCCGCAGTTATTCAGCTACACAGCTCATTGGATTGGTGCTTGGTCCATTACTCTTTTCCCTTATTTTACTGTTCTTCAAACCTGCAGATTTATCCGCAGCCGGCGTCGCTATTTTAGCTAGTACGGTATGGATTGCGGTTTGGTGGATTACGGAAGCTATTCCCATTCCGGTCGCTTCCTTGCTACCACTCATATTGTTTCCCATGACAGGCGGATTGGAAATGAAAGACACTGCATCTTCCTATGGAGATGAAACGATTTTCTTATTTATGGGTGGATTTATGATCGCACTCGCGCTTGAGAAGTGGAATTTGCATCGACGAATTGCACTGACTATTATTTCTGCTATCGGAACAAACATGGACAAAATCGTTCTCGGTTTCATGGTAGCTACCGGATTTCTTTCTATGTGGATTTCTAACACTGCCACAGCCATGATGATGGTGCCAATTGGTTTGGCGATCATTACACAAGTAACGATTGCATTAAAGGACGACCCCTCTATCGATACATCAAAAGAAAACTTTGGATTCGGTAAAGCCTTGATGCTTGGTATTGCTTACTCAGCTTCACTAGGCGGGATTGCGACATTGATCGGTACGCCTCCGAATACATTGCTTGCCGGCGCTATCAATAAAATTTACGGCATCGAGTTATCATTTGGTAAATGGATGTTGTTCGGTGTACCGTTTGCTTGGGTATTTATCTTATTGACGTGGTGGTACTTAGTGAAGATCGTCTACAAATCACCAGTCAAAACATTACCTGGCGGACGTGAAGTCATTGATAACGAAAAGAAGTTGCTTGGACGACCTTCAATTGAAGAGATTATGGTCTTCATCGTCTTCGCGCTTGCTGCTTTCTCATGGATTACACGCTCGTTCTTCCTATCGAAATTCATTGACGGCTTAAGTGACGGTGTCATTGCTATTGCTTTTGCGATGATTTTGTTTATCATCCCGTCTGTAAATAAAAAAGGTGATCACTTGCTAGATTGGAACACAGCAGTGAAATTACCTTGGGGTATCTTACTTCTCTTTGGTGGCGGACTAGCTATTGCAGCTGGCTTTGTCAGTAGTGGTCTGTCAGAATGGATCGGTACTCAACTGATTGGGTTGAAAGGTGTTCCTCTCATTGTCATTATTTTGATTGTCACCACATTGGTCATTTTCTTGACGGAAATCACATCGAATACAGCAACAGCTTCTATGATGTATCCAATCATGGCTTCGTTGGCATTGGCACTAAATTTCCATCCGTATGCATTAATGATTGCAGCGGGTGTAGCAGCATCTTGTGCGTTTATGCTACCGGTTGCCACCCCACCGAACGCGGTCGTTTTCGGATCGGGTTATCTACGGATTCCTGATATGGCGAAAGCCGGATTCGTGCTCAATATAGTCGGAGTTGTGCTCGTGACGCTTTGTATTTACTTCTTGCTTCCATTATTATGGGGTATCGACTTACAGACTATTCCAGAAATATTTAAAAACTAAAACAAACCAGCTGCCGGGTATCATTCCAGGCAGCTGGTTTATTATGTACTACGCTTTTAACACGCTACGTCGTAGTCGGATCAACAGTACATAGACAACTGGCACAACAGCTGAAAACACAGCGAGACCCGTCCACCCTGCAAACTGCCAAAGCGGTGTTACTAGCGTACTTCCCGCCGCCATACCAATATAATAAGAAACGAGATACAGGCTTGATGCACTCCCCTTATGATGCGTTGCTTCTTTACTGACAGATGCAGCAGTTAAAGAATGGGCAGAGAAAAAGCCAAGACAGATCACGCAATAACCAATAATAATCAGTGGCAATATAGTTGGAACTGTTAGAAGACAACCGACTGCCAGTAATAGTACGCCTATTAAACGAACAGGATTCATACCTACCTTACTGGCAATCGAGCCAGCCAGCGGTGCACCGATAATTCCAAATGCATAAGCGAAGTAGATATAGGAAACTTCATCAAGCGTCATCGAAAATGGTGAAGTAGTCAAATGAAAAGGTAGAAACGTCCACATGCCGGTAAAGCTCAGCTGGAGTACAATACCAAGCCCAAAGACCATTAGCAAGGCCGGATTCTTTAAATGTACGCCGAAACCTTCCATGTCTTTCTTTATCGACGCCACACTCGGTTCGAAGTAATTGGATTTAGGTAACGTGAATAGTAAGAAGATAAATACCAATACACCTGCGCCCGTTAGAAGTTGAAGGGACAGTTCCCAAGACCAGCGTTCTGCCAAATACCCCGTTACAAAACGACCAAGCATCCCGCCAGTGCCGTTGAATGAAATATACAGAGCAGTCGCCACGCTCACTACCCGCTCATTAATCTCTTCATTGATATAGGCTAGAGCTGCAGCCAATACACCCGCCATCCCAAAGCCCTGTATAAAACGCAATACGAGGATCACCGTAAAAGAATGCGTTAAAAACATAGGAATAAATAAAAGTGCTGTTACCAAAACTGAGATTTTCACAAAAATTGATCTACCTAGCCGGTCAGAGTAAAACCCAAGAATCACCAAACCGAAAATTAGACCTATTGTATTAACAGACATGGCCAAACTGGCAGTAGACACGGAGACATTGAATTGCTTTGTTAAAATAGGTAGCAAAGGCTGTATAGCATACATCGCGGCAAAAATAAGCACTGAAGCAATGCCTAGCCCGATGACAATACGCCAAAATCGAAGCTCGCGAATCGTTGATTTAGCTTGTAAATTCATGATGACACTTCCAGTCCATTAAATGTGAATAATGAAATTATATCACTACACTAAAAGTTTAACAGGAAATTGTAGGAGACAAGTTGAAATCCATTGTATATTCTTTCTATAAAGAGCCATCCTACCATTTGGAGGTGTTAGACAAATGAACAAAATGGCGATGACAGCTGTCGGACTTGGTGCACTTTACCTCATGCGAAATAAGCAGTCACGGGAAAAGCTTATGGAGCAAATTAGTAACCTTTCTGGAATGAACAGTACTCCGTAATGCCAGACATTTGTAAACACCCGAAAAGCCGGAGCCTCTAAAGGTTTCCGGCTTTTCACTTGTTTAGTCACAATATATCGTGCAATATCATGCCCCCATTCCGACTGTTCATCCAAAAGTCATCCGTAACTCATACTTTGAATAACTGGTATCTTGTGAAATGAGGTTATGAAATAATCGGTCAGTAGAATGTGGCAGGCACAATCATGCTGTAACCGTTCCAACAATACTTCAGATGTTTTCTCTTTTTGAAAGTGGGTATTTATATACTAACAGACGAAATGGAGGAGATAATATGAGTAACAAAGATCACGGTACAGAAGATAAATTAAAAGGTATTGGCAACAAAGTCAAAGGCAGTGTAAAAGACACTGTAGGCGATTTAACAAATAACACTAAAATGCAGGCTGAAGGTAAATGGGATAAGGCAAAAGGTACCGCACAAGAAAAAATCGGTGAAGCGAAAGAACACTTCAGTGATGATGAAGCACACCCTAGCAAGTAATACGTGTAGTACGAATATAAAAAAGAAGAGGCTGGGACATAACTAATTTAGCTTTGTCCAAAACCGAATGATAAATACGTTTTTATTATCTAAATACAAAAAACCGAACTATTTTAGAATGCCATGTTAGCATTTCTAATAATAGTTCGGCTTTTTTGGTTGCTGAAAACCTTTTGTCCCAGCCTCTTCTTTTTTACAACTAATCAGTACCTAATCTCGGGCTGTTTGGAATCGGGTTCCCCACTCCTTCATTCGGATCACTATCCAGATTTTCACCGCTTTCTGTTTGCTGTCGAGCACTGTCATGAGGATCTACAGATTGGGCTCGTTCTTCGTCTGTTAGTTGATCGACAAACAAAGCCATGCCGCCTTCTTTTAAATCATTATAAAATGTTTTGGATTCTAGTTTCGTAAAACCCATTTTAATGAAAATCGTCAACATTTCATCTTTACTGTTGAATAAACGGCGCGTATGATCCCAGAGCGACCCTTCCTGGATACCGATTATCTCTATTTCAGAATCACTTTCCAAAACTTTTAGATCATCCCGCACATTGGAAACTACACACATATGATGTTTTTTAAAACCTTTTGCCTCAAGTTCAGTTATTTTATAAAGAACATTATCCACAGAATGAAATGTACCCGCGTATTGTTTATTAGCCATTATTGCACCTCCCTTTCACTATGCTATACTCCTACCCACTGAAGCCTTTTTTCACACATAATTCAAAATACATTACCTATATCTTCACATGCATAAATCATTACTTCCTGTGCAAGCTAGTTGTATCACAATGAAAAGGAGTGGTTGATTGGTGGATATGAAAAATAAGTTGGAGTCTGAAGTTTCAAACATGGGTAATGAAAAGAAAGATCAGATTTTGCAGAACTTCAATCATTTTAAAGGGTATCTCGCTGATAAGGTAAAAAAAGGTGAAATCCTTGGAATGAATGATGAACAATTGGCGAAAACTACAACATTTATTGCCGATTATTTGTCACGTCATGAAGAACCTCGAAACCGTGAGCAATATTTATTACAAGAACTTTGGGATTCAGGCTCTAAAGAAGAGCAACACTCTTTGGCGCATATGCTTCTAAAAATGGTTCGTCAAGCATAATAGGAGGCGATTAGACGTGACGTCAACGAAAAATCCAAGCCCCAAATATCATCCGAACACGTATCGTCTAATTCAGACACATCCTGAAAATCTGCAGACTAACACCGTTAGTTTGTTCGATTTGCATGAAGATATGCAAACAGTCGATTCCATCTCTCTACCCGATCAGCGAAAAGCGCTTATGAAAGAAAAAATCAACCACTCCCCCCGTTTTAGTGGTGGCAGCTTGTCGAATGACTACGGCGCTCCCCACTGATCTACCGATAAAAGCTGTACAGTGAAAATTCCACTGTACAGCTTTTCCCCGTTTATTTGCAGTTATTGTCGCTATTTCCCGGGAAATACGGTTAGTATTGCGCAGTTTGAAAAACCATTTTCATGATATACTATGATCCGATGGAAATGGAGGTTGTACCGATGAAACTGTGGATGTATCCGTTGCTCGTTGTATTTGGGGCTGCATGTTATGGGATTTTATCAACGATTATCAAATTAGCTATTCAAGATGGCTTCACCGCTTCAGAGGCAGTGACGAGCCAATATTATACAGGATTTCTTTTAGCTCTTATTATATTTATTCTAGTTAAACGCGGCTTACCGACAATCCGTGGAAGCTTCCCCGTTCTAATTGCGGGATTATTCACAGCAATTACTGGAACGGTGTATGGGAAAGCCGTTGAATATATGCCTGCTTCCTTAGCAGTCGTATTACTCTTTCAATTTACATGGATCGGCATGCTCTATGAATGTGTATTATCCAAGCGTTTGCCTAAACAATCCGAAGGGGTATCGCTTGTCTTTCTATTCGGTGGAACGATTTTAGCTGCAGGATTGATTGACGTGGATGTAAGCGGGATTCCATGGCAAGGATGGGCATGGGGACTTGCTGCAGCGTTTAGTTTCGCAGCGTTCGTTACAGCGAATCAGCAGCCAGTACCAGGTATGGATGTAGTGACGCGGTTGTTCTTAATGTCGTTTTATGCAGCGATCGCAATCACTTTTTTCCAATCTCCCGAAATTTTATGGAACGGGATGTTAGGTGATGGATTGTGGATTTATGGCACCATTTTAGGTGTATTTGGCATTGTTCTTCCCATCTTCTTATTTTCTATCGGAGTACCGAAAGTCGGCGCAGGCATGTCTTCTATTTTAAGCGCTGTTGAGTTGCCCGTAGCGATTATAGCTTCGATGTTGTTGCTCGGCGAAAGATTAACGTTATTGCAGTTTCTTGGCATTTTCCTCGTTTTGTTCGGGATGACGTGGCCGGCTATGTTGCAACGGTTTGCGATGAATAGGAAATTGCGGTTAAGACGAGCCGAGTAAACGTAAAATTGATCGGCGTCCGAGACGTACACGCTTCATTTTCGGTCAACTGGTCACTCTCTTCATTAGTAAAATACAAGTAAATGATATATCAAACGAGACCCCACTAATTTAGTGAAGTCTCGTTTGTTTCATATTCCGACCCATCCACTCTACGCAATGAAGTGACGGGGAACGGTAGTTGCATAATTGCTTAAAACGGTTTGATGTTCAATGGGTCAACCCCTTATAGTGACCGAATAAACGTCACCAAGTCTTGTTGATTCTCTGACGTTACGCCATGTCCATCATTATATGTTTTGAACGTAACATCCGCGCCGAGTGATTCAAAGTATTCCTTGCTTTCCACTCCAGATTGGGATGGAATTATATAGTCATAGTCACCATGGGAAATGAATACGTGTTGATTTTCCACGGACTGTATTGCGTATTCACTCTTGACGAAATCAGGTACGTATCCACTAAGTGCCGCCACTCCATGGAGTGAAGGTATCAACGTTACACCCAGCGCCTGTGCAAGGGCGGCTCCCTGACTGAAACCGATGACCGTCAAACGCTCAGGATCTAGATCATACTCTTGGATGGCTTCACGAATAAATGATTGGATGTAGACGAGCACTTTATCAAATACTTCACGGACCGGCTTTCCTTCTTCTTCAATTGTGAAAAATGCATAGCCTGGCGCATGAACGACAGGACCCCTCAAACTGAAAATATGATGTGTTTCTTTAAATTCTTGAACTAATTGTGGTAGATCATCTTCATGACTCCCCATTCCATGAAGTAAAAATAGCGCAGGTTGTTTTTCTTCTGACTTCACTGGCTTTGTATGTGTAAATGTAAATGGTGATTTCACAGTCATTCTCCCCTTTTCTCTTCTTTATGCCACTAGTTTACCACAGAAAAAACCGTCTGCCACTATATGCAACAGACGTGTTGAACAGCTTATTTCTTTTCTGGCTTCGCTAATACTTCATCCCAGTTGATAGTTCCATCTTTGATTTGATCACGACGTTCTTTCGTTATTATATCGTTCGGGCGACCACCATCCGGCCAGTCTTTGTCATGATTTTTCCATTCAGGACGATCTTTTGAAAGGATGTACGCCGCCAAGTCACTAGCTTCTTGATCAGTAATTGTGTCTTCTTGACCAACAGGCATGTTGTTCTGAATGTATCCCGCCATTTTAGTCATACGTGCCATTCCTGCTCCATCGTTAAATGATCCTTCACCCCAAAGTTTAGGACCCGTGTTAGAACCAATCCCTTCACCGTTCTCACCGTGACATGCGATACAAGATTGCTGATACACTTTTTCACCGTTTTCTACGTTCGGTGTCGGTAAGTCATCCAGAGTGTTCTTGTTGCGCCAATCTAATTCAGCGCCTACTGGAATACCTTCGGAGATATACGTCATGTATGCGACCATTGCATCTAGGTCCTCATCATCGGCAGCAAATTTTTGTCCGTCCATACTTCTTACCATACAACCGTTAATACGTTCTTCTAGTGTAACCATTTGACCTGATCGTCCGATGTACATCGGATAAACTGCAGACATTCCGACCATGGATGAAACGCCTTCGTCAGTTCCTGCACCTGCGTGACAACTTGTACAAGATAATTCATTCACTCGTGCAAGACCGTCTTCTACCGTAGCTGCCTCAGAACGTAATACGTTAGACGTATCATCGAATAAATCGAAGCCGCGTTTGATTGCTTCCCCTTCTTTTCCCTCTGGAACGTCATCCATTGAAGGCGGGTTGTGTTGAATCCCAGCAATCTCTTCTGTCGGTGCTTCTACTTCAGAAACTTCTGTTGCCTGGTCTTTGTTAACACGCATTTGGTTGCCCATAAATGCTATGATAACCAAACAAACTACGACAATAAAGCCTAGGGCTAGTCCCGTTGCTCTTTTCATGTCCACTCCTCCTTTTTCACCATCTTATATATTCCATATTTAACCTACCACACATCCCTTTATCAGTCTATTCAATTAATGACTGATATCCTTATGTCAGTTAACCTTAAAATTTATGGTGTAAGTAATTCTAAAGCCTAAATACTTTATGACAAAAAGTAAACAGCCGACGGCAAGATGCCGTCGACTGCTTATTCTACTATATAACCATCACGCATCGTAATAACCCGATCAACATACGATAGCATTTCTTCGTCATGCGTCACCATCAATGTCGTTAAATGTAATGTACGTGTTAGTTCCCGCAATAATTCCATCACACCTTTTGAGCGCTTCGTATCAAGACTTGCAGTGGGTTCGTCTGCAAACAATATTTTCGGATGATGGATGAGCGCACGAGCAATCGCCACACGTTGACGCTCTCCTCCTGATAAAGAAGAAGGATAAGCATCTTTGCGGTGCTGCATTTCAACTAACTTTAACATCTCATCTATTGCTTTGGCCTGTTCCTTTTTACTCGTTTTCGTTTCTGCTACGTCAAGCATCAACTGCAGTTGCTCTTCCACCGTCAAAAAAGGAACCAAGTGGGAAGACTGAAAAACAAATCCGAAGTCTGTTGCACGAACATGACGAACCTCTTCCTGACTCATCTTCGTCATGTCACTACCTTCAAATAAAATCTCACCGCAAGATGCTCTTTGCAAACCTGCTGCAATTGTCAAGATTGTTGATTTTCCAGAGCCAGAAGGGCCAATCAACGCGGTAATTTCCCCTTCTTTCAACGACAAATTCACACCTTTTAATATTTCTTCTTCAATTTCTCCATTGGAAAACGTCTTTTTCACTTTCTCAATAGTAAAGGCAGACATATTACATCTCTCCTTGTTGAATCGCTTGAAGCGGTTCAATATTTTTCACTTGGATTCCTGAAATTGTAGCACCAATAAAACCGACCGCCATAAATACTGCTGACAGCATCCATACTGTATCCATTGTTAAGTGGAACGGCATGCCTTCTGGGGCAACAAAACTGAATGCTTGGCTGAGCGTAATGGACAATGCGAGTGAAATAGCGGTAATGACTAACATCTGATACCAAATCATCTTGAATAACGAAATTGTCCTCATACCAATCGCTTTCAATATGCCGTACAATCCGATCTTCTGAACATTCATCATATAGAAGAAAATCGCAAACAACATACCACTGATGATGACTAGGAACCAGACAATCATATTCAATGACATCTGCTCTGCACTGTAGCTCGGAATAGCATTTAAAAACTCTTTATTCGAGAAAGAATCCAGTGCACTCAGTGTTGGTGCTTCTTCACCTGGAATGAAAATCGTCTGCATTTCCATCACACGATAGATTTCTTGGTAGTTCGTCATTCCAATGAATGCAACCGGTGCGTGACTGTATTTCTGCTGGTCAACAAATCCTTTTACAATGAATTCTCCACTAAATTGATTGTTAGTTAAGACGTCACCTACTTCAATACCGTTTTCTTTCAAAGAGCTATCCAGAACGATTTCCCCGTCTTTGACATTTTCAAATAGCCCGGACTCAGTAGAAGCAACGAATGCTACACTATGCTGCTTATCTTCCGCATCGTTGACAAATCCCATCTGAACCGAAAATGCGGTTGCATTAGGATTGTCCATAAGTATTTGCTTTTGAATCTCTTCGTCTATTTTTGAGAGATTATAGGTACTGTCTGCATCTTTACTTAGATAAAATTGTCCGTCGGGTAAATCTTTTATTAGCGCAGCATTGTCCTGAGATAATCCATTTGCTAGTCCTGAAATAATAAACGTCAAGAAGCTGACAAGAAATATAATAGATCCGAGAATCAGAAACTTGGCTTTGCTTTTCTTCATTTCTTTCCATGCAATTTTCATATGAACGCCTCCGTGTTATTCTTTATACTCACATCTTATCTTACGAAGATGAACGGAGAATGAACGGCATATTACAATGCTTTATTCTTTTTAAAGGTATATAACTTCCTATTTTTCTGACACTATGTGAAAATCATAATAAAAAGGGAGGGATTTCGATGATTCGTTTTGAAGATGTTTCAAAGAGTTATGATATGTCACGCTTAGTCGTGGAATCGGTGAATTTAGAGATTCAGCGCGGGGAGTTTCTTGTACTGGTCGGACCCAGTGGTTGCGGGAAGACCACAACGCTTAAGATGATCAATCGACTGATCCCACTTACAAAAGGTACGATTTGGCTCGATGGCAAGCGAATCAGTGACTATCCAATCCATGAGCTCCGTTGGCAAATCGGCTATGTTTTACAACAAATCGCCTTATTTCCCCATATGACAATTGAAGAAAACATTGCAATTGTTCCCGAACTGGTCGGGTGGAAAAAGAAAGACATCCGCGCACGTGTAACGGAACTACTTGAAATGGTCGGGCTAGATCCCAAAGTGTACCGAAAGCGTAAACCGGATGAATTATCAGGCGGTCAGCAACAGCGAGTAGGTGTCGTACGTGCACTGGCGGCAGACCCAGATATTCTATTGATGGATGAACCATTCAGCGCACTAGATCCAATTAGCCGTTTGAAACTGCAGGATGATCTGCTAGATTTGCAAAATAGAATCCAAAAGACCATCGTATTCGTCACGCATGATTTACAAGAAGCATTTAAATTAGGTGATCGTGTCTGTATCATGAATGAGGGCAAGATTGAGCAAGTTGCAACACCGCAAGAAATCCTCACCAAACCTGCGTCACCATTCGTGCGCGAATTTACAGCATCAGCCGTAGCCCGCACATTTTCCATTGCGGATCATATAGAAGAGATCCCGACAGATCTATCGCTCGCTTTTGCAATTCCAATTGATTCTGAATGGGGGCCACTCTTGCAGTTCTTGGCTTCTGATGATCAAGTTGCGATTAAACAAGATGGACAAGTTATTGGTATGGTTACCCGAAAAGGAATCCTACATTTTCTAGCGGAGCAGTCACTGAAAGGAGGAATATCTCATGAATAGTTTTCTAGATGTTCTTCAAAGTCGGCGCGCTCAATTACTGGAAGCTCTGATCGAACATATTCAAATCTCATTAATCTCCTTATTAATTGCGGTACTGATTGCTGTTCCACTTGGCATCTATTTGACAAATCGGCGAAAAATGGCGGAATCTGTCATCGGTGCAAGTGCTGTATTGCAGACGATTCCTTCCCTTGCACTACTTGGTCTATTGATTCCCTTATTCGGTATAGGGAAAATACCCGCAATTATAGCGTTAGTCGTCTATGCGTTGTTGCCCATTTTACGTAATACATACACGGGCATTAAAGAAGTAGATCCTTCACTTAAAGAAGCAGCGACTGCGATGGGAATGAATACCCGAAAGAGGCTGATGAAAGTTGAATTACCGCTCGCAATGCCGATCATCATGGCAGGTATCCGCACTTCGATGGTATTGATCGTCGGAACTGCAACATTAGCGGCTTTGATTGGCGCAGGTGGTCTAGGTAATTTGATATTGCTTGGTATTGATCGTAATAATCCATCATTAATTGTCCTAGGCGCTATACCTGCAGCGTTACTAGCACTATTCTTCGATTACCTACTAAAGATATTCGAAGGGCTTTCGTTTAGGAAAGCTATTACCGCATTTGTCATTTTCGTTATTGTAGCAGTCTTGATGATAGCAGCTCCATTCATAGGCGGTAACTCCAAACACGAATTAGTCATTGGGGCCAAGCTTGGCGCAGAACCTGAAATTCTTATTAATATGTATAAACTATTGATTGAAGACCAAACGGATCTCTCCGTGGAATTAAAACCGGGGCTCGGTAAAACGTCATTCGTCTTCAATGCACTGAAATCTGGAAGCATCGATTTGTACCCGGAGTTTACAGGTACGGCTATATCCGAGTTTTTGAAGGAAGAAGCCGTCAGCAATGACCGGGACGAAGTGTATGAGCAAGCGCGAAAAGGACTAGACGAACAATTTAATATGACATTCCTGACACCGATGTCCTTCAATAATACGTATACACTCGCTGTCTCCAAAGCATTCCAAGAAGAGTACGGACTTAAAACAATTTCTGATCTAGCCGCAGTTGAACAAGCCGTAAAAGCGGGCTTTACTCTTGAATTTAATGACCGTGAAGATGGATACCTGGGTATACAAAAGCTGTATGGCATTACGTTCCCTTCCATCCAAACGATGGAACCGAAGCTGCGCTATCAGGCTATAGAGGCAGGCGAAATCAACTTGATGGATGCCTATTCGACGGATAGTGAGCTACGCGAATATGATTTGTCAGTTCTAGAAGACGACAAAGAACTGTTCCCTCCGTATCAAGGCGCGCCATTGCTTCGCAAAGAGACATTAAATAAATATCCCGAACTTGAGGAAGCGTTAAATAGCCTAGCCGGAATCGTGACGGACGATGAGATGCGTGAAATGAATTATCAAGTGAACGCGGAAGGTGCTAGTGCGAAAACAGTAGCAGAGGCATTTTTGAAAGAACAAGGTTTGTTGGAGTAGTTCGGAAGGTATGACCGTTGTACGTATTGAGCGGTTACAGGGCAGGTATGAGCGCATACGGCGTATGATAGAGCGCGTGTGTACGCTGATAGAGCGCTTGGACACCGCCTTAGAGCGGTTAATCGAACATTATGATCGCTTATTCGGTTTAATGAGCGAAACGGAACAGCCCTCTCCTACTTACCAAGGCATCTATAAAACTAAAAACAGTCGCTGGCAGAAATATGCTGGTGACTATTTTTAGTTTATTTAATTAATCCATCCACGCAACATGTAGGTTGTTGACCCCATCATAACGCGTGCACGCCCGTCGCGTATGAACTTCTCTACCTAACCCGTCATATTACTACGGCCACCTGACACCCGCAACAATTCATCTCACCTTTTTAGTTAACTAGTATGTATTTATTAAAAATAGATGGGTTGCTTTTACATATTCGGAGTGCCCAATGGCTTCAGACAATACTGGAAAATGTTATAATAAAATATATAGATAAGGAGGCATATGCGATGAAAAAATGGATGAGTATAGCTCTCTTAAGTTGCATATTATTTCTAAGTGCCTGTGCAGCAACCGATACGAATAAATTGACGATGCCTGAACTTACGGATCGTGAAAAACAAATACTTGAAACAGCTGCTAATACTTCATTTGTCTTTGATTATACAGCAGATCAAAACTACAAAAAGGTAACTTTGTGGGTAGAGAAGTACAAAAAAGGTAAGAAGGTTGCGGAACCGATCAGCGAATTATCTACTCCACTGCCTGGTGAGTCGACGAAGGGTAGTATCGTTTTGACGGTCACACAAACTCTCGAGAAAGAATTATTATTCTCCGCAAGTGTTAGTGACGCTAAAGGCTCTGCGAGTGTGAGTAATCAAGATGAACTTAAGAGTATGGATGACATGGCGACTCTATTTAATACCAATCCACAAGAAGGTTTACTTCTTTCGGACAACATGTTGTTGGCCGGTATCATCTACACATCTACGACAGAAGGTTCACCGACTAGTACGTTATCTAACGATTTTTATGAACAAAAAGAAGGCTACTTGGACGAATTAAAAGAATACGATGTAGTTTACGTATTACGGGCTTCGTTTGAAAAATAAAAGAACTGGATGACAAGTACACGACTTGTCGCCCAGTTCCCGATTGGTAATTCAATTCTGCAAATACTCTTTTACTGCCTGCGAAACAGTCTTTCCTTCTGCACGACCAGCAACTTCCTTCATTACAACGCCGATTGTCTGCCCCATTGATGCATCGGTTGGAATGCCTAATGATGCTATCAATTCTTTTACTTCTTCCACATTCATCTGCTTCGGCAAATAAGATTCGACAATCGCGATCTTCGCTTTTTCTGCTTCCACGATGTCTTCGCGATTGGCTTTTTGACCTTCTTCAAGCGATTGTTTGGTTTGCTTGAGCTCACGCTGAACGATTTTGATTTCTTCTTCAATCGTCAGTTCACGCTTTAGATCTAGTGATTCATTCTGTAGACCTGCTCTCAATAAATTGATGACACCTTTCTTCATTGTGTCTTTTTCCTTCATTGCTGTCCTTATATCGGCCATTAAACGATCTCTTAGTTCTGACATTGAAATCCCTCGTTTCTATAGTGTTACTTACAGTATACAAAATAATCCTGCGTTCAGTCTTGTATTGTCACTCCGCCTTAATTGACGAAAGTAGCGGTCTGGTTTACACTTTTTAGTAAGTAACTTCTTCATTTAGCGTAAGGCCATAAACCTTATCTATTGGAGGAGTTTTTCGACATGTATAAAAAAGGAGTTCATTATATGAAAAAAAGTGTAGTACTCGCGGAAAAGCCTTCCGTGGCGAGGGATATTGCCCGCGTGCTGAACTGCAATAAAAAAGGTAACGGCTATTTAGAAGGCGATAAATATATCGTGACATGGGCTCTTGGACACTTGGTGACACTCGCTGATCCAGAAAATTATGATACGAAATTCAAGACGTGGAAACTAGATGATCTACCGATGATGCCCAAGGACTTGAAACTTACCGTCATCAAACAAACGAGCAGACAATACAATGCCGTAAAAGCACAACTACTTCGCACGGACGTTTCAGATATCATTATCGGGACAGATGCTGGACGTGAAGGAGAATTAGTCGCACGTTGGATTATTGAAAAAGCGAAAGTTAAGAAGCCGATTAAACGTCTATGGATTTCATCCGTAACGGACAAAGCAATTAAAGATGGTTTCGCTCAGTTAAAACCTGGTACAGCTTATGAAAATTTATTTGAAGCTGCAGTCGCCCGCTCTGAAGCTGATTGGTATATCGGTCTCAATGCCACGCGCGCACTGACAACCAAATTCAACGCACAACTGAATTGCGGACGTGTGCAGACGCCTGTCGTTGCAATTATTGCACAGCGTGAAGAGGAAATTAACACCTTCCGTCCTAAAACTTTTTACGGCATCGAAGCACAGTCTGACTCTAAATTAAAACTGACATGGCAGGATGCAAAAACAGGCGATACCCGATCATTTGACCGTGATAAACTATCTGCCATCGTCCAAAAAGTGGATGGCAAACAAGCTGTAATTGAAAATGTCGAGAAGAAAGCGAAAAAGACATTCTCACCAGGTCTATACGATTTAACTGAATTACAGCGTGATGCCAACAAAATGTTTGGCTACTCGGCAAAAGATACACTAAACATCATGCAGAAATTATATGAACAACATAAAATACTTACCTATCCACGCACCGACTCTCGCTTCCTTTCAAGCGATCTCGTTGCAACACTTCCCGAGCGCTTGAAAACTGTCGGTATAGGCGAATATCGTGCACTTGCGAATAAAATATTGAAGAAACCGCTGAAGACGAGTAAGTCCTTTGTTGACGATAGCAAAGTATCCGATCACCACGCAATCATTCCGACAGAAGAAATCGTATTACTCGACAAATTGTCCGATCGCGAACGGAAAATCTATGATCTGGTTGTTAAGCGATTCTTAGCCGTTCTGTTCCCAGCACATGAATACGAACAACTAACGGTTCATGCAAAAATTGCAGACGAACGATTCACAGCACGCGGAAAAACCATTTTGGCCGCTGGTTGGAAAGAAGTTTATAATAACCAATTCGATGAAGAAGAAACTGAACAGGACACAAAAGAACAATTATTACCTAAGCTCGTAGCAGGCGATAAGCTAGACATCAAACTTATCAAAGAAACTTCTGGACAAACGAAGCCCCCTGCCCGATTCAATGAAGCTACATTATTATCTGCAATGGAAAATCCAACGAAATATATAGGTACACAGGATAAGAAACTTGCTGATACATTGAAATCCACAGGCGGACTAGGAACCGTGGCAACGCGTGCTGATATTATCGATAAGCTCTTTAACTCATTCCTGATCGAAAAACGCGGAAAAGACATCCACGTCACGAACAAAGGAAAACAGTTGCTCGAATTAGTACCGGATGAATTGAAATCTCCTTTGCTGACAGCGGAGTGGGAATTGAAACTAGAGAAGATTGCAAAAGGTCAGCTGAAAAAAGAAGATTTCATTAATGAAATGAAGGACTATACGAAGGAAATTGTTTCAGAGATTAAAGCGAGCGAAGCGAAGTTTAAGCACGATAATATTTCTACGAAAACATGTCCAGACTGCGGCAAGCCGATGCTTGAAGTAAATGGCAAGCACGGCAAGATGCTCGTTTGTCAGGATCGTGAGTGTGGTCACCGTAAAAACGTCTCCCGTGTCACGAACGCACGATGTCCACAATGTAAAAAGAAAATGGAGCTACGAGGCGAAGGCGACGGGCAGATCTTTACATGTAAGTGTGGTTATCGTGAAAAACTTTCTACGTTCAAAGCGCGACGTGAGAAGAATTCAAAAGGTAAGGTCAACAAGCGCGATGTGCAGAAGTATTTAAAGAAAAACAATGATGATGAGCCTGTCAATAATCCATTTGCAGATGCTTTGAAAGGGTTAAAGCTGGACGACTAATATCAAAAAAGGCTGGCTATTGTATTGAGGTGGGGATTGAGTGCGAAGATGTGCTCCTAACGTTTCGCTTTAACTCGCAAAAGCCCTTCTACGCGCCAATCCCTTACAATATGAGTGATTGATACTTTTGGTTGTGCATTAAAGTAAATGCTGTAATAGCTTTTGAACTTCAGTACTTGAATCTAAATAAGTTAAGGCAAAAAAATAATTCTCATACTACTTACAGTGAGTGATCCAAGTACCCGCACTATCAATGTAGAATGGAAGCGGAAGTTGGTGGCGCCTACCGATGGATCAGCCCAATCAGGTGAGACAACCAAAAGAGAGCGCAGCGAACTGGTTGGCTCACCGCGGGTCCATGGGAAAGCGTCCGCCAACTGGAGCTTCAATCCCCAACACAACACCACTTCACTCTCTACAGTATTTGTACTTTAAATCACTAAAAAAGCTGTCCCACAAAACTTCGTGGGACAGCTTTTAATTTCTTTATTAGTAAGCTCTTGCAAACCAAACCGTATGCTTCGACTCATTTCCACAATTAATACATGTGGATTTCTCTGCCGGTGGGTTGAATGGAATATTACGTGTTGTAAACTTTGTTTCATCTTTGACATGTTCTTCACATGCGTCATCTCCACACCAGCCTGCAAGGATCCAGCCTGGAGTTACTTCGTTTGTCGCACTATCTTCAATATGCTTCTGCAACTCATCCAGCGTATCGATGTTCGTATGGGAATGTTCGTCACGGAACGTACGAGCATTTTCAAGCAATCGCTTCTGCATCGTCTGTAGTTCTTGCTCGATGCTCGCTACAGCTTCAGTCAGGTCAACTGCTACTTTCTCGCCGCCGTCACGCGCTTTCATTAATGCTTGATTGTTATCAAGATCACGTGGTCCTAGTTCTAGACGTACTGGAACACCTTTTAATTCATACTCATTAAACTTGAAACCTGGAGACTGATCAGAATCGTCTAAACGAACACGAATGCCTTTAGATTTCAATTCAGCGTAGATTTCGTCCAGCTTTTCCATGATGGCAGGATTCTTCTTCCAAGGACCCACTGGGATCAGCACGACTTGTGTCGGTGCAATGCGCGGAGGTAATACAAGACCTTGCTCGTCACCATGTACCATGATAACAGAACCGATCAAGCGTGTGGATGTCCCCCACGATGTCGTATGCACGAACTGATGCTTATTTTCTTTTGTTAAGTATTTGATATCAAATGCTTCCGCAAACTTTGTTCCGAGGTAATGTGAGGTTCCGGCTTGTACTGCTTTACCATCTTTCATCATCGCTTCAATCGAGAATGTATCAATAGCACCCGCAAAACGCTCCGATGGTGTTTTCTGACCGTCATATACAGGAATTGCAAGTAGGTCTTCTACAACTTCTTTGTAGATTTCCAACATTTGCATCGTCTCATGGCGCGCTTCTTCTTCATCTACGTGTGCAGTATGTCCTTCTTGCCATAAAAATTCTGATGTCCGAATGAATGGTAACGTCTTTTTCTCCCAGCGGAATACGTTTGCCCACTGGTTGATCAATACAGGAAGATCACGATAGCTCTTGATCCAGTCGGAATACAAATGACCAATCATCGTTTCAGACGTCGGACGTAGCGCTAAACGTTCTTCCAATTTCTCGCCCGCGGCTTCTGTTACCCAGGGCAATTCTGGAGAAAATCCTTCGATATGATCTTTTTCTTTTTCAAAAAACGACTCCGGAATTAGCATGGGAAAATATGCATTACGGTGACCCGTTTCTTTAAAACGACGATTCATTTCATCTTGAATATGCTCCCAGATTTCATAGCCGTCCGGTTTAAACGCGATACATCCGCGCACTGGTGTATAATCCATTAAATCCGCTTTCTGGATTGTGTCGATATACCATTTCGTAAAATCATTTTGCTGATTGCTCATTACTTCATTTCCTCCTTAGTAAAAACCGCACTCTTGTTATTCCATACTGTTAATCATATAACAAATCAAGCATTCCTACAATTGAATGCCGTCATAATGCTTGTCCGACATCATCAATACCACAAAAAAACTGCCCTCACTCACGAGGACAGCCTTCGATTAAACTAATTTCTCTTCTGCAAAGACAAATTGTGGTTCGCGTTCTACCTTCTCAGCTTCTTCGCCAAAGCGACCTTCCCACTTCGACAATACAACTGTTGCAAGTGCGTTTCCGACTACGTTAACTACTGTACGTGCCATATCTAGCAAACGGTCGATACCCGCGATGAACGCCAATCCTTCAAGCGGAATGCCTACTGTTCCAAGCGTTGCAAGTAACACGACGAAAGAAACGCCAGGTACGCCCGCAATTCCTTTAGACGTAATCATTAACACCAAAACCAATGTGATTTGTTCCGTAATACTCAACTGAATTCCATACATTTGTGCAATAAACATTGCAGCCAATGCCTGATAAAGTGTAGATCCGTCTAGATTAAACGAATAGCCGGTCGGCACCACGAAAGATACGATATCTTTTGGACAACCGAACTTTTGCATTTTCTCCATCACTTTCGGTAACACGGTTTCCGAACTGGACGTAGAAAACGCTAGAATTAACTCGTCCTTTAGGATTTTCATGAGGTGGAAAATGTTCACGCCGACTATCTTCGCGATTCCACCTAACACGACGACGATGAAGAATATCATCGTTGCATATACAAGAACCATTAATTTACCCATCGGAATGAGTGATTCCAAACCGAATTTGGATACGGTTACACCAATTAACGCGAATACACCAAATGGTGCAAATTTCATAATCATATTCGTTACCCAGAACATCGCGTCTGC
The DNA here is from genome assembly GCF_002743425.1 of Sporosarcina sp. P7. Taxonomy (NCBI): domain Bacteria; kingdom Bacillati; phylum Bacillota; class Bacilli; order Caryophanales; family Caryophanaceae; genus Sporosarcina; species Sporosarcina sp. P7. The sequence goes on along the minus strand of NZ_PDZF01000003.1, from coordinate 53,715 downwards.
GACCCCTTGGAAAACATCCAGTACCGGTTTGCCGCGCTCTCCGATTGCCGCTACGCCTAATCCAAATAATACAGAGAAGAAAATGATTGGCAACATATCACCATTCGCCATCGAGTCTACGATATTACTTGGTACGATGCCAACCAACACATCCATGAAGCCGCCATTCTGCACTTCTTCCGTTGTTTGAACATATTGCGAAATGTCACCTTTTTCAAGAGAAGACATATCAATGCCCTCACCCGGTTTGAAAATATTAGCTGACATTAGACCAACAATAATCGCAATCGTTGTAACAATTTCAAAATATAAAAGCGTTTTACCGCCAAGTTTTCCTAATTTCTTAATATCACCTGTACCTGCTACTCCAATTACCAACGTTGAAATAATAATAGGTACTACGATCATTTTAATCATATTGATGAACATCGTACCGATTGGTTGTAAATATCTTTCTACGCTAGGATTACCGTAGAAGATTGCACCGACTGCAATACCTAAAACCAATCCAATCAATATTTGGTAAGCTAAAGACAATTTAAATATCTTTCTCATCGATAATCCCCCTTTAATGTTCACTGAAAACGCTTTCTTTCAGTAACTTATTCATATCTTACGGGGGTCCTACATAATTCTACGGCATCCTACAAAAACTATTTTCGTTTATCTACCGTCTCCATATATAAAACATGCAAAAACTTCTTACTGTTCACTTTGATGGGCTTATTATCGAAAGTTTCTTCTTGAATCTGTTTCATTCGCAGACTAATCTCTTGGAAATCAAAAAATCGCGGTGCATAGTATTCAAATTCATCGATTGTATAATCCACTGCGCCAAGTGATGCTAAGTGTTCCATTGCAGTAAGGATCGCCCGACGAATTCTTTGTTCCATTGCCTTACTTTCCTTTTGGATGTCTTGATCAGGTACACCTAGTTTAGTTAGGGCATCTTCATATAATCCTTTTAAAGGCGGTAGCTGAATAGCTCGTTGTTCAGTCAAGACTTCCATGATCGCTATGATGTCGCGGCTCGCGCTGTCACTGTAGATTCCCATATCGTGTAACTTTTTCAGTACAATATCTTTTACCGGTTGCTGTACTTTTGGCTGCTCGACGGAAGCGAATTGCGCCAATGATTCCCGAATCGTTAGTAAGGAGTTTTTCAGGCGGAGCTGTTCTGCTGTACGTCGCACTATACTTTGGACTTCTATTTGATTGATAGGTTTATGTATGAAGAACTCTACCCCGACTTGATAAGCTTCTCCAACCATTTCTTTATTGACGACTTGGCTCAACATAATGAATTGGCCGCTGTAGCCTTCTGTTTTCAATTGTTGAATCGTTTCAATTCCGTCAAGTTCCGGCATTAATAAATCAATCAATACAACGTCTGGAGCCAAGGATAAGATTTGAGGAATAGCTTTTACTCCGCTATCCGCCTCTCCAATTACCATCCCTTCCGCCTCAGTCAAGATGTTTTTCAGCATCACACGGCTTGCTTTGTCATCATCTACGATAAAATATCTCATGTCTCTATCTCCTTCATGATGGATTTCATAGGGATTTTCACAGTTACGATCAGACCTTTATCTAAACGTTCTACAACAATCGTACCTTGCATCGCGTCAATAATAGTGGAAACATGCGATAACCCGATACCTGTTGCTGCCGTTCCTTGATCCGTAAATTTCGTTGTATAACCCGGTTCAAAAATTACGTCTTCATGCTCAATAGGAATCCCTTTTCCTGTATCGCGTACACTAAAACACACCCATTCCTCATCATTGTCAATTGTAATGAATATATGGCCTTTCTCTTCAATCGCTTCTACCGCATTCGCTGTCAAATTGTTTAACACGGCAAGTAAAGGTACGTGCTGACCCGTTTGGAAGTCCTCGTGAATTGTAGTTTCCAATACACATTCCTTACCAATCATTTCACTATATTTTTCATTCGCAGTGACGACCATGTCGAGTAAATCAGATAAGTAAAATGCCTCTATCTGTTGCCGAGTTGTCCACTTTGACAATCCTGCTAAAATACGCTGGGAATCTTTTTTCACTTCGTGGATCTCCTGCGCGATGTGTAACGCCTGGCTGCTAAGCTCCTTTTGATTCTCTTTTTTGAGCTTGCGGTATAAGTCATGACTTGACGCGGTGATTTGTTCTATATGATTCATGGACTTTTGCAAATACAACGCTTCCGCATATAGTTCCGAACCTACTCCGAGCATCTCTTCTACACGCTGCTTCTCTTTTGATAATGCCACGGAACTATATAACCCCACTGTGAAGAAACTACGTAATAACGCGACGCCTACGAGTATTCCCCATTCTTTACTATTAAGTAGTGAACTATGCAGCCACCAGTTACGCAGTGCATGCTCAGACGTGTTGCTAATTACTTCAAATAAGAAGGCCAACGCACCCAGTCGAAGTGGGAAAGATTTATACTTTTCAAGTCCAACAAAGTGCCAGCCGACCGCGATGATAAAGTAAAACAAAAAGACCGGTACATGCATCTGTAAACTTTCAAGTAAAGCAGCACCCAGCCATAGCTCTTTCGTTACGCGAAATACAACTACGGTAACTGCCGTAACAAATCCCGTACGCAAAATAGAAACAGGTGGATAGATCAGAATCAGTAAAAAGAATAAAATACCGCCAAGCGCAAAACGAAATATTTCTCCGTCAAACGGCATCACTTTCAATTCACCGGTAAGGGCTGTCACGATTGCAATAAATACCATTCTGGCCGCTTCCGATTGATAGAATTGACGCCACATTAATTTTATATTCATAAGTTTCTACTCCTAATAAAATAAGTAATTGTACACGTATTATAGCAACCCAAAAACCAATGTACAGTTTTGGAATTAAACGGTACGGGTACAGTTAGATAGCCATTTATTATAGTAATATATCGAATGGCTGAAAATAGTATCAAATCTATTCATTATCCTTTTTTACTTATATCCATCAGTGTAACAGGAACCTTCTTGCGGTAATTGACGAAGCAGATACTGACAACGACAAGCAACAAGCCTACCCACAACGTATGCGTCATTGGCTCTCTGACAAATACTGTACTGATCAACACAGAAATTACGGGAACTAAAAAGGTAAAAACAGCCACCTTACTTGCCTCTCCCGCACGAATGAGTGAATAATAAATAATGTACGCCACCGGGATACCCATCGTTGCACCGAATCCGAGTCCGAAAATATACATAGGATGCCACTCTATTGCAGACCAGCTCTCTGTAGCGGCACTGACTATTAGCAGTACGACACCCCCTATAGTAAATTGCATCGCCACCATCCAGTACGCATCAATTTCCTCACTTACTTTTTTCACATAGGCAACTCCAATTGCCCAAAAGAAAGCGGTCAATACACCTAGTATCACGCCGAGCAACGAAATCTGGTTACTGAAATGTTCAACACTAACTACAACTATTCCGATGAATCCAATCAACAGGCCGGTTACTTTAATTGCCGTCATACTTTCACCCAACCACATCCAGGCAAATAGACCAAGAAGAACAGGCTGGAAATATACAAGTACAGAGAATAACCCGCCCGGCAAATAGTGCAGTCCAATTGTATGTAATCCAAAAAACAGGACGGTATTGAAAAGAGCCGATATACAATACTTCCGCCAATGTTGACGCCATTGCAACCTGTCACGTAGTTTTATAATTAGCAATGCAATCAAACAACCGCCAAGCAATGCACGCATTCCCGAGAATACTAGTGGTGGTGCATACACAATAGATAGTTTGTAAATTGGCCAACTGACACCCCAAATCCCTACTAACATTACCAACGCCAAGGAAGATTTCGTGAATAGCTTGTTCACTCCCCCATCCTTTCCACTGTATTTACCATTTTGATGTAGTCTATTCCCGCTATCCTTTTTCTGACTACAATCAAAGACAAAGGTTTTCTTTTTTTCAAAAGTTCCTTATGATTACTATTGGAGGCGATTTACTTGAAAAAGCTATTCGCAATAATGATAACTACTGCTGTACTAGCAGCTTGTAGCAATGAGGAACCGAAAGATCCGATTGAATCAACAGAACCAGTCGAAGAGACAGTACCGAAAGAACAAGCAGGCGACGAAGTAGAAAAAGGGCTAAAAGCAGATACAATAGAGCATAAATACATTGCGTTTGCTGATGACCAAGTACCTGTCAATTCCAAAGTAAAGTTTCTTGGAATTGTGACGGCTGTTATCGAAGGAACATTAACTGTGCAAAGCAACGCTGATGAATCCTCGGATGAAATCGTATATGTGAAAGATATTCGACTTGGAGAACGTATGGATATTTTGGAAGGCTCTGAAGTTTCCGTTTACGGTACGTATGTAGGGAAAAACGATGAAAATATACCGGTTATTAAAGGAATTTTCATTGATTTGGACTAAAAACTATAAAGAAGTAATTTGAAGCGCCATACTATAGTATGTCGCTTTTTTCGGAAAGAGAGGATTGCATGCAACGAAAACTAGTAGATTACGCCGCTTTACTCTTGGGATCCTTTATATTTGCACTTGGAATTAACTATTTTGCGATTCCGAATATGCTATCTGAAGGTGGCGTTATTGGGATTACTATCATTACATACTATTTATTCGAATGGTCTCCTGGACTCGTCAGTTTCATAATCAACTTAGCACTCGTTGCAATCGGGTACAAATTCTTCAGTAAACGGACGATAATCTATACGGTTATCACCATCATTTTCTCGTCCGTTTTCCTTGAGCTTACGAAAAATTGGGGAGAACAGTTAGGCAGTGACACATTACTGGCTGCGTTGTTTGCCGGTTTATTTGTTGGTGGTGGTCTCGGAATGATCTTTCGTGTTGGCGGTACTTCCGGAGGTGCGACAACAGTGGCACGGATGCTTCAGCAGTGGCTCGGATGGAGCGTTGGGAAAGCGATGCTAGTCATTGATATTTCCGTCATTTTATTGTCAGCTTTTGTTATCGGTAAAGAAAAAGCAATGTTCACACTCGTTGCTGTCTACGTGGGTGCAAAAGTGATCGATAAAATCGTCGACGGTGCAGATGATCGTAAAGCCGTGATGATTATTTCGAAACACCAAGAAGACATTCGCCAAGAATTGCTCACTACAATGGGCAGAGGTGTCACGATTCTCGATGGACGCGGCGGCTATACGCTCGAGAGACAAGCAATTTTATATATTATTATTAACCAGACGGAAATTGTTCAATTGCGACGTATTTTAGAGAAAGTAGACGAAGATGCATATGTCACAATCAATAATGTACAAGAGGTTTTTAAGCGTGGATTCAAGGAAAGGCGACCAAAATAAATTGTTCTCACAGTTTATAAGAGAGGCAATTTCGCAGTCATTTTACTTGCTGCCAAAGGATTTTAATCAACGTTAAATGTATTCTATGTAAAGTTATAATAATTAATCAGCCCCTGCCTGCCTATTATTCGGTAGGCTTCTTTTTATTTTAGACTATTCAACCTCCTCGCAAGAGTCGCAACTATCTTCCAATTTAATTATTTCAATAAAGCATTTCACTCAACAGAGTTCTTCTATATACTTGATACTGTCTAAAAAATTTATACCTTTCGTGATAGATTGAATAGTGTTTTTTAAGTGGGAGGAAATTATCATGGATCAACAGAAAAAAGGATTTTTCCAGAAGTTTTTGGATATGATCGAGAAAACTGGTAACCGATTGCCGCATCCGGTTACATTATTTGCTGTTTTGGCTTTATTGGTAATCGTCATCTCAGCAGTTGTCTCTTACTTCGGCGTAAGTGCTGAACATCCGGGTAAAGAAGGCGAAATGATTGAAGTAAATAATTTACTGAGTAGTGAAGGTATTCATTACATCATTACGAATATGACCGATAACTTTATCGGTTTCGCTCCGCTTGGTGTCGTACTCATCACGATGCTTGGTATTGGCGTTGCGGAAGGTTCAGGGTTAATCAGTGCTTTACTTCGCGGCTTTGTAATGTCTGTTCCAAAACGAATGATTACGCTTGGATTAGTGTTTGCAGGCGTTATGTCGAGTGTAGCGTCTGACGCAGGCTATGTTGTCTTACCGCCACTAGGTGCGGTATTGTTTGCAGCACTTGGTAGACACCCTCTTGCGGGTCTAGCAGCTGCCTTTGCCGGGGTTTCCGGTGGATTCAGTGCAAACTTGTTACTTTCTGGTACCGATGCATTACTTGGCGAATTGACAATCATGTCAGCAGCAATCATCAATCCTGAATACGCAGAAGGTATGAATATTGCCATGAACTACTACTTCATCGCATTTTCTGTTATCGTTCTGACTATCGTTGGTGCGTGGGTCACAGAAAAAATCATAGAACCACGTCTTGGCGAATATAACGGTGAATTCCGTGAGAAAGTTGAAAAGCTGACTCGTCTTGAAAAGAAAGGGTTGATTTTAGCAGGTGTTTCTGTCGTTGTTGCAGGAGCATTAGTTGCCCTTCTTGTCGTATTCCCGGGCGCTCCATTGCGTGGGGATGAAGCGGATATGCCAATCATCAAATCACCATTCATGAAATCGCTCGTGCCGATTATTGCATTCCTATTCTTTGTGCCGGGTCTTGTCTACGGTAGAGTAACGAAACTGATTCGTACTGACAAAGACGTAGCCGCTATGATGTCCACGACGATGTCTGCAATGGGAATGTTTATCGTCTTGTCATTCACGGCAAGTCAGTTTGTTGCCTTTTTCTCAGAGTCAAACATGGGCTTAGTGTTAGGTGTTTACGGTGCAAACTTCCTTGACAGCATTAATTTAACGGGAATTCCATTGTTACTGATGTTCATCCTAATTGCGGCGTTCATCAACTTGTTCATCGGTAGCGCATCTGCAAAATGGGCCATGATGGCACCAGTCTTCGTACCGATTATGATGCAGCTCGGCTATTCCCCTGAACTGACGCAAATGGCATATCGTGTGGCAGATTCTTCAACTAATATTATTTCACCACTCATGACCTATTTTGCGATCATTATTGCGTTTGCGCAGAAGTACGATAAGAAAATGGGGATTGGAACGCTCGTTTCCGTTATGTTCCCTTATTCCATGTTCTTCTTACTATTCTGGAGCGCCACGTTAATTATTTGGATGTTGCTAGGAATTGATCTTGGACCTGGCTCCCCTATTTATTACTTGAAATAAGACGATCAGTAAACCGAAAGAGCATTCTTTGCTCTTTCGGGTTTTTTTATGATACGATAGTAGTTGATAATAGTTTTCATTTAGAGTGATTCTATTTAAGTAAAGGAGTTTTACATTATGGGCTACGAAGGAAAAAACGATGTAGAAAAATCAATCATGAGCAGACGCTCTATTAAGAAGTTTACATCAGATCCGGTTGATATAGATGAAGTGATTGAATTATTGAATGTTGCGAAGTGGGCACCTAACCATAAATTGACTCAACCTTGGCGTTTTCAGCTATACACAGGCGCTGGCAAGGAAAAATTCGTGGAAGCGTTTCTGGCTTCACAAGAACAAGACGGTGCCTTACCAGATAAAGCTAAGAACAAAGCAGCATATTTCCGCGACATTCCCCTTCACTTAGTTGTCATCATGCCGGAAGACTCCCGTAAAAAACGCTGGGATGAAGACTATGCTGCAATTTCCGCAATGATTCAAAACTTCCAGCTCGCCGCATGGGAACGCGGTATTGGTATGATCATGCGTACCAATGATTGGACGCATGATCCAGTATTTAAAAACGCAATCGATGTAGCACCTGATGAAAAAATTGTTGGGACATTGATGATTGGTTATCCTGCACATATTCCTAAAGCTGAGGAAAGGAAGAATATAGAGGAATTACTTATAATTATCAATGAATGATTTCCAATTAAATAGCAATGCCCCTCATTGCCTGCTTGCCCTTGAACGGCAAGCAAGAAATGAGGGGCTCATTTATTCATTCATCGAAATCCAGTTTAGTACATATAGTATTTACTTTTTGACTATTCCTTGCTCGACCGCTAGCTCTTTGGCTACCTTGGGAGCATACCAGATAACAGGAAGTAATAGAATGGATACCGGTACAGCTGCGATGACTACAAAGGATTGTAAGGCCCCAATTCCTCCCCCGCCAATTTTTATAAGTATCGTAGCAATTGTCGCCATGATCATAACCCAAAATACACGAACTGATTTTGGTGGATTGCCCACACCTGTTACGGCCATGGATATCGAGTAAGACATTGAATCCACCGTAGTTACCACAAACAAAGTGGTCAGTATCAAGAAAACGGATGGCATGATAGTTCCAAGCGGCATCTGCTCTGCTATTGCAATAATTGCACTAGGCAAGCCGCCTTCAGTTAACGGTTCACTCACTGACCCCGCATTTTTCAGCTCATAGAATATACCGCTACCTCCGAGGATTGTGAACCAAAGATTGGCTACAACTGGTGCAATAATGGCTACTACAACAAATATCTCTCTGATCTTCCTTCCATTAGAGATCCTGGCTACGAATAGCGCCACTAACGGTCCAAATCCGATAAACCAACCGAAGAAAAATAACATCCATGAACCAAGCCACGCATTGTCTCCGCGAAACGTACTGATAGTAATAAATTCACTGACGTATGTTCCATAAGAGGTCAGGAAGGAATTGACGATGAATAATCCCGGCCCGAACAACAATAGAAATACAGCAATCACAGCTACCATATTGACATTCAGCTTACTTAAAAATTGTATCCCTCTATTGATGCCCGTAAGTGTAGATATCAGAACAACTCCAGTCAAAATAGCGATGATTGCGAGCTGTATAGTAAATTGATCGGTGATTCCGAAAATAGAACTGAGTCCATAGCTGACTTGTAAACCTAGAAAGCCGATCGGACCAATTGTTCCCGCTGCTGCCCCGATTATACAAAACACATCTGCTGCGGTGCCCCATTTACTTGTCAGGATTTTTTCTTTCAAAATAGGGTAAAGAAGAGTGCGTGGTTTCAAAGGCATTCCTTTATGTTTATGCGCATAAATGAGGATGATCGCACTGATCGCTCCATACACTGACCATGCAGTAAACCCCCACGACATATAACTTTGGGCAAGCGCAGGTCCAATTGCTTCTTCTGTTCCTTCTTTGATTCCTTTATGCATCGGAGGAACGTCTAAAAAGTAATACATAGGCTCTGCTGCTGCCCAAAAAACTCCACCTGCTCCAAGTCCGGTAGTCAAAATAACGGCCACCCACTTAAAATAACTCATTTCAGGTTTTGGGGAATCTCCTAAACGTACTTTTCCGTACTTTGATATGGCTAAAACTGCTCCGACTACAAATGTCGCAATCATTAGGAATTGCCAATATGCCCCGAAATAGCGAATAGATAATTCAAATCCCTTATTTACAAATGCATTTACCGCTTCCACTTCAAAAAGTGAAAACAATACAAACGCCAACAATACCCCTCCACTACATACAAACACCGGCCAATCAATCTTTCTACGTATGAACTGCCAATACTCTTCTATTATACTTCCACTCCATTCTATTTCTAAAGCCCTCTTTACCTGTTATAATCTAGTGATTGTTAGTTCAAGTATCGGAACGTAATAAAGAAAAAAGTTCCCGTACTATAGTAGATTTCATCATTCCAGACACATTCAATTTCTTGTTATGCCCTACCTCAAAAGAACCTACGTTACAGACTATAACCTTGTTTTAAAATTGTCAACTTAACATATATATCAAATTAATCTGTTAATAACCTTTATTTCTATTTACTTAAAGTGAAGTACATATTCTACACATCATGACTTTTAATCGAATACCCGATGTCTAGTATGCCGAGTTTTTGTATGAACTTTATTTATATTGCACTTGATTTCTCATCATTTAGGTTTACACTAGAAAAAGAACTTTTTAAGGGGCTATCATATGAAATCAAGCATACAATCTATTTTTCAACGCTATTGGAATCCCTATCTCGTTTTATTGATGGCGGGTATTCTGAGTGCACTATATTTCGGTTTAACATCAACTGTTTGGGCAGTTACCGGTGAATTTACTCGGCTTGGTGGCGATATTTTATTGTTGCTCGGGGTAGATATTTCAGACTGGCAATACTTTGATATGGTACATCTACAAGGAGAAACGTGGAATAGGCCAGATGGCTGGATTGTCTGGGGGATGTTTGTAGGCGCGCTCATTATGGTGTTGCTTAGTAATAGCTTCAAGATCCGTCTTCCACAGCAAAAGCGACGTTATGTACAGGGGTTAATTGGTGGAATCATCGCAGGATTTGGTGCTCGTTTGGCACTCGGTTGTAACTTGGCTGCTTTCTTCACAGGCGTTCCGCAATTTTCTTTCCATGCTTGGATCTTCATTGTGGCGACAGGTATAGGTACATTTTTCGGTGCTAAACTAACAAAAACACACTGGTGGAAAGGTAAGCCTTCGTTGATTCGAGGGAGTGCAAAGCCTACACGACTTAACAAACGTATTATCCAACCGTACGTCGGCGGAGGGATCGCCGTACTTTATATCGGACTCATTATATACTTCTTTGCGTCAGGACAAAAACTGCTTGGTTTAGGCGCGCTGTTTGGTCTCGCATTCGGTATTCTAATCGAACGCGGACAAATTTGTTTTACTTCTGCATTCCGTGATTTATTTCTCGTTGGACGCAGTGTCATGGCAAAAGCGATTATTCTCGGAATGTCCGTCAGTTCTATTTTGACGATCATTGTCATTTCTATTTATGATGTAACACCGATCACACAAATTGCGGCACTTAGCACGTTTGTCGGCGGCGCATTATTCGGACTTGGTATTGTTATGGCATCAGGCTGTGAAACAGGTATGATGTATCGCTTGATGGAAGGTCAATTATTATTTTTTCCGGTATTTTTGGGCAATATTATCGGTGCTACGTTCCTTGCCTACGCATGGGATCACCTCGGTGTTTATAATGTATTAGTTAAGAATGGTGCGAAAATCAATCTACTTGATACACTTGGACCCATTGGAGCAATTTCCATCACACTCCTCATGCTTGGCGGGCTATATGCATTAACAGTGTATGGAGAAAAACGCTACCATCAGAAATTAGCAATTAAGAGAGGAATGAAGGTACATGCAAGCTAAATTAGAAGCGGACTTCACACTCGACCTTCGCGGTGAATCTTGTCCCTACCCTGTTATTTACACATTAGAAACACTCGAAGGTATGAATAAAGGCGAGTTGCTGCAAGTCATCACCGATTGCCCCGGCTCTTTCCGCAACGTACCCGAAGAAGCAATTGCTCACGGTTACAAATTTGCACAAGATCCTGTCAAGAACGGACAAGAATATATATTTCATATTTACGCATGAAAAATAGGCAGCTTCCTCTGAAAGGGAAGTTGCCTTTTACATTCTTAAAACTGAAAACCGCACGTCTAAATCAAGTTTTCTTTCTCAATGACAGTAGTCGTCTTTTTACATACTGACACACCTATTTTATAAACGAAGCCATCATTGATAAGATGATGAAGACCAGAGACAATGCAGTAATAACCGCTGCTATGTCCGATAACTATCCTTGATCCCCAAGCAACAGAAGTAGGGCTGTTCCTTGTATTGAATACCCGAAACAGCCCTTTTCATTTAATCTCTTACTTTATCAATCGATGTTACTGCTTACAACATTTATGGCTCACCCATTGTTTTTTAGAGAAATTATTTACTCGTGACTACCATTTCCTCTTCCCGTGTCCCTTCCACGTCTGCCAAAAGTGCTGGTTCTTTCTTCGTCTCTACCGGCTTTATCGGTTTAGAAAGACCGGACTTTACTGGTTTAGAAAGTTCCGGTTTCCCCGGTTCAGAAGGTTCCGCCTTCTCCTTCGCTTTTTCCCCAGAAATGATTGCAGCCTCTTCTTTTAACCCAATAAATGTTGAGTAGCACATGAAGAGCATCATGACTGCGATTGGAATGGCTGTGGCAACGAGTGCAGATTGCAGCCCTGCTAAGCCACCTGTCATGATCAACACGATAGAGATAGCTGCGATGATCACTCCCCATACGATCTTCGTCAGATGTGATGGATTCGGATTCCCACTTTCACTGATCATACCTAGTACAAATACTGCTGAGTTTGCGGAAGTGATAAAGAAAACAATGACTAGCACCATGGCTAAAATACTCAAAAATACTGTCATTGGTAAGTATTCAAAAAACTTAAACAGTGCTGAAGTAACATCTGATTCCACCGCAGTTGCAAGTGCAGTCGCGCCTGCATTCTGGATGAACGTAATCGCTGAGCCACCCATGGCCGAAAACCAAATGAAAGATCCCAATACTGGGATGAAAATCGCACCGAACATAAATTCCTTTATCGTTCTGCCTTTTGAAATCCTGCCTACAAAGCTGCCGACTAACGGAGCCCATGCGATCCACCAGCCGAAATAGAACAACGTCCAACTTGAAATCCACGAACCATCCCCATATGGATCCGTACGGAATGACATGCTGATGAAGTTCTGCGCATAATCACCTATTCCTTGGAAGAAGATTTTCATAATCATCTGTGTCGGACCAAAGAGAAGCACCAACCCTAATAAAACGAACGCCAGTAACATATTCAAGTTGGATAGGTGCTTCATCGCCCCTTGAAGACCGGAAACTGTCGATGCCACGTAAATAATGCTAACGACTATGATGATGATCGCTTGTGTGGAAATACCGATCGGCACGTCCCAGAGATAATTCATGCCGCTATTGACTTGTAATGTTCCGAAGCCGAGCGAAGTCGCAATCCCAATGACGATGGATAGGATGACGATGACGTCGATAGTTTTGCCGAAAGTTCCTCGAATTTTATCGCCGACCAACGGATAAAAGACGGAACTTAAAGAAGCGGGTAGTTTTTTCCGGTACTGGAAAAATGCTAATGATACACCGACCAACGCATAGCAGGCCCATGCCGAAACACCCCAATGCAGGAAAACGAATTGCATTGCCGTTTTTGCAGATTCTTCCGAATAACCCGTTCCAAACGGAGGGTCTATGTAGTAGGAAACCGGTTCTGCAACTCCCCAGAAGACCAGGCTGATTCCTATAGAAGCACTAAATAGCATACCGATCCAAGTGGCCGTCTTATATTCCGGCCGATCATCATCATCTCCCAACCGGATATGACCGAATTTGGACATCCCGATATAAATACAAAAAACGAAGAAAATGAAAACGCTTCCCAAAATGAACCAACCTAGATTATTATAGATGAAACTAAGTGAGGAATTTGAGAAGTTTTCTAGCTGCTTCGGCGCAAAAATACCGATACTTATTAAAACTAAGCTAACAGCCAATGAAGAATAAAACACTGTCTTTTTATCTCTCATATTACCGCTCCTATTTCAAAGACCCACTTGTGTGGATGTGTCGAGTATCCCCACACACAGCCAAACGAGCGGGCATTTGTTAAATTTTAATCGGTGTTATTTGCATAACACCGATTAAATCGAATTTAAGCTTTAACTGACTGCAAATTCCCTATGATATCTACAATCCGGTCTCCCACTTCAGAAGTAGAAGCACTGCCCTTCATATCAGGCGTGAGCACTTCATCGTCCACCAATAATTGCTCGATAGCATCTACAACCATTTTACCGTATTGTTCGTAACCGAAGTGATCGAGCATTTGACTCGCAGACCAGATGGTAGCTAAAGGATTACCGATTCCTTTGCCTGCAATATCGGGAGCCGACCCATGTACAGGTTCAAACATGGAAGGGAATGTACCCTCCGGATTAATGTTTGCACCTGCAGCCAGGCCGATTCCGCCTGCGATTGCTGCGCCGACATCGGTTAAAATATCACCAAACAAATTCGAAGTAACTACTACTTCAAAACGTTTTGGATCTGTGATCATTAGCATCGCAGCAGCATCCACTAAATAAGATGCAGTTTTGACTTCCGGGTATTCTGCACTTACTTCTTCGAATACTTGATCCCAGAAGACCATCGAATAGTTTAATGCATTCGCTTTACTGATACTTGTCAGGCTACGGCCTTGTTTTTTAGCAGTTTCAAAAGCATAGCGAATAATTCTTTCTGTACCTTTGCGGGAGAATACACCGTTCTGCAGAACCACTTCATGCTCCTGACCTTTAAACAGCCAATCTCCAGCTCCCGAATATTCACCTTCTGTATTTTCACGAATGAACAGCATATCAATATCTTTGCGTTCGATATTCTGCAGTGGAGTATGTGCCCCTGCCAGCAACGTCACAGGACGTATATTGACATACTGATCGAAACTTTTACGGATGATCAACAAGAGATCCCATAACGAGATATGATCCGGAACACCCGGGAATCCGACAGCTCCTAAATAGATCGCGTCAAACTCCTTCAGTTGTTCAATTCCATCTTCAGCCATCATTCGTCCTTGTTGCGTGTAATATTCACAACCCCAAGGGAAATAAGTGAAATCAAATGCGAAGCCGCCGTCTAGTTCGGCAGTTTTCTTTAATACCTTAATCCCTTCGTCAATAACTTCGGGACCAATACCATCTCCTGCAATAACTGCAATTTTATACGTTTTCAATTTCGGATCCACCACTTTCATCCTTGATTCCAGACTACGAGTTTCATTTCTGTCATTTCTTCAATGGCATATTTCAAGCCTTCGCGTCCTGTTCCGCTCTCTTTTACACCGCCGTATGGCATTTGGTCTACACGGTAAGTAGGTACGTCATTAATAATCACGCCGCCGACTTCCAAGTTTTTCGAAACATACAGAGCATGCTGCACATTATTTGTATAGATTCCCGCTTGTAAACCGAAACGAGAGTCATTGACTAACTCAACAGCTGTTTGCACGGAATCTACTTTATTTACCACGACAATTGGTGCAAACACTTCCTGGCAAGAAACTTTTAGCGCATGATCTGCATTTGCAATGATTGTAGGTTCCAGGACACCGTTTTGCGCATGGCCACCTGCAAGAATTTCTGCATCATAATTCTTTGTTTCTTCAATCCAGCTAAGTGTGCGCTCCAATTCTTTCTTTGAAATCAATGATGAGATATACGTATCTTCCGCAAACGGATCACCTAACTTCAATTGTTTAGCAGCAGCAGCAAATTTAGTTGTGAATTCTTCGTAAAGATCTTCGTGAACGTAAATTCGTTGTGTTGAGATACACACTTGACCTTGATTCGAGAAGGCTCCCATAATACAGCGATCGATAATAGAGTCAATTTCGATGTCCTTATCTATAATCAACGCAGAGTTGGATCCTAATTCCAATGTTGTCTTCTTCAATCCAGCTTTATTGCTGATTCCGATTCCGACACTTGGACTTCCAGTAAACGTAACCATTTTAACACGTTCATCTAAGACAAGAACGTCGCCGATCACACCGCCCGGTCCTGTGATGACATTTAGCACGCCCGGTGGAAGACCAGCGTCTTTAAATACTTCCGCAATGAATAAAGCAGATAAAGGTGTTTGGGAAGCCGGTTTCAAAACGATCGGGTTCCCTGCAGCAATTGCCGGGCCAACTTTATGCGCCACTAAATTCATTGGGAAGTTAAATGGCGTAATGGCTGCGATTACGCCAATCGGTTCACGCAATGTATAACCGATGCGTCCGACACCGCCTGAAGCAGCATCAAATGGAATCGTTTCTCCATGGATACGTTTTGCTTCTTCCGCGGCGAATTTATATGTCTCAATTGTTCTTAAAACTTCCGCTCTAGCAAACATGATGGGCTTCGCAGATTCACTTGAAATGACTGTCGCTGCTTCTTCCGTTCTCTCTGCTAGTATGCTTGCAACGTTTTCCAATATTTCAGCACGTTGAAATGCTGGCATGTTACCAATAACTTTTCTGGCATTATACGCAGCTTCAATCGCTTGTTCCGTCAGTGCTTGATCCGCCATAGCAATGTCAGCAATTTTTTCATTGGAATATGGAGAATATAGTGGAGCGTAGTTTGGTGCTTCTACATATTCCCCATTAATCATTAATTGTTTATTAGTTGTTCTATCAAGTAATTTATTCATTGAGCGCCTCCAGAACCATTTCATGGAATTGTACAATTGCTTGTTCAGATTGTGAGTAGCGACCTTTCTCGAATGCACGTGATTTGAAGCCGAGTTGCTCTAATTCAACCAATTCGATATCTTCAAAGCGAACTTGCTCCGCGAACGTCATCAAGTCTTTTTCTTCCTGAGTCAATTTTTCCAAGCTGTCTTCGCTGAAGTAGTATGTGTAAACGATTTCAGTATTTTCTTCATCGATCGGAACTAATTGAATAGTTGCCATATTTGCAGGTCCCGGATAAATTGTCAACATCAAGTTCGGCCATAACCAGAAGAATGATCCGCCTTGCATTTCTGCTTCATCTAGATTTACTTCTCCATATTGCTTATCAGGCTTCACCATGGAACCTTGTATTGAATAGTTCTCACACGTAATGATTTGATAATCATCCATGTCCAATGTGTCAATAAAACTTGGGTGTGCTACGTGACAATGATCACACTCGAGATAATTTTCAATAAATGCTTTCCAATTCGCTTTAATATGACGGGACTTCCTATGAGTAAATTGTAGATTCTTCAAGAATTCAAATTTACCTAGACGATCGAAGAAATCGCCATATGATTCAGCCAATGGCTTTGCGTTGTCATCCAAGTTAACAAAAATTAAAGATTCGATTACTTCCATTCTGACGGAACGCAAGCACGCATCTTGAACGCAAGCAGCATCTTCTTCACTACGGAAGTTCGGTGCTTTGTTTAAAGCGCCATCCGTTTTGAATGTCCAGCCATGATACGAGCATTGTAGAATTTTCTTTTTGCCCGAATCACTTTTCTCCAGCTTCGTCGCTCTGTGAGGACAAACATTATAAAACGCGCGTAGAACTTCATCTGTTCCACGAATAATGATAAGTGGGTCATCGCCAACCTCAGCAGTAAAAAATGCACCTTTTTTCTCAACTTGGCTAACATGGCCGACTAATTGCCAACTCTTTGCGAAAATCAATTCTCTTTCTCTTTTCAATACCTCTGGATCCGTAAATAGGTTGTAAGGCATCGTTCTTTCAAAAGTTCTATTCGTTGCGTTCTGTACTTTATTATAAGCCATTTTTCATTCTCCTTCAGAGTTGTATTTTTCAATTTATCAATTATTTTATCAACTAGCTTTAATTTTCTGACAAGAGAACGGAGTATCTGCCATTTTGATAGAGTTGGTTGGACAACCTTCAAATGCGTCTTCCAAATCCTCAATCAGATCTTCAGGAACTTCCGTAACTCCTTCATTGTCATCCAATAAAGCAAAAGCAAATCCATCGGCTGTGTAGTCAAATAGTTCGGGAGCAACAGGATTACATGCCCCGCAAGCAATACATGTACTTCGCTCCACCATTGTATATTGCGCCATTTCCTAGCCTCCTATCTAAAAATTAATCAGTTGACTCCAACCTTCGCTTTCTTTGGCACTTCTTCCGCTTCACCCATAACGCTCGTACTGTGTAGCGGTTGCATTTTTGCAGTCGGATCTATTAATACTTTTGCGCTACTCACCGCAACAGGTGCTTCTCCAAAACCAGATGCAATCAGCTTAACTTTTCCTTCATACGTACAAATATCGCCGACCGCATATATTCCTTCAATATTTGTTTCCATTTTTGAATTAACCACTACGGAGTTTTTATCTATTTCAAGACTCCAGTCTTTGATAGGACCGAGCGATGAGACGAAACCGTAATTGATCAATACGTCATCGACTTCAAGCTCTTCCAACTCACCTGTTTTCGAATGCTTGATGATGACCTTTTCAACTTTCTCGTCTCCCACCAATTCAACTGGAACATATGGCGTCAAGCAGTTCACTTTGGATTGTTTCAATAATTCTACACTGTGTTCATGTGCCCGAAACTTATCTCTCCGGTGAATAATGGAAGCCTTTTCAGCAATCGGCTCAAGCATCAATGCCCAATCTACTGCAGAATCCCCGCCACCAAACAAAGCCACTTTCTTGCCTTGGAACTGATTCATGTTCTGAACGAAGTAATGAATGTTTTGATTTTGGAATTTCTCTTCACTTTCGATTTCCATCTTCCTTGCTTGAAAAGCACCGTTACCGGCAGTGATAATAATTGTTCGTGAATAATGTACTCCACTATTTGTAGTCAACTTGAAAACACCGTCATGTTCTTTTAAGACTTCCATTACCGTCTCACCTAAGCAGATAGTAGTCTCAAATTGATTCATTTGTTCAACTAGATTATCTACTAGCTCCTGAGCTCTGACTTTAGGAAACCCTGCAATGTCATAAATATATTTTTCGGGATACAATGCAGAAAGTTGACCGCCTAGTTGGGGTAAGCTTTCAATAATTTTTACAGACATTTGTCGAAGTCCTGCATAAAATGCAGTAAATAGGCCGACTGGTCCACCTCCAATAATTGTTATGTCACTAACTTCGGCTGATCTGTTCATATTGTGCCTCCTCATTATCATTTATATAAAAGGTATAGTTACGGGGCGATCAGGGTATTCCCTTATCCTTGCCGCGTTACTAAATACTATTGCAAGTATCATGCCAACTTTTGAGATTTGCATGGGAATACGATTGTTCTCGTCTTTTTTATAAAACGCTGTTACAATTGATTCACAATTGAGTCAATGGAGACTCAGTAAAATATAAATATTCTCAAAATTAACTCAAAATAATTAGTAGGAAGGTGTAACAATATGTCCTATGAGAACGAACAGGAGAAAATGAGTCTATCTTTAGAATCCTTGCTTAAAATTCTGGATTATTCATCAGATGAAATCTATGTATTGGACAAAGAGATAAGGATCGTCTATGTAAATCGAAATTGTGAAAAGCATTATGGAATGACAAAAGATGATGTTGTCGGTAAGTATAATGATGACTTTTTTAACGATGGATACTGGACGCCTTCCGTAGTTCCACTCGTACTGGAAAAGAAAACTCCCGTTTCAGTACGCCAACAAACTCATATTGGTGCTGAATTGCTGACTAGGGCTTTCCCTATATTGAACTCGAACAATGAGATTGAATACATTGTGTGCACAGCAACCGAAATACAAGATTTTAAACGGCTCATCAAAAAGGAAGAACCTAACCTTACAAACTCGGCAGATGAAGTTTTTGCAAGTACGATTATAACGAACAACGCAAAAATGCGAAAAATACTGCGCTTTTGTGAAAAGGTGGCACCTACAGATTCTACTATTTTAATCCATGGTCAATCGGGAACTGGAAAAGGGGTCATCGCATATCAATTGCATAAATTGAGTAAAAGAAAGGATGGTCCTTTCCTTAATGTAAATTGTGCAGCTATTCCCGGAGATCTGTTAGAATCGGAGCTATTTGGTTACACGGCAGGATCATTTACTGGTGCTAAAAAAGACGGTAAAATTGGTTTGTTCGAGGCAGCAGATAACGGCACAATTTTTTTGGATGAAATCGGCGAGTTGGCTTTGCCCCTTCAGGCAAAAGTTCTTCAAGTCATACAAGACAAAAAGTTTATTCCAATTGGCAGCAACGTTAGCAAGACAGTGGATATCCGTATTATCGCCGCAACAAATCAAGACTTACCGAAAATGGTAGAAAATAAGACTTTCCGCGAAGATCTATTCTACCGACTCAATGTCATTGACATCGAACTGCCACGGTTGGATGAACGCAAAGAAGATATTATCCCTTTAACTTATAGCTTTCTGAATAATTTTAACAACAAGTACAACTCTACTAAAATAATTTCCGAAGATTGTTTGAATGTACTCTATCATTATTCGTGGCCAGGCAATGTGCGACAGTTAGAAAACTTGATAGAGCGACTGGTTATTACAAGTGATGCAGTCATCACTTTAGAAGATTTACCCGAAGTAATCTTGGAAAAAGTAAAAGATATACCTGAACTCGCCTATTCCCATTCCCTCGACCAGGCATTGGATAATGTAACAGCTACCATGGTCAGAAGATCCTATCAGAAGTTTGGTTCTACGAGAGGTGTGGCATCAGACCTCCAGATCAGCCAGTCGAAAGCATCCCGATTGATTCGTGATTATTGTCGGGATGAAGAGTAAGAAAACTATTATCATAAATTTGACAATAATAAAAAGGCATCACTCGGCACGAGTAACATTTTGCCGAGCGGTAGCCTTTTATTATTGTTTTTATAGGATTTTCCCTGGAGATTCTATTTTCTATTTCATGGGGTGATCAATCGAACAACCATACCCTCTACGCAGATCATATAAGTGAATAGAATAACTAAGGTATTTTGTCTTGCTATCTTTGAATAACCAATAGATATACTAGCTCTTGCTATCCAACAATTATAAGCAAGTGCTTTATATCTGTTCTTTATTGATTCACAGTAAATTTGCAGTGCGTTTACACGCTTCCTTCGCTTCTATCATCATACGTTCCAATAATTCTTGGACCGTTGGAATATCTCCTATTAATCCAGCGACCTGACCACTATTGATATAGCCGTTCTGCATATCTCCCTTTATGGCACCTAAAACATGCTGCACCTCGGTAGTCGCTTCATTAAACTCTTCTAGCTTCATCCCCTCTTTTACACGCTTTTCTAGGTTCATTACATAATCGTTAGTTAGTACTCTTCTCACACGACCTACTTCACGACCAATGATTCTCGTTTCTATGTCAGATGCATCTAGTAGACGTTGCTTATAGAGTTCGTGCGCTTGCATTTCCTGAGTGGCTATAAAGCGAGTGCCCATCTGCACACCTTCAGCACCTAAAGCAAGTGCTGCAGCTAAACCTTTTCCGTCCCCAATACCACCTGCTGCTACGACAGGAATTTGAATACTTTTAGTAATTTGCGGAATCAATGTCATCGTAGTTAATTCAAGAGGCGAGTTGATACCAGCAGCTTCAAACCCTTCCGCCACTATAATATCCGCTCCGGCCGCTTCCGCTTTTAATGCATGCTTTACAGAAGCTACGATAGCCATAACCTTTATTTCATTATCATGTAAGGTTTGAATGTATGGCGACGGATTGCCAGCCGATAACGATACAATAGGTACTCGGTGCTTAATAACTAATGCTAGTAACTCTTCGACTTGAGGTGCTACATTAATAGCAATATTTACAGCAAAAGGACGTGAAGTCATAGATTTCAAATCGGTAATTTTTTGCTCTACCTCATCTAATCCGGATGTTCCACAACCTATTGTGCCTAAACCCCCAGCTTCAGAAATAGCTGCCGCCAAATTTACGCTACTGATATTTCCCATCCCACCATGAATGACTGGATATCGTATAGACAATTCCTTACATAACCTATTCATACAATGCACTCCCTTTTATGTTATACTTTATCATATATTTACATCGATAGGAGGAGAAAGTTCATGATTATACCTTACAATAACAAAAGTCCTTTGATTAATGAATCCGCCTTCATTGCCCCCGGCGCTTATCTAATAGGCGACGTAACAGTTGGAGAAGAATCTACGATATGGTTCAACTCTGTATTACGAGGAGACGAGGGTGCTATTGTAATTGGCAAGCGGTGCAGTATACAGGATAATTCTACAATTCATCTATATGAAAATGCACCTGTTGAAATTGAAGACGAAGTAACTGTTGGACATAATGTAGTATTACATGGCTGTAGAATCCGAAAACGTTCTATTATTGGTATGGGTTCAACCATTCTTGATCATGCAGACATCGGGGAAGAGTGCATTATAGGCGCAAACACTTTAATCCCTTCCGGAAAAGTTATTCCACCGCGCTCTTTAGTGATCGGATCTCCTGGAAAAGTCGTTAGACAATTGAATGACCAAGATCTTGAACTGATTCAGCTGTCTATAGATACGTACGTTGAGAAAGGAAAAGACTTCAACCTGATTTTACAGAACGAATTGAATGCTTGATAGGTTATAATTAAGAAAAGCCATGAGCGTAAAATAAAATGCTCACGGCTTTTTTCTATCATTTTATAATCATCGGGTTGTCTTCAGCATCGTACGTAGCGTCTTTTCTACTTATATCATTATCTTTTTCAAATATATGTTCGAAAAATCGATTAGCGGGTTCCGCAAGTAACTTATAATATTGTGCAAATAAATGAGCTGAGTGTGTTCCGCTCCACATCTCAGGAAGAAGTTCTTTTGGCAAACCAGGATCAACAAACAAAAACTTACGATATTCATGCACTAAATTGGTGCGTTCTACAAAACATTGGGCATCCGATAGCAAACCACTTTCCATTGCACTTGTAGACACGACGAATTTATGACTGTATATCGAAATAAACTCTTCATACTTTTTCTCAATTTCTTCAAGAGGCCAGCTTTTGGCAACCAATTCTTGGTTTGACCTGGGTCCTCTGTTCTCAGAGAGAAATAAGTCGGCGTGATCTTCAATCTCATATTTTGCTATTAATAAGCGTACTTCTTTCGCCAAATCATTTGGCGTAATCCAACAACCATTCGTAAAGGTACCGAATCCACTCCATAAAAGCTCTTTCCGCAATTCATCGCGGAGTTGCCGTTTATCTTCAGGTATGTTGTAAATCAACATACGCCATTGACCATCCCATTCATGAGGCTCTAATTTAAAAATACGCGATGCAGCTTCCTCGATACGAGATACCCCACGTTTTGTTAAGTAATAATAACTCTTTCTTCCTACACGCTCTGTTTCAAACCATCCTTGCTTCATCATTCGAGATAGAACAACGCGTACAGCTTGTTCATTATGGCCAAATTCTTTCATCAACTGGATCAGGCTACCAATCCAAATTTTATTGCCATAGTGGCGAACATAATCACCGAAAATCGTAAATATCATAGACTTTGTATTAGAGATAGAAAAAACCACTCTTTCAATTAAATTATTCGGTTCCTTCTCTCTATTATAACCTTTGGCCAATAATGATGACAAGCTTATGTGCCTTGGAATTCCGGTTCACGCTTTTCATTAAATGCTTGTAAAGCCTCAACGCGATCTTTGGTCGGGATGACTAATTCGTATGCTTTTGTCTCGATTGCAAGTCCTGTACGGAGATCAGTATTTAAACCTTCATTAATTGCATATTTGGCTTGTTTAATTGCAACAGGACCATTTTTCATAATAGCTTCTGCCAATTCTTCACAAGATGCCATTAAATTATCTGATGCAACTACTTTTAATATAATACCCAGCTCCAATGCTTCAGCTGCAGTCAGGCGCTTGGCAGTAAATATCAGTTCTTTCGCTTTCATCACTCCAACTAATCGGGGCAGACGTTGTGTGCCTCCCGCTCCCGGAATGATTGCCCAACTAGTTTCAGTCAAACCTAACGTAGCATGTGTAACTGCGATCGAGAAATCACAAGCTAGCATCAATTCAAAACCGCCACCCAGTGCATGGCCATTCACTGCAGCGATTGTAGGTTGTGGTAATTCTGCAATACTATTGAACACATCACGAATGGCTTTTACATTACGGCGTACTTCCGATTCGTTAAGAGTTTTACGCTCTTTCAGATCTGCTCCAGCACTGAATGCCTTTTCCCCTGCCCCTTTGAAGATTACAACTCTGACATCAGGAGCAATATGGAGGGTCTCTACGATTTCTTGTAGTTCTTTTAAGGCCGGATAATTAAAGCAATTCAAAGATTCCGGCCGATTAATTGTTACATAAGCGATACGGTTTTTAATTTCTAATAAAACTGGTTTCATTATACAAGCTCCTTTATGCGTAAAGCGTAATAGATTTTACACTTCTGGTTTTTCTACGATCATTGCTATACCTTGCCCCACACCTATACACATAGTTGCCAGGCCGTACTGCGTATCACGCTTATTCATTTCATATATTAAAGTCATCAAAATACGTGCCCCACTTGCTCCTAGTGGATGTCCATACGCAATCGCTCCACCGTTAACATTTACTTTCTCTGTATCCAATTCTAGTTGGCGAATACATTCAAGCGATTGAGAAGCAAATGCCTCATTTAATTCTACTAAGCCTATGTCATCAATTGTTAAGTTTGCACGGTTTAAAGCCTTGCGCGATGCATCAATTGGACCTAGTCCCATCACCGCCGGCTCAAGACCTGCCACTGCCCCTGTAACATACTTTGCGAGTGGCTTTAGTCCGAGTTCTTTCGCTTTCTCCGCACTCATTAATAATAGAGCTGCTGCTCCATCATTTACCCCTGATGCATTACCCGCCGTAACTGTGCCGCCTTCAAATATCGGTCGTAGTTTTGCTAATGCATCGACAGAAGATTCTGGACGTGGATGTTCATCCCGATCCACAATAATTTCATTGCCTTTACGATCTTTATATACAACTGGTACAATTTCTTCGCTGAATGTACCTTCTTCAATTGCCCTTTTTGCACGGCGTTGACTTTCATATGCAAAAGCATCTTGCTCTTCTCGCGAAATGTTATAACGTTGCGCTACATTTTCCGCTGTTTTCGGCATGGTGTCAGATCCGTACATTTTTTCTAATTCCTTATTAGTAAAGCGCCATCCAATAGTCGTGTCATACATTTTCATATCTCCACGTGGGTACTCTACTTCAGGCTTCCCCATCACAAATGGCGCGCGTGTCATACTCTCCGTACCGCCTGCGATGAAGACATCCCCTTCGCCTGCCATGATTGCTCTAGCTGCATACATAACTGCATCGATTCCCGATCCACATAAGCGGTTAATAGTTGTTCCGCCCACTTCTATAGGCAAGCCGGCGAGTAAGGCTGACATACGAGCCACATTACGATTATCTTCGCCTGCCTGATTCGCATTTCCAAAGACCACTTCTTCAATGTCTTCAGTTTGAAGATTTGGATTTCTATCAATTAAGGCCTTAATTACTGTTGCACCCAAATCATCTGGACGAACTGCTTTTAGCGCCCCCTTATATCTTCCAAATGGTGTACGTACTGCATCAACGATTACAACTTCCTTCATGATTTCACCATCTCCTTGTTATCCGTGTAGTCATAGACTCCTTTTCCACTCTTTCTGCCGAGACGTCCAGCTTTAACGTACTGTTCTAGCAGAGGGGCAGGACGATATTTTTCACCAAGTTTTTCGTGGAGATATTTCAAGTTATTCAAGCGTGCATCTAGTCCGACTAAATCTACTAATTCAAAGGGTCCCATAGGATAGTTTAGGCCCAATTTAATTGCTTTATCGATTTCTTCAGGTGAGCCTAAGCCTTCTTGCAACATGTAAAAAGCCTCATTTCCGACTAGTGCGCTAATTCGGCTTGTGACAAAACCAGGGAATTCATTGATGACAACCGTTTCTTTCCCCATTTTTACAGCTACATTTCTAATGACTTCTGCTGTTTCATCACTTGTTTCTAGCCCGCGTATAATTTCTACAAGTGGCATTTTATGTACAGGGTTGAAAAAGTGCATGGCAATAGTGCGTTCAGGACGTTGACCGTACGATGCAATTTCAGTTGGACTCATAGTTGACGTATTAGTTGCAAAATAGCAGGATTTAGGTGCATTTTCTTCAATCGTTTGGAATACTTGTTTTTTTATATCTGCAATTTCAGGTACCGCTTCAATAACTAGATCCGCTGTTTTTGCCGCGATTGCTAACTCCGTTTCGAAATGAAGATTTGTACGAAGCTCTTTCGCTACTTGTTGCGTGATTTTTTGTCGATCCACACCTTTTGTAATGATTAACTCAATTTCTTTCTCTGCGTTAGCCAATGCTTGTTCATTAATATCTACGATAGTGACAGAATATCCACCTAATGCACTTACATAAGCAATACCTCTACCCATCACGCCAGAACCAACAACTACTATATTTTTAATCATTTTACTTCCCCCTTTAAATAGCTATTTCATATTTATAGTAAGAAAGAACAGCGGCATGCAAACTAGCCCCTG
Organism: Sporosarcina sp. P7; assembly: GCF_002743425.1. NCBI lineage: Bacteria > Bacillati > Bacillota > Bacilli > Caryophanales > Caryophanaceae > Sporosarcina > Sporosarcina sp. P7. The sequence goes on along the minus strand of NZ_PDZF01000003.1, from coordinate 27,808 downwards.
TTCCTTTTAAGGTAATGTTTTTTACAGTCCGAATGGGTTTAATGGGCGAGATCCATAGTAAGACATGATACTCTTCGTCTCGGAGTAAAGATCCAATGTTTCAATAGCTAACTCGCGTCCAAATCCTGATTGCTTGTATCCACCGAATGGTGTTCCAGGGAAAGCAGAGAATGGTGAGTTGATCATGACGATGCCCGCTTGGATTTGATTTGCAACACGTGTTGCACGTGCGCCATCTTTAGACCAAACAGATGATGCTAGACCGAACACCGAGTCATTCGCCAATGCGATCGCTTCTTTTTCATTTGAGAACTTGGAAAGCACAACAACAGGACCAAAGATTTCTTCTTGTACTACGCGCATTTCTTGCGTCACGTTACCGATAACTGTCGGTGCATACCAGAAACCTTTCTCAAAGCCTTCAGGGTGTATTTGCTCACCGCCGGCCAAAATTTCTGCCCCTTCATCAATTGCCGATTGTACATATTCTTTTACAGTATCCAATTGTCCTTGGTCAATTACTGCCCCTACATGTGTTCCTTTGCTGAACGGATCACCCAGAACGATACGATTAGTTTTTTCAACGAATTTCTCAACGAACTCATCATACACATCTTCATGTATATAAATTCGTGAACGTGCGTCACATGACTGTCCAGTGTTATTGTAAATACCATAGATAGAACAATCTACTGCTTGATCAATATCCGCGTCTTCAAAGATTAGGCTTGGTGATTTTCCGCCTAACTCTAATGTGACACGCTTCAATGTGCCAGAAGCACGTGCCATAATATCTTTACCAATCGGTGTAGAGCCTGTGAAAGCTACTTTGTTTACCAAATCATGTTCAACCAGATAGTTTCCAATTTCAGAACCTGATCCCGGTAAGATGTTTACTACACCTTCGGGAACTCCAGCTTCATGGCAAATTTCTCCTAAGATAATTGCTGTCAGCGGTGTAAGAGATGCAGGTTTAATAATTACAGAACACCCTGCCGCAAGTGCCGGTGCAACTTTCCAAGCTGCCATCATTAAAGGATAGTTCCATGGAATAATTTGCGCACATACGCCAACCGGCTCTTTTTCTGTGTAGTTGTGGAATTGGCCAGGTACGTTATTTACAGAGCCGCGGTGTGAAACTAGTGCCCCTGCATAAAACTCAAAGTCTTCTACAGCCTGATTAATCTGAGCTTGTGCTGCCGAAATAGTTTTACCCGTATTCAGTACTTCTAGTTCTACTAATTCGCTAAAACGACTTCTCATGATCGCTGCAATTTTATTAAGTACACGAGCACGTTTTCCCGTTGGGGTAATTTTCCACTTCCCGTTATCAAATGCATTACGTGCTGCTTCAATAGCGCGTTGTGCATCTTCTTGAGTTGCTTTTGCGACTTCCGCTAGGAGCTCTCCTGTTGCGGGATTATAGACTTTTGTCCGAGCACCATTGCTGCTCTCTACTTGCTCTCCGTTGATAAACAATTTATAGAAATCACGCTTCATCGTTTGTGCTACTTCTTGCTCTTGAACATTTGTCATTTTATTTCCTCCTCTTACTTTCCAATAAATTCAGGATTTCTTTTGTTTTTAAATGCTTCGATACCTTCTACATGATCTTCAGTTAAGCCAGCAATACGCTGACTTTCTGCTTCACGTTGAAGATATTCTTCAAACGGTAGTGTTTGAACGTCATTCAATCCTCTTTTAATTAGTCCAATAGCCTTAGTTGGCTTCGTGGCAATACCTTTTGCGAACGCTTTCACTTCTACCTCAAAATCTTCTTGAGAATAAACTCTTGTTGCTAGACCCAAATCCAACGCCTGCGCTGCAGAGATTTTCTCACCTAGAATTGAAATTTCTGCTGCTTTCGCTGAACCAACTAATTGCGATAGATAAAACAGATTGCCAGAGTCAGGAATGAGTCCTACATGTATGAATGCATTTATGTAGCTGGCTTTCTCAGACATCAAACGTAAATCACATGCTAAAGCTAGACTAAAACCCGCTCCGGCCGCTACTCCATTGACTGCTGCAATAATCGGCTTTTCCGATTTCTTTATCTCCAAAATCATTGGACCGTAGTGATCTCTTAGTACTTGCCCATGATCCATTTGTTCATCAACTTCTGACAGATCCTGGCCTGAACAGAACGCTCTACCCGCTCCTGTTACGACGATGCATCTTACATTGTCGTCCTTTGATGCCATACGCAACGCATCTTTAATTTCACGATTCATCTGAGCTACGAATGCATTTAATTTATCAGGACGATTCAATGTCAGCCAAGCAATACCATCTTTCAACTCGTATTGAATTGTTTCAAACATAGAAAGTCGTCTCCTTATCTTCCTTTATATACCGGTTTTCTCTTTTCGACAAAAGCTTGCATTCCTTCTTTTTGATCCTCCGATGAAAACAAGAGATAGAAGTTCTTTCGCTCATACTGCATACCTTCATACAGTGGATAGTCAACCGCCTTGTTCACTGAATCCTTAATCATTCGGATAGCAAGTGGCGGCATGCTAGCGATCTTATTTGCAAACCGTAAAGCTTCTTCGCGCAATAGCTCTGGAGAGACGATTCGATTGATCACTCCGTATTTTTGTAATTCATTAGCTTTGATTCGCTCACCTGTCCACAGCCACTCTATCGCTTTCGCACGTCCAACTAACTTAGTTAAGCGTTGCGTCCCGCCAGCTCCTGGCATAACACCTAACGTCACTTCAGGGAATGCAAACTCTGTGCCATCAGCGACTAATAGGACATCGCAGCAAAGGGCAAGTTCAAAACCTCCACCAAAAACAAATCCATGAACTGCACCGATGATGGGCTTTTTGATAAGAGGAATCTGATCCCAGTCAGCAAACTGATTCAACAATTCGAGACTCATTGAATCTGCCCCGGCCATCTCCTCTATATCAGCACCAGCAGAGAAAGCTTTTCCTTTGCCAACTAGCAAAATTACACGTACTTCCTCATTTCGATCAAACGCTTGCAGCGCCTCGAGAATTTCACCTACCATACAACGATTTAAAGAGTTCAATTGCTTAGGTCTGTTCAATTCAATGATGCCGATTTGTTGATCAACCGATGTTTCTATGAATTTGAAGGCTGTCATTCGCTGTCTTCACCTATCATTAAAGTAACTAGCTTACCTGCAAAGCCCATCAAGTCTTTTCCAGAAGCTTTTCCTTCATCAGAGCTCAAACCTGCTTTTAATGATGCAGCATCATCGTAAATCATTTCACACATCAAGTAATACGGTGGTTCTCCACCCATTGGGTTACCAGTGAATTTCGTTACTTTCATTTCACGCAAGCCAGGAATCTTCGCTGTGAGTGGTGAATGAACATTGAAGTAATGCTCGTCAAATTCCTCTTTGTTTTCAGGGTGTTTGTATAGTGCGATTAATTTAGCCATTTAAAATCCTCCAATTACATTATTGTTGATACAGGTTTCATTGCTTCGAACGGTGTTTTACAACTCTTGCAATATAAAATACTTCTACAAGCAGTTGGTCCAAATATATTTTCCATCGTGACGTAGGTTGAATTACAATACGGGCAATCCACGTGCCACGATCCATCTTCTTCCAGATGACGCGGTGGAGCAGCGATTCCAAACTCTTTCAATCCTTTTTTTCCATTTTCCGTCACACGATCAGATGTCCAAGGAGGACTGAAAATAAATTCTACTTCGACGTTTTTGGCAAAAGATAGCCCCATCACAGCATTCTTAGTATTCGTTCGGATGATTTCAAGTGCCGGGCAACCTAAAAACGTAGGCAATAACGTTACCTTGATCTGTTCGGCTTCAACTTCCACTTTCTCCACCATTCCAAGATCCACTATACTGACTGTATCAATTTCAGGGTCCTTGACGCTTTCAAGCACCTTCCATACTTCCAAGTTTTGTGATTTTTTTATAAGAGCTACCATTTCCAAAACACCTCTTTCTATCTATTACCAGTTAGTGGCTGTATCGATTCTGTACACTTCAGAAAGTGTATCGATTGCTGCTTGCAACTCATCTGTGTGTTGTCCATTACGTCCATTCAACTTAGGTTCAGGAATTATCGGTAAATCCAATTCCAATTTTTCAAATGTTGGACGTAATGCTTCAAGCCAAGCATTTTGTATTTTTTCTTCTGAATCTATCAAGTCAAAGCGTTCAATCGGTTCTTTTTGTTCTCCATAAGAGAATAGATCTCCCATGTCTGCAACAACCAATTCAATTGCACTCATCATTTTAGTTTTCGCTTCTTCTGTGGAGCTTAGTAATTGTTTGAACCATAACTTCCAATGCATCACATGATAATAGAGTTCCATACTAACTTTTACAGCAATCTCTTGGAGTGGTTTATATGAGCTTTCTTTAAGTGAATTGATCTTCGCTCGTTTCGCTTGTGTATAGAAGTAACTTCTAACTACTGTATAAGCCCAATCATATTGTGGTGTGTCCATATAATAGCCGTCACCATTAATACGTTCAGTCAAAACGCTATTTTTTCGTTCTACTGCAGGGCGTAAGTGAGCTAGATCATCCGCATTACCTAATCCTAAGTCCTCTAGCAACTTATAATACATAGCTGCATGACCCATGGAATCTTGTGTGATAGAAGATGATGCAACATCCTCTTCTATATGCGGAGCTAGACCCAACCATTCAGAGCCACGATATGAAAACAGGAAATCATCATCTGCTAACTGAAATAAAAGCGTTTCTACTGCTTTTTTCTCTTCCGTACTCATCATTTTTTCAACATTACTCATTTTTCTTTACCTCCTGCCCAAGATAGGATTTCCTTCTCATCGAGCATTTCTTGTTCGTATTTACGCCATTTTTTACGTAAGTAACCATAACCTTTTGTAGTACGGTAATCTTTGTTATCTAAACGACTCAAAGAAAGACGTTCTTCTTCATCCATACTTCGGATATTTTTTTTATTTACGACCCATATATCAACGACTGGCTCACGACGCATAAAGTTTTCTTGTGCCATCATAAGTGCCATATCTTCATTTGGTGCTAGTAAATCGAATTGGTGCTGGAATGACGCAGCATGGGTGCGTTTACTAAATACTTCAAACTCTTGATAAAATGTTTTCTCTGACATATTCTCTTCCGCTCCTTTATTCAACAATTGCACTTAACGCTTCACGTACCCACGCATTGTTCTCATATGATGAACGGCGAAGATTAAGACGCGCTTGTGATTTTGGTCCATTATTTTTAATAATTTCTTTGAACTCTGACCAGTCGGGTTGCTGATAAACCCAATGTTTCTTCTCCTGATCGAAATGCAATGTAGCATCCGGGATTGTTAAACTGAGCGATAGAATTCTCGGAATATATTTATCCAAGAAGCTCTGGCGTAATTCTTCATTTGTGTTCTTACGAATACGATATTTAATAGTAGCTTCTTGCTTTGATGCACCTGTCGTAGCTTTACTTGGAGGTCCAAAAAACATAAGCAGTGCTGGCCACCAGCGGTTAAGCGCGTCTTGCACCATTGCTTTCTGTTCTTCTGTTCCTTCAGCAAGTGCCATGATAATCGACTCTCCGTGTTGCGCATGGAATACTTCTTCTGCACAAATACGTTGTAAGGCCTTTGCATACGGCCCGTAAGATGCATCTAGCATATTCGTTTGTGTAATGATTGCAGCCCCATCTACTAACCAACCTATCAATCCTGCATCTGCCCAAGTCTTTGTTTCCATATGAAATACATTATGAAACTTCAGATCCTCATTGAATAGATCCTGCATGATATCACCGCGAGTTTTACCATATGGCTTCATTAAATCTTCTGCCACGCGTAATAATAGTTGTCCGTGACCCATTTCATCTTGTACTTTCGCCATAATTCCAAGTTTGCGGTATAGTGAAGGCGCTTTAGGTACCCACTCTTTCTCAGGGAGCGCTCCCATAATTTCACTGATTCCGTGCATGGAAATGAGTTTAATTAACGTTTGACGATACTCTTCCGGCATCCAATCATCTGCCTGGATCTTTTCGCCACTTTCTATACGTTCCATGAAATACTCCATCTTTTCATCTGCGGTCATCGCTGTCATCATTACCATTTATCTAATTCCTCCTTTAGATTTTGAAAAGTTAATACCACAAGATACGTATTTAAACGATCAAATATAACAAACTTAACGTCTTTTCACAAATTTTGTTATACTTGGTCTCAAAAAAATACTAGACCTCTTCCAAAACGATTGGATATTCTGATACTTTAATGGAGTCAGTTGGGCAGCCCTCAACCGCATCATCCAAATCATCCAATAAATCCTCATCGACTTCTGCTGAACCTTCATTATTATCTAGATGTACGAATGCAAAACCTTCATCATTATAATCAAAAATGTCAGGTGCACTTGCTCCGCAAGCACCGCACGCTATGCAAGTTGATTGATCAACAATAGTATGTGTAGCCATAAAAGGTGTCCTCCTTTATTCTAATGAGTCAAATGTTCAAGAGTTGACCGGGACTTTTTTCTGATCTAGCTTTTCCTTTTTCTCCATTAATGTCGTACTATGTGTTGCTTGAACTTTAGCCGTTGGATCAATGTAGACCTTGGCATTACTAACAGCCGTAGGTGCTTCTCCAAACCCGCTAGCTATAAGTTTAACTTTTCCTGGATACGTACAAATGTCGCCTACAGCATAAATACCTTTAATGTTCGTTTCCATTTTCGAATTAACGACAATGCTGTTCTTTTCTATTTCTAGTTCCCAATCCTTGATAGGACCAAGTGAAGACACGAAACCATAGTTGACTATTACTTCGTCAATTGCGATTTCCTCTACCTCGTCTGACTTCATTTTACTTAGAACGATTTTTTCAATATGATCTTCACCAATAAATAATGATGGAATATATGGTGTTTTAACTTCTACTTTGGAATTCATTAAGTTCTCAACACTAGCTTCATGTGCGCGGAATTTATCGCGGCGGTGAACGAGTGTTACTTTGTTGGCAATCGGCTCAAGCATTAGAGACCAATCTACCGCAGAATCTCCACCGCCAAGAACCTGAACATTCTTTCCTGCGAAGTATTGTAAATCTTTAATAAAGTAATGTAAGTTTTTACCCTCGTATTGTTCAGCGTTTTCAATTTCAATCTTTCTAGGTTGAAATGCACCATTTCCTGCAGTAATAATAATTGCCTTAGAATAATGTGTTTCTTTATTCGTTTTGATTTTGAAGTTCCCGTCGTCTTGCTTAGTCACTTCACGTACCTCTTGTTCAAGTGTGATAGTTGGTTCAAACTGAGACATCTGCTCAACTAGATTGTCAATAAGTTTTTGTCCAGTGATTTTTGGGAAACCTGCAATATCGTAAATATACTTCTCTGGATACAAAGCTGTTAGTTGACCGCCAAGTTGCGGAAGACTCTCAATCAAATTTACCGACATTTGACGCATACCTGCATAAAAGGATGTAAACAAACCCACAGGGCCGCCACCAATTATTGTTATATCATAAACTTTCTGTTCATTACTCATATGCTGGCTTCTCCTCTCTATCGAAAGAAAATCGATCCTTCCAAGTATAACGCATAAAATACGTTGTTAGCTTTTCTTGTTATACTTAGTATCTTAAATCAATGTGTAAGCGTTGTCAAGAATATATTCAGAATAATTTATTTTCATTTCGAGATTCCAGAGCATTGCGTCACGGACGTATTTTACTTAGTAGATATGTAGTTGTTTAAAAACTCTTCATACAAAAAGCACTGCTAAGACGCAGTGCTTTTTACATCATTCAATATATGTCCATTTTCCATCCTTCACAGTCGCCATTACAAAGCTCTCCGGTCCAAGCCCATTATGATCTTCAGCTGTGTAATTATAAACTCCTGTCGTACCAATCCAGTCTTTAATATTCTCTTCTAAATAATCTCGAATTGCTTCACGATCAGTAGCACCATTCTTCAATGCTTCCACTGTCAACATCACATTGTCATAGCCATAAGAACCAAAGTTAGTCGGTTCACTGCCGTACTTTTCTGTATACTCATTGTAGAACTCTGATAATACACTGTGCTGTATATCATCTTTAGGAATCTGGTCTGGGAATAATAGCTTTCCAGTTGGAATTACTACACCTTCTGCAGCCTCTCCCGCTAAAGAGATAAAGTTTTGATTTGCAATGCCATGACTTCCAAATACCGGTAAACTAATTCCTAGATCATGCGCATTCTTTGCGATGACGGCAGGTCCTGGATTCGTTCCCCAGACGACGATTGCTTCTGCTTTTGCACTATTAATCTTCGTCACTTGCGTACTCATATCAGGATCTTGTGTATTATAGCTTTCTTTTGCTACGATTTTAATATCATAGTCATCTGCTAAAGCTTCCAATTGCTCTAAGCCACTTGAGCCAAACGCATTAGAATCACTAATCGTACCAATTTTCTTAATTCCTTGTTCTTTTAAATACATATAAACCCGTTCAACTGCTTGTCTATCCGATTGCGGTGTTTTAAATACCCATTCTGCATCTTCAACAGGTTCAACGACATGCGCACTCGCTGCAGCCGAGATCATAGTAACTTTTTGTTGCAAGGCGATTCCTTTCATAGCAAGGCTTTCACCACTACCTGAAGACCCGAGTAACGCTAATACTTTTTCGTCGTTCACTAATCGATTAGCTTCTTGTGTTGCTTTTTCCTGGCTGGATTCATCATCCGCCAAGATGATCTTTAGCGGAATGCCATTAATTCCACCATCTGCATTGATTTTCTCTTCTAGTAGTTTTGCTGCATTCCATTCAGGTTCGCCTAACGGACTGTTTGGACCCGTTTTTGAATAAATGGCACCGATCTTATACTCTGTCAGTTCCCCACTTTCGGACTTCGCGTCAGTGTCGCTACATGCGGCTAGCACCAATGAAATGATAACTGCTAGAAATAACATAGTTAATTTTTTGAACATCTTCTCATCCCCCATCATCAATGTACTGTGTGACCTAAATAAGCTTCTTTTACTTCCGGATCATTCAATAATTCACTTGAACTGCCGCTCTTAATGATTTCACCATGAGAAATGACATACCCCCGATCAGCAACTTTAAGGGATGCATGTAAATTTTGTTCTATTAATAAAATCGTTGTTCCAAACTGCTTACGTAAATTACCGACTAGTTCTAATACGTCCTTCGCTATAAGTGGAGCTAGTCCTAATGTAGGTTCGTCTAATAACAATAAGTCAGGCTCTGCCATCATACCTCTTGCAATCGCAAGCATTTGTTGCTGACCGCCAGACATCGTTCCACCCATTTGATCTTTTCGGTCACTCAATATCGGGAATAATTCGAAAACTTTTTTGATGTTTTCTTCTATTGCCTGCTTGTTAGTAGTTTTACGATGATGGTAAGCACCTAAATATAAATTATCCAACACAGTCATTGTAGAAAAAATTTGACGATGTTCAGGTACATGAATTAAGTGTTTCTCAACAATCTTTTCTGCTTCCATTCCTGTAATATCCGTGCCTTGATAGATAACTTGGCCGCTTGTCGGTCGAAGTAGTCCAGACATGGTTTGTAGAAGAGTTGTCTTACCCGCTCCATTTGCACCTAGCAAAGCGACAATTTCTCCTTGTTTAACAGACAGTGATACGCCATTCAATGCTTGAATCGGTCCATAGCTTACAGAACAGTCGAGTACCTCAAGTAGCTTTTGTTCACTCATACGACTTCCTCCTCGATCTCAGCACCTAAGTAAGCCGCAATGACCGCTTCATTCGCTTGAATTTCTTTTGGGGCTCCTTCTGCAATCTTCATGCCCTGATCCAAAACAACGAGTTTATCGCAAATGCTCATGACTAGATCCATATCATGCTCGACGACTAGAATGGTTACTCCAGAGTCTCTTACTCTTTTAATCAACTCACTCATTTCAGACGTCTCACTATGATTTAATCCTGCTGCAATTTCATCCAACAGAAGAAGTTTAGGCTCTGTGGCATAAGCACGGGCAAATTCTAATAGTCGCAATTTACCTAATGACAAACTGGATGCCTTTTGATCGTATAGTAGTTCTAGATTGAAAAAACGTAAGATATCCATTGCCTCTTCATACACTTTGCGCTCATTTTTTGCAATGCCAAGTAACATGGAAGCAACTCCTGAAAGATTTTGCTTCGTTCTCATATGCTGGCCTACCATGACATTCTCAATCACTGTCATATTTTTAAACACTTGTAAGTTTTGGAAGGTCCGTGATATGCCTAATGGAGCTACTTTATATGAAGGGAGGAGATCAATCCTCTTCCCGCAAAACAAAATATTTCCTTCGGTCGGTGGAAATATAGAAGATATCATATTGAACATTGTGCTTTTTCCTGCTCCGTTCGGTCCTATTAGCCCAACAATTTGCCCTTCATCGACAGAGAAGCTGACATCGCTATTTGCTACAACTCCGCCAAATCTTTTTGTAATTGATTCTACTTGCAACAATGTCATCATCCTCTCATTCTGAAACACTTCGTTCTATCGGTGTGACGGGTACAGATGATTTTTTTTCTACTCTTTTTATCGATGTATTTTTAAACCAGTCTATTACTGTTGGAAACAGACCTTTTGGCATAAAGATAACGACTAATATTAAGATTAATCCATAAATCACGTGTTCCGAATCACTAGTGATAAACGAGAATTGCTCACCAAGTGTGTGAACGGTAATGCCGATCATACGAATTAGTAAAGCCCCTATTAATGCCCCCCATACACTTCCACTTCCTCCGAGAACGACCATTGCTAAGAAAAGAATGGATGCATCAAATGTAAAGGCAGATGGAGATATACTGTAACTCATGTGAGCAAACAACCAGCCGGCAAGCCCCGCAAATGCAGCGCTCAATATAAACACCTGCATTTTATACCTGCCCGTATTAACCCCCATCGAGCTGGAGGCTATTTCTGAGTCGTGTATAGAACGGAGTGCACGTCCAACCCGAGAATGAACAATGTTCAGTGATAGAATTAAAACTATTAAAACAAAAAACCATACTAGAAAGTAATATGGAACTCCTTGGTTGATTGTCATGCCAAACAATGACAGCTGGGGGATCCCATAAAATCCTGATGCTCCCATTGTGATTCCTTTACCTTCAACCAAAAGACCATGAACGATTATACCAAGAGCCAATGTTGCCATAGCTAAGTAATATCCACTTAAACGTGACATCGTATATCCCATGAAAAAAGCTAGAAGAGCCGGAACGAGTAAAGCTATAGGCAAGCTAAGCCAAGGACTCCATCCCCACGTAGCTGTCAAAATCGAAGTGGTATATGCTCCCACTCCATAAAATGCTGCCTGTCCTAAAGATATTTGTCCGGCATAACCCATTAACAAGCCTAAACCGATGGCTATAATTGCGTATATACCTGCAAATGTTGCCTGTGTAATAAAAAATGACTGAGTAACTACCAATGGAAATATGAGGATGGCAGCAATGAATACAACTACGCCCCACCACTTCGTCTGCTGTACGCCTTGTAACTTCATTACAACCCTCCTTTCCCAATAGTTTTTTCACCCAAAATACCATTGGGTCTAATAATCAATATAAGCAAAAATATTGAAAATGTAATAATATCTTTCATTCCTGAACTAACATAGCCGGCACCCATGGATTCAAATAGTCCAATTAGCAAACCACCAATGACAGCTCCGGGGGCACTACCTAGTCCCCCTAGAATTGCTGCTGAAAATCCTTTAATGCCTAACATAGCACCCATATCATATGCCGGGAAAATAATTGGTGCGATCGCAAGGCCCGCAATAGCTCCAAGAGAAGCGCTTAAAACAAAGGAAAAGGAAGACATTCTTTTTGGACTTATTCCCATTAATCTTGCAGCCATCGGGTTTACAGAGGATGCTTGGAATGCTTTTCCTAGCATTGTTTTGTCGATAAACATATACATAAGACCGACAACTAACAGCATAATCAAAACGACCCAAATGGATTGGGGGGTAATGGAAGCGCCTCCAATTGTAACAGGAGTATTATCCATGAAAGGTGCTACTGTATGTTGATCTTTTCCCCATACCATACTACTGATTCCACGGATGAAGATCGAAGTTCCAATAGTCAAAATGATTAAGCTGATCGCGTCAGCACCTTTGGCTCTACGTATCAAAAGGAACTCCATTAGCCACCCGATGAATGTCACAAAAAGTATCGTAACAATAAAGGAAAGCCAATATGGCACGCCTACTGAAACGAGTGAAAACATGGTCAATCCACCAAGCATGACGAATTCACCTTGAGCCAAGTTGATAACTTTCGTCACACTATAAATGGTAACAAAACCGAGGGCGACAATTGCATAAATACTTCCAATCGTAATTCCCGTTAATGTGAACTGTAAAAAATCTTGCACTCACTTCACGCCCTTATCCAGTTGTTATTGTCATACGCTTACAGGTGAATTTTCACGCTTATCTACAACGCGTGTTGCTTTTCCTTCAGATCTTGGAAGTGCTTTCGGTTCATTACACACAACATCCACTGAAATTAAACACGAATTCTTCAACTTATGTTGGATCTTCCGCTTCATACTCGTGATGGATTCATGAAGTAGGTCACAGCCAACTTGTTCATATAGAGAAATCTCAATCTCAATATGTAATTCAATTGCATCCATAACACCTTTGCGAACTAATTGAATTTGATAAACAGGTGACAATCCTTCTATTTGAAGTAATTCCCGTTCAATCTCGGAAGGGAAAACATTTACTCCTCGAACAATGATCATGTCGTCTGTTCGTCCTTTAACACGTGACATACGAGTCGTTGTTCTTCCACATTTACATTTCTCATGAGTAATTGATGCAATATCTCCCGTACGGTAACGGATAACTGGAAGCGCTTCCTTTTGCAAACTAGTAAATACTAATTCTCCTAATTCTCCATCGGCAACGGGTTCAAGTGTATCGGGATTAATTACTTCAACAAAGAAATGATCATCTGCAATATGTAATCCATCCTGCGCTTCATGACATTCAGACGCAACACCAGGTCCCATAATTTCGCTTAATCCATAGATATCTACAGCTTTTATTCCTAGTTTCTGTTCTAACTTTTGACGCACGCTTTCAGACCAAGCCTCTGCTCCAAATATGCCATAAGCAAGATTTGTCTCACGTGGATCCATTCCTTGTTCTTCCATCTTCTCAATGATACTCAAGACGTAAGACGGGGTACCACATATTCCACGTGGCTTAAGATCATTGATTATTGTAATTTGACGTTCTGTATTCCCTCCAGAAATCGGTATTGTAGCTACACCTAATTCATCGGCACCTTGATGAAGACCAAGTCCTCCTGTAAACAATCCATACCCATACGCATTATGAAAAACATCAGATTTTCTACCGCCAGCAGCAACGATAGCACGTGCCACTAAAATTCCCCAGTTCTTAAGATCACGCTCTGAGTAGCCGACAATAGTTGGCTTTCCACTTGTTCCAGATGAACCATGGATTCTTGCAACATCGTCCACAGGAATAGCAAATAGTCCATATGGATACTGATCACGGAAATCTTTTTTCTTTGTGAATGGTAGCTTTTTAATATCCTCCAACGATTGAATGTCTTCAGGCTTAATTTGCAATTCATCGAATTTCTGTCTATAAAACCCTACATTTTCATATACGTTTTCCACTGTCTTTTTTAATCCTTTAAGCTGTAGTTCTCGCTTTTCGGAAATGGGTGCGCTTTCAATTTCTGGGTTGTACATAGATAAATCCTCCCTTTTCTCTCATATTACTTTATATGAATATAACGCGCATTGAACGACGTTGCCTATATTCGTTATATATAGCAATACATTAATACATATTTTTCATTTAGTCAACACCAATTTCAGAATATTCTATTCAGGCATCCTTCACTAGGTAGTAATTTAGCGAACAAAAGAATAAATATGTAAAGGTATTTACACGTAACTCCTATTTCTTAAAATTAATATATTTATTGATAACGATAAATAGTTAACCGTGTAAATTGTGTTATAGTAATTGATTTTTATTAAACAGTAGTGTATTTACTATTTCGTTATGTACAATCTACTAGAGTCTATAAATATAATACCGCAAATCTTATTTACTTAGTTAGATTGATTTAATGAACTATGTTTAATTATTCCATGCTATTAAAAAAGCTTAGGACTCTTCTTTGTTTTACTTCAAATTCACACATAAGAAAAGGCAACTATTCAAAAACGAACAGTTGCCTCTTTATTTTAAATTAAATATTCACGGCTAACTTATGTGCAGAAGTTCCTTTTATTTTCGCTACGATTACACTATTGATTGCATTGATGTACGCCAGTGCACTTGCTTTCAAAATATCAGTGTCAGCTGCCTTCGCGATATAATTTTCTCCTTCATGTGCAATAGTAATTTTCACTTTTCCTAATGCATCTTTCCCTCGAGAAACACTGCTAATATCATAGCCAATCAATTTAACTTGTATCTTTGTAATTTCTGCAACTGCTGAATACAGCGCATCGATTGGACCCGTGCCAACAGCACTCGACTGGAAGATTTCTTCCCCTTTGCGAATTTTGACGCTGGCTGAAGGGAAGCTAGAATTGCTGACGACTTGTAAGTCTTCAAATTCAAAGAAATGACCGCTGTAATTCGTCACGTTTTCCTTATCATGCTTTTCATAATAGTTTTCCACAATTATATATAAATCATGGTCATATACTTCCTTTTTCATATCCGCCAATGTTAGGAATCCTTCAAAAATCCCTTCAAACTCCTCTGGCTTCATATGAGTAAAGCCTAGCTTTTCAAGAGCGTTTTTCACAGCATGTCGTCCTGACCGTGCTGTCAAAATCAATTCCATATCATCTAATCCAACGTCTTCCGGATGAACAATTTCATACGCATCACGGGATTTCAACAAGCCATCTTGATGTATACCCGACGAGTGCGCAAAAGCATTATCACCTGTAATTGCCTTGTTCACTTGCACATCCAATCCCATGAAGCTAGATACAAGACGAGAAGTATTCATAATTTCCTTTGTGTTGATTTGCGTACGCACATTATAAATTGAGCTTCTTGTTTTCAATGCCATGACTACTTCTTCAAGCGCAGCATTTCCTGCTCGTTCTCCGATTCCATTCATTGTACACTCTACTTTATCCGCACCATTCTTGACCGCTGCTAAGGTGTTTGCCGTCGCCATTCCTAGGTCATTATGACAGTGAACACTTAATAAGACATCCGGATTCAAGTTTTTCATCCGGTCATTTAATTTATAAATCATCGCACCGAATTCTTCAGGCTCTGCAAAGCCCACTGTGTCAGGCACATTGATCATTGTCGCACCCGCATTCACAACAGACTCAATTGTATGCCATAAATACTCGAATTCCGAGCGTGATGCATCTTCCGTTGAATACTGAACTTGAGGCATTAAGGTTTTTGCATATTTCACCGCTTCTACGCCTAGTTGAAGGATCTGGTCCTTTGATTTGTTGAACTTTTTCTCCACGTGAATATCAGAAGTACCTAGCACCATATGAATCATCGGGTTTTCTGCATACTTTACTGCATGATAAACTGAATCGATATCAGCCTGAACCGCGCGTGCCAATGCTGTGATCATGATGTCATTTGTGTTACCTACCCGCTGCGCAACAGCTTTCACCGCTTCAAAATCACCTTGAGATGAAGCAGGAAAACCAGCTTCGATAATGTCGACGCCAAGCTTCTTTAATTGCTGTGCAATCTCCACTTTTTCATAAAGATTTAGTTTAGCGCCTGGTACCTGTTCTCCATCACGTAATGTTGTATCAAAAACCCAAATTTTTCTGCTCATCTCTTTGCACTCCTTTTTTAAAAAAATAAAGACAAAAAACCCCATCTCTATATTGAAATATAGAGACGAGGTTATACTCGCGGTACCACTCTAATTGATTCACCATACTTGGCAAATCCACTTATCGACAGCAATTACTGTCTATCCCGTTAACGGAGGAAACCGACTTCCCTTACTGTAGAACTTTCAGGGAGTGACTCATGGATGAGTTCAAAATGTACGTCTGCTGATTTCCACCAACCATCAGCTCTCTGCATAGACATAAACATTTTTACTATTTCCATTCTTAGTCTGCAATGTAATATTGAACGTAATACTACATGGTCTATAGCCGTCTGTCAACAGATTTCAAACAATTCCACATATTTTGCACAGTAGTATACGGCAAAATGGCTTATCGTATCTCTTTCAAATGTACGTTTCATCGTGTATCTATCAACAATGACTCAAGTACTAAAAATGAGCACATTTCTAATTTCATTTGACATTTCTTCCATACATTCACTAGTATAGTAGACAACTAATTCGTAAACCGAAACAAAACAACTAGATGTTTGAATAGTATCAAACTACCAAAGGAGTCGTTGCCAATGAATACGTTTACGAAATGGGTAGAAATCGTCTCGGATTTTTTATGGGGATTACCCATCATCATTTTACTTCTGGGAGGCGGATTGTTTCTCACAATTCGTCTGAAATTCTTCCAGTTCCGTTATATGCCTCACATTTTTCGTCAAACCTTCGGAAGGATTATGTCTAAAGGTTCTGGGGACGGTACGCTAACCCCTTTTCAAGCAACAACCTCTGCACTTGCCTCTACGATGGGAGCAGCAAATATCGTCGGAGTTCCTGTAGCCATCGCGCTAGGTGGACCTGGCGCGATCTTCTGGATGTGGATTGTGGCACTGATCGGAATCGGTACGAAATATTCCGAAGTCGTGCTCGGTATCAAATATCGTGAAAAGAATGCTGCCGGTGATTATGTCGGTGGTCCGATGTATTACATAAAAAAGGGACTTGGCTGGAAAAAGGTTGCGTATATCTTTGCATTCGCCCTCATGTTAGAAGTTATGGCGAGTACTATGGTGCAATCTAACTCCATCGCTACGACCCTTGAAGGTTCATTTGGTTTATCTCCAATCGTAACAGGTATTCTCGTCGCGTTACTGGTTGCACTCATTTCATTTGGAGGAATTAAAGCGATTGGGCGTGTAACAGAACGTCTAATTCCATCCATGGTCGTGGCCTATATTTTAACAGCACTCATTATTATCGGAGCTCATGTCGATGCAGTGCCCGCAGCATTTGGCTTGATTTTCACACATGCATTTCAACCGATATCAGCGGCAGGCGGCTTCGCAGGGGCCGGTGTCGCAGCGGCTATTCGATGGGGACTCGCCCGCGGATTATATTCCAATGAAGCCGGTATCGGTACAGCACCGATTGCACACGCAGCTGCAGTGAATAGTCATCCTGCCAAACAAGGTTTCTGGGGCGTCTTTGAAGTCGTCGTGGATACATTGATCGTTTGTACTATGACTGCGCTCGTCATACTAACTACAGGCGTTTGGAAAGTCATTGACGCAGACAACGCGGCGAACATGGTGACAGAAGCGTATAGTACAATATTTGGTGCTTCCCTAGGCGGAATTATTATATCCATTGTATTATTCTTGTTCGTGATTACAACGATTGTAGTCATTATTTATTACGGAGAAAAGCAAGCGGAGTTCTTATTCGGATCCAACTTCTCCATCGTAATACGCGTGGCATATATCGCGGCAATCATCATCGGAGCACTTGGTGGATTGCAGTTCGTCTGGAAGTTCCTTGATCTATTACTCGCAATCGTAGTAATTCCTAACGTGATTGCGGTCCTATTCTTAAGTGGACAAGTACGGGACATTACGAACGATTACTTTACAAACCTCTATCCGAAAGAAAAGAAACAAGTGAAAAAGAAGTCTTGATGTAAATGGCAAACAAGGCAGATGTCCACGGATGCCTGCCTTGTTTTTATATAGTTTCATTACTTCATCATTTCTTCAATTAACCCTACCGGTACATAGGTTTTCCTTGGTTCCAGTAGCTCCGGTGCCACTTCAAACTTCATCAATAATTTATTGTAGCCATATTCCTTCTGTCCACGAGTAATCGTATAAGATGGAGCACCTTTTGATACAATCGCACCGACACCAGTTGAATCCACTACATAGCCTAGTTTCTCGGCAAGCAAACGAAGCGGTACCATCTTCACACCGTCAACCATATAATGATCATCTTCTATGATCTGTTCTACAGTAGCATCTTCATCTACTGGATTTCCGTCTAGTACAACTACTTTCTCTGGCATTGTCTGAGCTGGTATACTTCGCGTTGTTTCTTTGTAGAATACTAGCAAGTCTTTATTCTTCAAGTCATCAGCTTTCACTTTATTACCTGAAGCGCTGGAAATGTCTGTACCGTCATCTATATTCAACTGTAGCTTCAAGTACGAATCCACCAATTCGTCATCAAATATTCCAACTACTGCGGTGTTCTCTTTATCCGTTTCCACAATGACAGCATCCGGAGTGTACTGTGGTGGATAAATCATAATCCTTGGTTTATCCGCATGGGTATAAGCAGACACTTTGTCACCTTTCTTCAATTCTATCTTTTTTCCGGTATTATCGAATAGCAGTGTTTCTTCTGTAATGGCCAATACGGGCGATTCTTCTTCTCCTTTAATCGTGTAAAGTGTTAACTCATCGTTCTTTTCTATTCCTTCGATTGTCCCTTCTACTTTAATAAAAGCTTTTTCATCAGATGTCACTTCAGCCTTCTCTTCATCACTCGCACTAACCGCTTGAGGTACTGCTACGCCGCCAATAAGCAAAGCTAACA
Organism: Sporosarcina sp. P7; assembly: GCF_002743425.1. Lineage (NCBI taxonomy): Bacteria > Bacillati > Bacillota > Bacilli > Caryophanales > Caryophanaceae > Sporosarcina > Sporosarcina sp. P7. The sequence continues at coordinate 9,067 of NZ_PDZF01000003.1, read as the reverse complement.
TCGCAAAGGTTACAACTTTATTCATTTTCATAAAAAATCCGCTCCTCACTATGGGTTCTATACAATAGTTCGTATGAGACGGTAAAAGGTTACAGGTACATACATCTTTTTAGATCTTATATTGATCTTCTACCTGTTTTGTTTATCTCAAAACTCTCTTTTCCACTACATGCCTAATAGCCACCCACCCCAAAATATGAGATAATACGACTAACAGAACGAACGTACTACGAACGAAATGGAGGCGATTGCATGAAACCGGTCATCCTAGCTGAAAAACCAAGCCAAGCAAAGGCCTATGCAGATGCATTCACTACACGTAAACACGATGGCTATACAGAAATTCAACCGTGCGACATATTCCCTCAAGGAGCCTTCATCACATGGGGCGTCGGGCATCTCGTGGAATTAAAAGAGCCGCATACATACAATCCCGCCTGGAAACGCTGGTCACTCGGCAGTTTACCAATTTTACCGGAACGCTACGAATTTCAAGTTGCGCCAGGAAAGTACAAGCAATTTCAGGTCGTTAAAAAGCTTATTCGCGCAACCGATCACGTCATCAACGCATGTGACGTGGATCGCGAAGGTTCAAATATATTTTATTCCATCTACTATATGACGGGTGCTCGAAACCAGAAGATTGAGCGACTATGGATTAATTCGCTGGAATCGGATGAAGTACGTAAAGGCTTCGAGAACCTACGGGATAATCGACAAGATCTACAACTGTATGAAGAAGCCAAGGCGCGACAAATCAGCGACTGGCTTGTAGGGATGAATGGTTCTCGGCTCTATACACTTCTGTTGAAAGCCAAAGGAGTTCAAGAAGTATTCCCTATTGGTCGTGTGCAATCACCTACCGTTTATTTGATTTATCAACGTCAGCGCGAAATCGAGACGTTCGTATCGGAACCTTTTTTCGAAGCGGAAGCCATTTTTACTGCGGAACGCGGTACGTATAAAGGAAAAGCAAAACTTAAGGAGCCTAAGCGTGAATTAATTGCGGAAGCACTCAACAGCCGCAATATTACAAAACGGACGCCTGGGGTTATTAGTGAGCTGACCCATACAGATAAACGTATGCCACCGCCACAGTTGCATTCACTTTCAACATTACAAGCAACTGCCAACAGACGATGGAAGGCAAGCCCTGCGACTGTATTGAAAACAATGCAGACTTTATACGAAAAGAAGCTTGTATCGTACCCGCGGACTGATACACGTCATATCACGCCAAGTGAATTCAACTACTTAATAGCGGCTGTGAAAGACTATCAAAAACTAATTGCGCATCCATTTGAAATCGTTTCACACACACCGAAAAAACGATATGTTGACAGCTCGAAAGTACAAGAACACTATGCCATCATCCCGACAAAAAAACTACCGACTCCTGCGGCACTGACAAAGTTGTCACCACTTGAGCGCAACCTTTATGAAGAAGTCATTCGAACGACATTAGCTATGTTCCATCGGGATTACTTATATACAGAAACGAAAGTAACGACCGACGTCAACGGTCTGCCATTCTTCACAACGGGCAAAACCGAACGCGACAAAGGTTGGAAAGAACTTTTTGCTGCGCCAAAGAAGGCAAAGGATTCCGAAGAACCAGCCTTACCGCCACTTGAGAGAGAGGAAACCGTGCAAAGTGAAATTGGCATTAAAGAAGGTGCGACACAGCCACCAAAACCTTATACAGAAGGCCAGTTGATCGCTATGATGAAAACGTGCGGGAAGTTGGTGGAAGATCAAAGCGAAACGGATATTTTAAAGGAGATCGAAGGGCTTGGTACCGAAGCTACACGAAGCGGTATTATTGAGACGATAAAAAAACACGGGTATATTTCCGTGACAAAAAATATTGTATCGATCACTGACAAAGGCCGTGTGCTCTGTCAGACCATCGAAGGTAGTCTGCTTGCCAGTCCTTCCATGACAGCGAAATGGGAAACGTACTTGAAGAAAATAGGTAATGGGGAGGGGACAGGTCAACATTTTCTAAGCAGTGTATCAAAATTTATTCAAAAACTGATTGAAGACGTACCTGTCCAACTGGAGAAACAAACGATTGATATTGTGCTGCCTCCTCGGTCTCCTTCAGGCAAGGGCTCGTACACACGAACTGAAGTCGCACCTTGTCCAAGATGCGGCAAAGGCAATATTATTGAACACCCTAAATTCTACGGCTGTAGTAATTATAAAAATGGTTGCAAGCAAACCTTCCCAGGACTCTTCCTGAAAAAGAAACTCACTGTGCCTCAAGTGAAATTATTATGTACTAAAGGGCAAACAAATGTCATCAAAGGCTTCACTTCTGCTGACGGGAAAAAGTTTGATGCTTCATTGGAGTTAAAAGATGGGAAACTGAACTTGGTCTTTATGTAAATCATATACTGACATGATAAAGAAGCAGCACAAAGCTGCTTCTTTTTTATTATATTCTCATCACGTATATTATATTTCTCACGGCTTTAGAGTACGGGAGACAACAACCGTGAAATCGATTGCTTAAACTTAATCAGTAAGGACCGCTCTTCATAACGTTCCCTCGTCAACTTAGAACTACGTTCCGAGTCTTGACGGAACAGCTCAGTCAGGTGCGCTGCTACTTTGTCATCATAGACAATCGCAGTCACTTCAAAGTTCAATCGGAAACTACGTGAATCAATATTCATAGTACCTACTACCGCCACTTCTTCATCAACTACAATCGTTTTCGCATGCAAGAAACCATTCTCATATAATAATATCTTTGCTCCATAATCAAGCAAATCACCGACATACGACCAAGTAGCCCAGTAGACAAACGGGTGATCAGGCTTACATGGAATCATTATCTGTACATCGATGCCTGACAGCAATGCAATTTTGCAGGCATCCATAAAGCTTGTATCTGGAATAAAGTACGGCGTCTGAATGTAGACACTTTTTTTAGCAGACAATAATAACTTGATATACATATTCTTCAGATGTTCTGTCTCAGAATTCGGACCACTTGAAACAATTTGCACTGGACTTGTGCCTATATGTTTTTCGGTTTGAAATAAATAATCTCCCCAATCCCCCGGCTCCTTTTTACTGGCCTGATGCCAATCTAAAATGAATTTCGCTTGAATATGATTGACCGCACCGCCTATAATCCTGAAGTGCGTATCGCGCCAATAACCAAACTTCCTATCAAGTCCTAGATACTCGTCTCCGACATTGAAACCACCTATATACGCGATTTCTCCGTCAATGATACAAAGCTTCCGGTGGTTTCTATTATTGACCCGAAAGTTTACCAGACGAAACAGTGATGGAAAGAATACCTCCACCCCACCTCCTGCTGCACGTAATTCATTATAGAATCTGGGGGGAGTTTTCTTGGAGCCTACTTCATCATACAAGAGTCTGACCTTAACTCCCTCTTTCGCCTTTTGAATTAATAGATCACGCAGCTTGGTTCCGAGAGAATCAGACTGAATAATATAATACTGGACATTGACCTCTTTTGTAGCCGAGCGAATATCCTCAAACAATGCAGCAAACTTTTTATGTCCATCGTCAAAGATTTCAATATGATTATCTTTAGAAAGCAATGCATGAGATGACTTCAGATTCATATGGATTAATTCTGTATATTTTCTTAGTAAGGTGTTGTTTTCAAGTATAGCTAAGTTTTCTGGCAATAATTGTTTATCAACTTCCGTTTTCTCAGCCTTTCTTTCTGCAATGGAAAGATTATAGAAATTTTTCTGCTTTAAACTGCGTCCAAAGAATAGATAAATAAAGAAACCGACGATGGGAATGAATACTAGAACCATAATCCACGCCCATGTATTTCCTACATCTCTTCTTTCGATAAACAAAACCCATGATAATAGCAAGATATTGAGTATCGTAACAATCGATAAGAGCAGCGTAAGGACATGACCAAATTGTATACCAATCAACATCCCTTCCATTCCTATCATTTTTTGCGCTCCATTTCATTAGAAAGTAGTCTTTAATATAGCATACAGCCCGAATTCTCACCGTCATTTCTGTGAATTTCATCGAGAAGAGAATTCAACATGCAATCAGAACACTTTCAAAAATGAAAAATGATAAAAGTAAAAGGTCTATTCATATTTTTCATACATATAATAAAGAATCTTGCAATTGTTGCATGTTGATCAAAGTAAAGGAAATACTCACGGATCAATTGTCGTCCGGTTATTCTAACCTGTTAGTGTGTGATAATATATGAAAAAAGAAGGTAATCTATACAGTTATCGTTTCATTTCTCTTTGAGTTACATAGATAGTAATTTTCCCAAATAAATTTCCCGAGAAATAATATAGCAATAACCAATGTTTTTCAATTGATATTAGACATGGTAATGGTATGGGGAGTTAATAAGAAACTATCTTTACAGAATGACATTACTGTTGAATTTCTATACGGAATCTTCTGTGCCACTAAAAAATTCTTCTTTCAATCGTTTTCCATATGCATGTCCACTTTCACCACGCTGCCTCGGAAACTCTTGCATCACGATAGGTAATACCCTTTCCCATAGAACATTCATCACATAGATGTCTCGATCAAACTGATAGTCCAGTTCATTTAATGTTAATTGTAGCGATTTCGCGTACTTTCTTTTTTCCACATCCCAAATCGTTGAAACATTTTCTTTAATGTATGCATCAATTTCATCATCTGTCACTGTAATCCCATAAGCTTCTTCCGCGATTGCCAAAGCATCTTGATAGTGATCCGTTTGCTTCTCTGCGATCCCCCTTAGAAATGGAGAAGAGTGCTCTTGTCCAGTTAAATTGTTTTTCACGCGTAAACGGAACTCCGTCTTATTTGTTGAAAATGATTGATCTAGCTGGCTAGTATGGATGCCGGATTGAATAGACGCCAGCTCTCCTTTTATTTCAGGCATATCTTTTAGCACTTTTTCCACAGATTGATTCATCTGAGCATAATCTATTCCTATCGTTTCAATCTTCTGTTGTTCTGAACTCGCCGTTTGTTTAATTAACAACGTCCCAGCGATTAAGACAGTAAAACAAATCATTATAAGGTGAAACCGATTGCGAGCAGTCATAGTCTTTCGCTCCTTCATCTGTTAGGTCGCTCAATTATGTCACAGGAGTAATAAAATATTTGTTGAAACAACTGATTATTTTTAAAAACATTTCTATATAATTCGACAAAAAAACCAAGAACCCGGCGCTAACCGGATTCCTGGTTTTTTATTGACGTGTAGAAGTTGTTTTCTCGATCATAAAGGTTACAACTACGAATAAAGCAAAACTTACTAATAATACAGTGCCACCAACAATGTATAATATAAGCGCGAATACTTCATTAACATTGAAGGGTTGCATGAATTGCAACCACATACCCGCTGTTAAACCAATTGCACCGATGATCCCTGTCCAGCCTTGCAATGTTAGTAGCTTTCTAGCACGGACTCGGTAAATCTTGTAAAACACACCCCATGAAAACACTGACAACCAACCAACGAGTAAAATATGCGCGTGAATCGGACGGAATGCGTATGAACCCGCCCCCGCCATATGAGAACCGAGTACTGTTCCAATCAAACCAAAAATCGCCGCAATACGAATCAATCGTAAACTCCACTTTTCTTGCATGTTATAATTCCTCCTGTCATTCTTTTACTACATTTATCTTAACACTCCAAGATGAACGGAAGATGAACGGACTGTTACAGTGTAGGTAAATACACGATAAATGTTGTACCTAAACCTAACTCACTGATTACTTCTATTCGGCCGTCATGAAGTCGCACTACTTGTTCAACTATAGATAATCCCAAGCCTGTTCCTTCTACTTCACGCGTTCTCGAGTGATCCGCACGATAGAAACGATCAAATATTCGGTTCTTTGTTTCAGATGACATGCCGATTCCTGTGTCTTTAATAGAGAAACAGATTTCATTTGCCTTCTCAGTCAGTCGGATATCAATTGTTTCTCCATCCGGTGAATACTTCAATGCATTCGACAATAAATTCTCCCATACTTTCTCAAGAAAGGCAGGATCACCTTTATACGTGACCTCTTCAGTTTCGAGCATGACGGAAATCTCTTTTTCTTGCAATAACCACTGGAACTTCCGAACTGATTCCTTTACTTGCTGATCAACATGGAATACTCTTTTCTGCAGTGGTGAGACTAGTTGATCGAGTGACGTCAGCAATAATAACTGCTTCGTCAAAGTTGAAAGTCTTTCTGTTTCTGATTGAATAATTCCTGCATAATGTATGCGTTCATTAGCTGGCAGCTCTTCGTCCGATAATAAGTCTGCATAGCCTTTAATATTTAATAGGGGTGACTGAAAATCATGTGACACATCACTTACAAATGCTTTTCGAATCTGGTCGTTGTCACTCAAACGATCAACCATTTGTTGAAAACTTTTTGCCAGTTGCCCAATTTCGTCACGTCGTTCAATCGACAGCTCGCTCGTAAACTGCTCCTCACCGACCTTCTTCGTCGCCCTTGTCAACACGATAATGGGGGCAATCAACTTACGAGCCACAACTAGCATCGTGAGAATACTAATAATCGCCATGACAATGACCATGCCGCCAAGTAAATAGTGAATTTCCGTAAATAGCATTTTAATATCCGGTCGCAAAAATAGTGCATACGTCTGGCCTTTGTACATAAAAGGTACACCTACTGTATTAGCGGACTCATTGGAGAAATAACCCGTTACAAATGTCTCTGCCTTCTGCTCCCGCATTCCATGGTAGACTTCACCACTAAAGACCTTCTGAATCGCTTGATCTACAAGATTATCATCGCGAAACGCTTCTCCATAGACAACCGAGTTGCCGTTGGGCGGTTTGACTAGCAATTTATAACCCACTCCAGCCAGCATATCGAAGTATGCCGGCAAATCTATACCATCATTCGCTTCAATGAACAATGCAATTTCCTCGGCAACTTTAACATTCTTCGCATCGTTCTCACCCTTTAAGTATCGATGATAGTATGTATTGACGGCCAGAAATGCTACAATCGCACTCGCCAGCATAGTACCAACTGTTATAACAAGAAACTTCCCATACAGCGACTTCATTCCCAAACCTCAAGCTTATAACCAACACCACGTATCGTTACAATTTTCACTTGATTCGTAAGCTTCTCGAGCTTATCGCGTAAACGCTTGATGTGCACACTCAACGTCTGCTCATCCCCCTCATAATCAAAGCCCCAAACACGCTCTACTAACACTTCCCGTGTAAACACCTGACTATGACGAGAAGCCAGTACCGACAACAATTCAAACTCCTTCAATGGAAGTAGCAATGACTTCGAACCAAGCACCACTTCATAACTCTGTCGATTGATCACCAAAGGACCGACCTGAATCATTCGATCCACTGCTTTGTCATACCGTCGTAAAATGGCATGGATCCGAAATAATAACTCTTTCGGCTCAAACGGCTTCACAAGATAATCATCCGATCCGGCCAAAAAGCCACGCTCCTTATCTTCCATCTCACCTTTAGCCGTCAGCAACAAAACTGGAATTTCCGTATCCTCACGGAGTCTCTTCGTTAGCGTATAGCCGTCCATGCCCGGCATCATCACATCTACCACCGCTAAGTCTGGCCATTCCTTATCTACCACCTCAAGCGCTTCAAGTCCATTCATCGCCTTCACAACGGTATACCCTGCCTGTCGTAAATGAATACTGACTAACTCCAAAATATGTATATCGTCATCTACTACTAAGATCTTCATTTAGACCGTCCCTTTCTTTTACACTCTGCATTCAACAACCCTGAAAGAATAATAATCACTGCCGTTAAATAAAACCATAACACGAGCATGATAATTCCGGCTAATTGTCCATATAGCCTTGAATAATCCACCCGTGATACATACTCACCGAATAATAAGGACACGAACTGCCAGCCAAATGCTGAAAGTAATGCACCCGGCAACGCTTCTTTCCATCTCATCTTTCCGGTCGGCATAAGTTGATAAAATAACAAGAAGAACAAAAGTAAAAAGAATGTACCTAGCCCCCATTTTATATTAGGCCAAATGTACAACCAACCTTCCCATGCGTCTAGTACATCATAATATGCGATAACGGTATGCATGAGATTTTCAATCAACGGTAAAAATAGCGACATGGGTACGATTAGCATGAAAAGAATTGTTACGCCAAGATTCCGGATTATACTCATCCATAGCGGCTGCTGAGGAAGCCTCCGATTCGCAATGTCCAATGAACGGGCAAATGATTGTACCGCGACCGATGTCGTCCATAATGCAGCTAGCACACTGAGTGCAAGCAATTTACCATGACTTTTATAGAGTACGGACTGGACGCTTTGCTCGATCAGTTGAAAAGATTCATCTGGCACAAATGGACGTAATAATGCTAAAATACTAGCCTTTTCCACAGGCAGGAATTGCACAATAGACAGCACTACAAGCAAAAAGGGTAATACTGAAAGCAATAAGTAATAAGCATTCTGCGCCGCTTGATCAAAAAAGCGTTCTTTAAAGAAGCGTTTAATTATCGTCATGATCATAGAATCCCCTCCTCTGCTATCGTACGTGTCTTACTATCAATATACCCCAACAAGCTATAGACTATTAGGTTAAATAAAATGTTTATATTGAAATTTATTGTTTATTAGAAGAAATAGTGAAAAGGATGAGCGCTTGGATAGTAATTGGTTGATGTGACTTTGCCTGGGACTAATATGGCCGCTAGTGGACTTATTGAGCGGATAAGCAATGCAATAGAGCACCTTGCGTGCTTTATTGGGCGGTTAGGCAGTGCGAAAGAGCGCTTGATATGCTTCGTTGAGCAGATAAGCGAGACGATAGAGCGCTTGCTCTGATTAATTGAGCGACTGACAAAGATCCATGACCACCCAAATTCGGTCTTAGTTCATATACATAATTAAACACAAAAAAGCCACTCCCCAAAGGGAATGGCTTCGCATGCCTAGCAACGTCCTACTCTCACAGGGGGAAACCCCCAACTACCATCGGCGCTGAAGAGCTTAACTTCCGTGTTCGGTATGGGAAC
>NZ_PDZF01000020.1:0-45335 GCF_002743425.1 Sporosarcina sp. P7 | reverse complement strand
ACACCCTTGCGTTGAGCTAACTGTTACTTCTGCCTTCACAGTTCGGGACTTGCACCCTATAGACTACACCCATGCTGGGCGCACATTAAAAAAGGTATGAAGGTGTCTTCTCCTTCATACCTTTTGAGGTTTTGTCTCAGCCTCTTTGGATACACTCTCTATCATTCTATTACTTCAATCAGCTCACCATATGCTCCAAACGGATCTTATCCGCAATCATGGCAATAAATTCGCTATTCGTCGGTTTGCTTTTCAAATGATGTACTGTATAGCCGAACGTCTTCGAAATCAAATCGTAATTTCCACGGTTCCACGCCACCTCAATTGCATGGCGAATTGCACGTTCCACACGGGATGGAGTCGTATTATACTTTTTCGCAATGTCTGGGTAGAGAATCTTCGTGACCGATCCGAGCAACTCCACATCACTATAAACCATCTGAATTCCCTCGCGTAAAAACGCATAACCTTTAATATGAGCAGGTACGCCGATTTCTTTGATCATCGACGTAATCGCCGTATCGAGTACCTTCTGAGTTACAACACCTGTCGGTTGTGCGGAGGATTCCTGCACGACAAATGAAGGCGTCGTATTTTTCGGTTTCCCAGCAGCTTTAAAGATTTGCCCGATTAAGCGGTCAAATTCAAACGGCTTCAACATGAAGTACGAAGCACCCAGGTTTGCGGCTTGCGACATAACGTTTTCCTGTCCGAAAGCCGTCAGCATCATGATTTGCATATCTCCCATTTTATTCGTTTCATTCAGTGTCTCTAATACTCCAATACCGTCGAGATGCGGCATAATAATATCCAACAATAAAATATCGGGACGCTCTTCTTCTAACAATGTCAAGCATACTTGCCCATTATTCGCTGTCCAAATCACTTCTATTTCATCGTGCTTCTCAAAATATGACATCATCGTTTTCACAAGTTCTTTATTATCGTCAGCAATTGCTACTTTTATATTTTCCATTACCCATTCCCCCTGATTTAAAATCGGACATTCATTTCTTTCTCCCGCTGTTTCTCTCCTATTATCGTAAGTCATATATTTGACGATTTCTACATTTACTTAATTTTTCACTCAAAATGATACTTCTGAACGATGCTTTCTACCTATTTCGACTTTATTCCCTTTTCTTTGTATCGAACACCTATACGAAAAAGCAGCCTGTGCACTTTTTAGGCACAGGCTGCTTTTTCATTTCTCATTCGTTCTCATCGTCTTTAGAAAAAGCGCGGCCCCTTTTTCTGGCTCGTCCACGAACATATGCGTAATCGCACCGACAAACTTACCGTTCTGGATTATAGGACTACCACTCATACCTTGCAGGATTCCGCCCGTCTTACTCAGCAGTTTCTGGTCAGTCACTAGGATATGGAATTGTTCTTCTTCTATCTTCGTTATTTGGATGGAGAATTTTTCTACAGTAGAACCTTCCACTGTGGTGTAAATTTCTGCGGGTCCGATCATCAATTCAAAAGGCTGCATAATTTCAAGCGGTTCAGACAACACTTTATTATGAGCATTTTTCCAATGACCGAAAATTCCATACACGCTATTGATTTGAATATTTCCAAGGAATTTATTCTGATCAATAATCGAGGAGATTTTATACCCTGGAATCCCTGGAGAACTTTTCTTGATTTGACTGATTTCAGATAAATAAATCGCGCCTTTTTCAAAAGACGGAGCAGACTGCAACGTACTATCAATAATCTGGTGCCCCAGCGCGCCATACGTGCCGCTTTCCGGGTCGACGTATGTCAACGTTCCTGTACCTTCCGTTCGATCCTTCAGAAAAGGCGTGACGCGCTTAATGAGCGACTTATCTGCTTCAATGGTTTCATTCTTCCCATTACGCAAAATGTCGAGTACCATCGTAGCACGATCTTTTTGTAACGCCCGTTCGAAATGAACGAGTTGCTTCGTATCCGTACCGTTCAACTGGCGAATGATATCCCCTTTTTTTAACCATTCCTGCTGACTCACCTTGACGTCACTTGTTACATAAATACCACTTAAATCCATTTGAATACCAATGGAATCACCCATCGGAATGAGCGTTTCTTCATTTGCTAATGAAATTCCAGGCACTAGGCAGAGCATCAGGACGAGTGCTAAAAGCGTTTTGAAAGATTTATTCCATCCCATGTTTCACCTCCTCAACGAAAGATACCTTTGGTATGTCCTTTCGAAGAGAAAGTATGAAAGGGTAAAATAAACAGTGTCATTTTCCATGGAAAACGTTGTGAATTCATACTTTATTTGCGGAATTCCTTTTTGCGTTGATCAGCTAAAATTAAAAGTTCTTCAGCATGTTGAAGCGTCAATGTCGTAATTTCCGCGCCCGACAGCATGCGTGATAATTCTTCCGTACGTTCTGTTTTCATCACGTCATGAATCGCCGTTGTGGTACGACCATCATGCACTTCTTTTTTGATGAGATAATGATGATCTGCCATCGCGGCCACTTGCGGTAAATGCGAAATACATAACACTTGTGAATGGCTGGAGATCATAGAAATTTTTTCTGCGATGGATTGCGCTACGCGTCCACTGACTCCGGTATCCACTTCATCGAAAATAATCGATGTAACACCTTGATGTTGAGAGAAAATCGTTTTCAACGCCAGCATCATTCGGGATAATTCGCCACCAGACGCCACTCGTACCAAAGGTTTGAGCGGTTCTCCTAAGTTTGTGGAAATCATAAATACGACTTCGTCAAATCCATTGGCATCGAATTGATAAGGTTGTTTTTGGTGAATCTGTACTTTGAATGTAGCTTTTTCCATATACAACTGCTTCAACTGCTCTTCAATTCCTTTTTCAAGTGACAGTGCTGCTTTTTTTCGAATAATCGATAATTCATTCGCTTCAATTTCAAGATCTTTTACGTATTGTGCCAATAATTCTTGATTTTGATGCAATCTTTCGTCACGATTGACCAGTTGATCGAGTGCATCCGCAATTTTATCGCGATAAATCAAAATATCTTCAAGTGATTTCCCATATTTTCGTTTCAATGTCAAAAACAACGCTAATCGATCTTCGACAAATTCTAAACGCTCTGGCTGGAATTCCATGCCATCGATCATCCTTTTTAAATCATGTGAAACGTCTTGAAGCGCGTAAAATGAAGAATTAACTGTTTCAGACATCGTTTTGAGATCTTCATCAATCGAAGCTGCTTCTTCGAGATCACTCATCGAATTACCAACCCAATCAAGACCATGCGACTCTAAAGACAATGCTTCATATGAAGTATTCAAGCGATCAAATAACCGATTAAAATGTTGAAGCTTTACAAGTTCAGACTCCAATTCTTCTTCTTCACCGATCATTAAATTCGCTGCATCAATTTCTTCTAATTGGAATTTGTATAAATCGATTTTCTGCGCGATTTGTTGTTCATCTTGTGTTTTCGCCGCAATAAGTTGCTGAAGTTTTTTATATTTCTCATATAATTCGGTATATGTAGACATGGAACGTTCAATAGGTGCCCCAATAAAGAAATCTAGCAAATGAATATGTCGCTTTTCATTCATTAATTCTTGGTTTTCATGTTGTCCATGGATGTCGATCAGCAATGCGCCAATCTCACGCAATATAGCAATGGTCACGAGTTTACCATTAACGCGACAAACAGATTTCCCGCTGGCACTTATATCCCGGCGTAAAATCACGATACCTTCTTCCGTATCAATACCAAATTCAGTCAATTTCTCTGTTACATTTTCAATATTTTTATCGATGGTGAAAAGTCCTTGAAGCTCAGCTTTTTTCGCACCGTGGCGAATGAATTCCTGTGAACCACGGCCGCCAGCGAGCAGCTGAACAGCATCAATGATAATGGACTTCCCAGCACCCGTTTCGCCAGTCAGCACCGTTAGTCCATCGTCAAATGCGATTTCAAGTTGTTCAATAATAGCAAAATTTTTAATCGAAAGTTCGCTTAACAAAGAAACCTCACCTCGCTTATAGCATTGATAGTAATTTATCTTTTACGTATTCTGTTTGAGATTCTTCACGACAAATGATTAAACAAGTATCGTCACCGCAAATGGTTCCAAGCATTTCATCCCAGTCCAAGTTGTCGACAAGTGATCCAACCGCTTGCGCATTACCGGGAAGCGTTTTCAACATGATAAAATGACTTGCACTGTCGATGCCAACGAACGCATCCTCGAGCATACGCTTTAATTTTTCTTCCGTATTATAGCGATGGATAGGAGGGAGACTGTATTTATAGTTACCTGAAGGTGAAGGTACTTTAATCAAGTGCATTTCTTTAATATCACGCGAAACTGTCGCTTGCGTGACATCGGCCCCAGCGGCTTTTAAGCTCTCGACTAGCTGATCCTGTGTTTCTATTTCATTGTTCGTAATAATCTCTCTAATACGTAGATGTCGTTGTCCTTTATTCAATTGAATTCACTCCGATTCTGTTGAGTCCATAAACAAAATTATACTAATCATCTAAAAAACGCGCAACTCATTGCGCGTTATGTTAAATCATTATGTGCCTGTTTGACCAATTGCTTAAAATCTTCCGCAGTGAAATCAGTCTTTGCTCCGTCTTCGGCAACTAAATAATACAAGAATTCAATATTGCCTTCTCCACCCGTAACAGGCGAATACGTAGCACCTTTCACGGAAAATCCTTCCGTCGCTGCCATCGCCGCGATTTTCTCCAATACTTCTAAATGTATTGCTGGATCACGGACAATACCTTTTTTACCGACTTTCTCTTTCCCAGCTTCAAATTGAGGCTTCACTAGCGCCACCACTTGTCCGCCCGGCACAATAATGTTTTTAAGTGCTGGCAAAATCAAGGATAACGAAATGAATGAAACATCGATCGTCGCGACTTCCGGTAATCCTTCCGTAAATAAATCAACCGTCGCATGACGGAAATTCTGCCGCTCCATCACTGTCACTTGTTCATGCTGACGAATTTTCCAAGCAAGTTGATTATAGCCAACATCCAGTGCATAACAATGTTTGGCACCGTTTTGCAGTGCACAATCGGTGAAGCCACCTGTGGAAGCTCCAATATCTAGGACAATCTTTTCTTTCACAGAAATAGGAAAAGACACCAACGCCTTTTCCAGTTTCAAGCCACCACGACTTACATATTTAATCGCGGGTCCTTTTACAGTCAACGGAGCATCCACTGCAATTTTTTCTCCCGCTTTTTCAATTCTTGTAGTATCGGAGTAAACAAGGCCAGCCATGATGGATCGTTTTGCTTGTTCACGGGATTCAGTCAATCCACGCTCTACCAGCAACAAATCCACTCTCTCTTTTTTCACAGATGTACTCATACTTTCGCTCTTTCTGCTGCTAGCTGAATAGCCGCTGCTGTCACTTCTGCTACGTGATCAGGTGTCATATGGACTTCGATAAGTAATTTATCGACACTACCGTGTTCAATGAATTCATCCGGAATACCGATTCTTTCAAAGATTGTGCCTGTATGACCCACTTGCTCTGCATACTCCAACACCCCACTGCCGAATCCACCAGCAAGAACAGCTTCTTCGATTGTAATGATGGGTTTGCCTTTAGCAAATAGTTCATCCAGTAAATTCGTATCCATCGGTTTAATGAAACGCGCATTCACAATCGCGACATTTTTGCCTTGTAATTTTAATTGTTCAGCAGCCGAGAAAGCCATGGGGATCGTTGTACCGAACGTCAAAATCGTTGCATCTTCACCTTCTTGCAACACTTCCCATGTGCCGATTGGAATCGTATGAAGTTCCTCATCCATCGGAACACCATATCCATTACCGCGTGGGAAACGAAGTGCAATTGGACCTTCATCGTAATCGATAGCTGTCTTCACCATGTGTTGGCCTTCATTTTCATCTTTCGGCATCATAATGACTAAGTTCGGCAAATGACGCAAGAATGCGATATCAAATACACCGTGATGTGTTTCTCCATCAGCCCCAACCAGTCCTGAACGATCAATACCAACAAAGACATTGAGCTTCTGGCGCGTAATATCATGCAACATTTGATCGTATGCACGTTGCAGGAATGTCGAATAAATCGCGAGGAAGGGTTTCATTCCAGTTGCTGCAAGTCCCGCAGCCATTGTCGTTGCATGTTGTTCCGCAATCCCTACATCGAAGAAACGATCCGGGAATTCTGCTGCGAAAGATTCAAGTTTCGATCCTACAGGCATAGCTGGAGTGATCGCGACAATACGTCGATCAGCTCTCGCAAGCTTGCGTACCGTTTCAGAAACCAACCCACTCCAAGCAGGGCCATTAACAGGGGATTTTACAAAATCTCCCGTTTCAATCTTATAGGGTCCCGTACCATGCCATGTACCGATTTTATCTAACTCGGCTGGGCTATAGCCTTTACCTTTTTTCGTAATTACATGAAGTAATACCGGTCCTTCCATTTTCTTTGCATATTGAAGAGAACGCTCCAATTCTACAAAATCATGGCCGTCAATCGGTCCCAAATACGTGAATCCGAGCTCCTCAAAGAAAATCCCGCTCACTACTAAATACTTTAAACTGTCTTTCACACGTTCCGCAGCCGTTGCGACTCTACCGCCTACTGCTGGGATTTTACGCAAGAGAAATTCGAGTTCGTCTTTTACATTATTATACTTGCCAGCTGTGCGTAATTTTCCGAGAATCGAGTGCAGTGCGCCAACATTTGGTGCGATAGACATTTCATTGTCATTTAGAATGACCGTGAGATTCGTTTTCTCGTGTCCAATATGGTTCAATGCTTCAAGTGCCATACCGCCCGTTAAAGCGCCATCACCTATGATTGGGATGACATAACTTTTTTCTTTTTTAATATCTCGTGCCACAGCCATTCCCATAGCCGCCGACAAAGATGTTGAACTATGGCCGGTTTCCCATACATCATGTATGCTCTCCGCCATCTTCGGGAATCCGCTCAATCCTTTATATTTTCTAAGAGTGTCAAACTCGCCAGCACGGCCTGTAAGGATTTTATGGACATATGATTGATGCCCTACATCCCATATAAACTTGTCGGTTGGGCTGTCGAAAATTTTATGCAATGCAATCGTTAATTCGACAACCCCCAGATTCGGTCCGATATGCCCGCCAGTAACTGATAAATTTTCAATTAGAAAATGGCGAATATCCGCCGCCAATGATTCTAACTGCTCTTTATCGAGCTCTTTTATAAAAGATGGATTGGTAATCTTTGTTAGATCCATCATGATCACACACCTTCATCAAGTAAGTAGGTCTTTCTATTTGCTCATTCGCACTATTTCCTGTTCATTCGACCAAGTAGTTGCTGTTTGTTTTCTACATTATAACAGTAACAACGTGCGACACAAATATAACGGTTCCGAATTACATTTTTCGCTCAATAATGTAATCTGCTAACAATTGCAACATAGACTCCCCTAAGCCAATGGACTGCAACGCAAGTAACGCTTCTTCATGACGTGCTTTTAATTGTTCGCGAGCCCCATCCAACCCTAGCAATGAAGGATATGTTGACTTTTCGCTTGAAGTATCACTGTTAGCTGGTTTGCCGAGCTGCTCGGTAGTTGCAGTCACGTCTAAAATATCATCTTGAATTTGGAAAGCCAATCCAATATTGTGAGCGAATCGGCGAAGTTGCTCGCGCTGTTCATCAGTAGCCTGTGCTAGCACAGCACCCGCTTCAATACAGTATGAGAGTAATGCGCCTGTTTTATGAATATGTACTTCTTCCAATTCTGCTAAAGGCAATGATTGCTGTTCGCCTTTCATATCGAGGACTTGGCCTTTCACCATTCCTTGTGCACCCGAAGCTTTCGCCAGTAATCCGACGAGCTCAATTGCTGCTGCAGGTGGTGTTTCCTGAAGATCTGCAAGCGCTTGGAATGCCATTGCTTGCATCGCATCACCCGAGAGCGTCGCTACATCCTCACCGTACACTTTATGATTCGTAGGTTTTCCTCTTCTAAAATCATCATCATCCATGCATGGTAGATCATCGTGGATCAATGAATATGTATGTATCAATTCGACAGAAGACGCCACTTTTACTGCATCCACCGAATCCTTTTTCATATCAAATAAAACAGCCATAACCAATAATGGCCGAATCCGTTTGCCGCCTGCGTCTACTGAATACATCATGGATTCGTGCAAAACGTTAGGAATATCGGACTTCGCCAGTTGGTTCGTCAATTCACTTTCAACTTTAGGTATCATTTCATCGACAAATGCTTGTAGTTTATCATTCATTCGGCTCACCTGCTGTTGGGTCAAATGAGGATTCATTACCCTCTTGATCAATCATGCGAATCAATTGTTTTTCTGCATTTTGCAATTTCTTCTGGCAATAAGCTGAGAGCTCCATCCCTTGTTTATACAACGTAATCGTGTCATCCAAAGGTGCTTCACCGGCCTCCAACTTCTGTACAATTTCTTCTAACTGGTGCATTGCTTGCTCGAATTGCATATTTTTCTCTTCTGCCATCCTTACTCGACCTCCTTTGGAATGATTTCTTTCACTTTAGTGGAAATAGATCCGTCTGCTAATTGAAGCGTCACTAGATCTCCGCTTGCTACATCATGAATCGATTTAATCACTTCCTGATTTTTATAACCGATTGAAAAACCTCTCTCCATTACTTGTAACGGGTTCAAGGCTTGCATCATGCGCATCAGGGCTACGAAGTGTTGCTGGCGCTGTTTAATGGTGTGTTCTGCAGCACGGTTCAAACGCATTTCCAACTGTTTCATTTGTTGTTGTTCTAGCTGGATGCGTCGAATCGGTGTGTAGTACTGAATACCCGCATATAAACGATCGAAGTTCATCTGTTTTCCCTGAACGATTGCCTCACTGCCGCGTTGCAAGCGATCTTCCAAGTTGTCGAGCTTCTCAATGAATGGTCGATATAATCGTTCCGGATATTGGAGCGGATAAGACGCTTGTGCCGTTTCTAAACGCTTATTCAACTGGTTTATTAAGGTCTGGAACGCCAGATAGATCGAACGTTGCTGATTTTTCAAGTGTTGGAATAATTGAAGCTGATCTGGCACGGCCATTTCAGCTGCAGCAGTCGGCGTCGGTGCACGTAAATCCGACACAAAATCTGCAATCGTCGTATCGGTTTCATGTCCGACTGCACTAATGATCGGAATCCGACTGGAGAAAATAGCACGTGCTACGTCTTCTTCATTGAATGCCCACAGATCTTCAATGGAGCCCCCACCACGGCCAACAATCAATACATCGACATTCGCCATGTGATTCGCTTGTTCAATCGCTTTCACAATGGATGGAACGGCTGTGCGACCTTGTACGAGAGCTGGAAACAGATACATCTCCGCCATTGGAAATCGTCGGTTGATTGTCGAGTACATGTCACGTAGCGCAGCACCTGATTCAGCTGTAATGAGGCCAATTCGTTGTGGTACTTGGGGAATAGGTTGCTTGAATCTTTCTTCAAACAATCCTTCTTGCTGAAGCTTCTTTTTCAACTGTTCAAAAGCTAAATACAGCGCTCCAATACCGTCTGGCTCCATTGTGTGTACATAGAGCTGGTACGATCCCGCTGTTTCAAACACGGTCACATCACCTGTAATCAGAACGTTCATTCCGTTTTCAGGCTTAAATTGAAGTGTGTTGGAACGGGAACGGAACATCGCTGCCTGAATTCTTGTTTTATCGTCTTTTAATGTGAAATAAATATGTCCGGACGGATGAAGCTTAACGTTCGATAATTCACCTTTTACATATACGTTACGTAAATGTGGATCAGCGTCAAATTTACGTTTAACATATTTCGTTAGCGCTTGAACGGTTAAAAAAGTTTGATTGGACATGTTTCCGTCACCTGCCCTTTTATGTATAGAGAGGCGCTCCAAAAGAGCGTCTCCCGTTCAGTATTACTTATTTTCCGTACGTACCTTTAATCTTTTTTCCGCACTTTCAACGGTGTTTTTCAATAACATCGTAATCGTCATGGGACCTACTCCGCCTGGTACGGGCGTGATAGCACTTGCCTGTTTTTCTGCTGATTCATAATCCACATCTCCACATAGCTTACCGTTTTCATCACGGTTCATACCGACATCAATCACCACTGCGCCTTCTTTGATGTAATCCCCTGTAATGAATTTAGCTATACCAATTGCGACGATTAAAATATCCGCTTGTTGCGTGAATTTCTTCAAATCTTCCGTACGGGAGTGACAATACGTCACCGTTGCATCTTTTTGCAATAGTAGTTGCCCCATCGGTTTTCCTACAATATTACTTCTACCGATAATTACGGCGTGCTTGCCTGCTATATCTACGTTGGAACGCTCAAGCAATTGCATAATACCATAGGGTGTACATGGTAAAAATGTTTCTTGACCGATCAACATTTTTCCGACATTCATCGGATGGAATCCATCGACATCTTTTTCGGGGCTAATCGCGCGGATGACTTTGTTTTCATCAATATGTTTGGGCAACGGCAATTGCACCAAAATACCATCAATCGTCTCATCCTGGTTGAGCTTTTCTACTTCATGTAGTAGATCTTCTTCCGACACAGTTTCAGGCAATTTAGTCAGCACGGATTTCATACCGGCTTCTTTGCTCGATTTCTCTTTGTTTTTTACGTACGTCTCAGATGCTGAATTTTCTCCCACTAAAATAACAGCCAGTCCAGGTTGTACTCCTTGTGTGATTAAAGAAGAGACTTCTTCTTTTAATTCATTCCGGATTTCCTGTCCTATCGCTTTACCATCAATCTTTATACTAGACATGATTTTCCCACCAAACTTTTTTTATTTGTAATGAAAGTTTATCGAGCTCAAACTTGCTACTAGTAGAGACGTTTTCGGTTATTGGAATTTAGAAAGTACCCCATTAACAAAACGGCCTGACTTTTCGTCACCAAATGTCTTACATAACTCAATCGCTTCGTTCATAATGACCCGATTCGGGACTTCTTCGTTATGAAGGAGTTCATAGACAGCCAATCGTAATACTGTTCTTTCAATCTTTGGCAATCTGTCGATGGTCCAGTTTTCCAATTTATTTGTGATTTCACTGTCGATTTCTGTCAAGTGTTGCGCTGTGCCTCGAACTAGTTGTTCATAAAATGAATCCAGTGGTGCTTCCACAATATAACCGATCGCTTCGTCCACGTTCATCTCACTATTATCTAGCTGAAACAGTGTTTGGATTGCTTTTTCACGTGCTTCTCTTCGTTTCATAATTGTTATCTCCTCTACCGCTCATCTTCAAAACCTAATGATAGCACAAAATGCACGAAAAGAACTAGTGCAATCAAGCGATTTTATGTCACCTGTTTACATTTCCGGTCAATAAGTTCATAAATATTTGAGCCCGCAATAATTGGTAAAGAGGAAAGCACCATGATCAGCGAGTCAGAAGAATACTTTCTCATGGGGTTTTCCATGGCTAGTCAACTTTTCATTGTCGTTTGAAGTGTTATTTGTAGATAACTAGTAAGGGTAATGTGAGTTTCGCTCATTAATCCGTCTAAACGCTCATAAACCATGCATGTCCGCCCTACGCTCTGCGACACCCGCTCTATCCAGACCCGCACCCGCTCATAACTTTACGTCAAGCGCTCTATCGCCACCTGTATCCGCTCATTGCCCACCGAATCACAATTCTTCTAACCCTTTTTCTCGAAACAAAAAACCGAAGACAAACCCTACGATCTTGTGTAGGGGTGTCTTCGGTTATCCGCTCATTCAATTAGACGCACTCAGTCTTCAAAATGAATGCCTGTAATGTGGACATTCACTTCATGTGTTTGAAGCGAAGTCATATTCAAAATTGCTTGGCGAATTTCGTTTTGAATCTTCGTCGCAATCGTAGGGATGGAATGGCCATACTCAATAATGCAATACACATCGATTTTTAACCCTTCATCTACCCATTCGGTTTTCACACCTTTTCCGTACATCACTTTCCCCAACTTCTCCGCAACACCTGATGCGAAATTCCCTTGGGTAGCAATCACTCCGCTAACTTCTGACGTGGCGATACCAATGATGACTTCGAGTACTTCAGGTGCGAGCTGGACTCGTCCGAGTGCAGCATCTCCGGACGGTGTCATTCCGACAAACGATGCATTTGTTTTATCAGCCATTACACTTCTCCTCCAATTATTTCATGACGTCGTACTTTT
Organism: Sporosarcina sp. P7; assembly: GCF_002743425.1. Lineage (NCBI taxonomy): Bacteria > Bacillati > Bacillota > Bacilli > Caryophanales > Caryophanaceae > Sporosarcina > Sporosarcina sp. P7. The sequence goes on along the minus strand of NZ_PDZF01000020.1, from coordinate 33,159 downwards.
CTAGGAACTTTGTATCAAAATCACCTGACTGGAAAATTTCGTCATCCATTAAGTTCGCGTGGAAAGGAATCGTTGTATGAACGCCTTCGACTACGAACTCGTCTAGTGCACGTTTCATCCGAGCGACCGCTTGCTCGCGCGTATCCGCATGAACGATCAGTTTTGCGACCATCGAGTCGTAAAACGGTGGAATCGTATAGCCTGGGTACACTGCTGAGTCAACACGTACACCAAAGCCGCCAGGAGGTAGATACATTGTTACTTTACCCGGTGAAGGCATGAAGTTCTTTTCAGGATTTTCTGCATTGATCCGACATTCAATAGACCAACCATTGAATTGAATATCTTCTTGTTTAAATGCTAATTCTTCGCCTGAAGCTACTTTTAGTTGTTGTTGAATCAAGTCGATTCCTGTGATCATTTCTGTTACAGGGTGTTCCACTTGAATTCGTGTATTCATCTCCATGAAATAGAACTTTTGATTGATATGATCAAAAATAAATTCTACTGTACCTGCTCCGCGATAGTTACACGCTTGAGCTGCTTTAACAGCGGCTTCACCCATCTCTGCGCGTAGTTCAGGAGTCAATGCAGGAGACGGAGCTTCCTCGACTAGTTTTTGCATACGGCGTTGAATAGAACAATCACGCTCACCTAAGTGAACCGTGTTACCGTATTTGTCCGCTAGCACTTGAACTTCTACGTGACGGAATACTTCGATATATTTCTCAATATACACACCTGGGTTACCGAAAGCCGCAGCTGCTTCTTTTTGTGTGATTTTCACGCCATTTACTAGCTCTTCTTCATCACGTGCTACACGAATTCCTTTACCGCCCCCACCAGCAGTTGCTTTGATGATCACAGGGAATCCAAGTTCTTTTGCAATTTCGAGTGCATGATCTGCGTCATCCACAATGCCATCAGAACCGGGAACGATTGGAACTCCTGCAGACGCCATTGTATTACGCGCAACATCTTTTGTACCCATTTTAGAAATTGCTGCCGCTGTGGGTCCAATGAATTCGATATTTACTTCTTCACAAAGTTCTGCGAAGCTCGCGTTCTCCGCAAGGAAACCATAACCAGGATGGATTCCGTCACAGTCAGTTGCTTTCGCAGCACTGATAACGTTTGAGAAGTTCAGATAACTGTCTGTCGATAGACGTGGTCCAATGCAAACTGATTCGTCTGCTAGTTGCACATGTAGCGCCTCTGCATCTGCTTCAGAATAGACCGCTACTGTTTTAATACCCATTTCCTTACATGCACGAATGATCCGTACAGCAATTTCTCCACGGTTTGCAATTAATACTTTTTTCATTAGTTACTCCCCCTTAGTTTTCTCTAACAAGGAATAAAGGCTGTCCGTATTCCACAAGTTGACCGTCTTGCACTAAGATTTCAACGATTTCACCATGTACTTCTGACTCGATTTCGTTGAATAATTTCATTGCTTCTACGATACAAACGATGGATTCAGCTGTTACTTTATCACCAGTTTTAACGTATGCTTCTGCATCTGGTGATGAAGCCTTATAGAATGTTCCAACCATAGGGGAAGTGATTTTGTGTAGTGTTTCGTCAATTGCGACTTCAGCTGCTGGAGCTGCCGGCGCTTCTGGTGCTGGTGTTGGAGCTACTGTTGCAGTTTCTACTGGTGCTTGAACTGGAGCCGGTGCAGCTTGTGGTGTTTGTGGCGCTTCTGTAACTGTTGTGACGGCTTGTCCACCATTCTTCTCTAGTTTAATCTTCCCTCCATCTGATTCTAATGAAAACTTCTGGATGGATGATTGATCGATAAGCTTAATAATTTCTCGGATTTCTTGAATTTTCAACATATCTGATTCTCCTAACTAAATTTTCTTGCTATCGTATACTATGATAGTCGTTTTACAGTAAATATGGAATAGCAAAGACACAAATTATTCTATTATTCTTGATAAATGCCTACTAGTTGCAAATCTTGTGACAATTTATTCGAAAAAACGATGATGTGTTATCTAATACCTTTAAAGAGTTTACCTATAAGCGTATAATTCTAATTATATGTTACACCTATTTCAAAAGCTTAATTTTTACTATGTAAAAAAGGAAGCCACATGGACTTCCTTTTGTCGTTATTCTTTTGTTTCTGCAAAATCGACTTTGACGGTTTGCGCGCCATCCCAACTCGACATGACATACTGTGTAATTTCATCCGCCATTTTCGGTGAATGGCTTTCATTCGATAACACCGTCACGTTGACTCGATCGCCATCTCCACGTACAAACACTTCTGGGTAACCAAGTGCAGCGATCTGCATCTCCATCAACGCTTCTGTCGAACTTACTTTTCGTAACGCAGCAATCTCATTAAAAATTTCATTTTTCTGTTCGGCGGTAAAGTCAGAAGACGTCATCTTCTCTGTCAACTGTTGCACGGTCTCGCTACGTTCGTTACGTACTTCCATACGCATATCCTGGAAAATATACGATTCAGCAAAGACCGGTTTCACTTCCTCCGACTTGCCTTCCTTTTCGAGTAAATTCGTTGCGTCCTTGGTTTCTTTCGTGAAGATTGCGATCCCATCAAACGGCATCGGCGCTTCCTTCTTCACGTAGTAGATTGAAATCACTGCGACTAGACTGAGTAGTGTTAAAAACCAAACTGTTCGTTTATTGGCTTTCATGTTGATTCCCCCTTTTCTTCATTTCCACGATGACGATACGATGTTCAGGCAATTGTAGGACGTTGGCTAAGAGTTGTGAAAGTCCGTTTCGTACAGCCGGATCGTCTGCCCCTTCCGCTACAACGAGCAACCCTTGCAAAGGTGATTGAGTTTTCCCATTGGATGAAGCGGAAAAATAATTGGCTAACGGGCTCTCTTCTTCTTTTTCATCGTAATGAAAATAAACTTTCACTTTCCCTAGCCCTTCCATTTGTTCAAGTGTTTCTTCAAGTGTTGACAGCATGCGCTTCTCTTCTTTTTTCTGTTTCTCCCCTCCTACATTCGCCGTACTGGTGATGTATAAAACGCTACACACCATAACCATCAAACCGATCATGATCAATCGGGGTTTCCCTGTGGGCTTTTCCAAGTTCCATCACCAACTCAACGTGAATTAACTAAAATGCATTCTACATTTGCATAATATGTAGCGTCACAGTAACTTATGACTTGCGAATTGTAGAATATATTGCAAAATCCAAATACCAATGGCCACTTTACACAATGGAATAAACATTCTTTCCATTTCACGGCTCGCCAGTAACTGAATAATTAGCGCAATGACTACCAAGTTGGCCAATCCGATTAAAAATACTTCCATACATCCGCCTCATTTCCCGAACGTCATCAGTTTAATGAACGTCACAATGAAAATCGTTGTATAGATGAAAGCGAATGTCAGCAAAAATGAAATAGCGCATAAAACAAACAACGTACGGCCGATATCGTCTAGTAAACCGCACACTTCCTTTTGCGAAAATGGTTCAATGATTGCCGCTGTCCATCTAAACATAAAGGCAATACATAGAATTCTAACTGCCGGCAATAGTGCGATCGTCCAGATCGATACGAGCAGCCAAATACTCATATAAGCCGTGGCGCCGGAAGAATACCGTCCAATTGATCCGAGCGTATCCGTCAACAATGAACCGATGACAGGAATGTTGTTCTTGATCAGCTCTTTCAACGGCTCATTCATAGCACCATTCATCGTCCAAGACAGCGCTCCACCCGCTGTAATAAAAATGGAATACGCTGCCACCATGGCGGAAACAAATGCAAGCAATGACGTACGCAATAAATCCGCCATTCGCGTGAAGGCAATTTCTGGTACCAATCGCGTGAAAATATCGAACAACAGCGCTGTTAATAACACCGGCAACAGGAACTTGTCTGCAAAAACGACAGCCCCTTGCGCAAATAACAACATAGCGGGTTGGAAATTCAAGACGCCAAACGTTGCACCAGAAGCCAAAATCATCGCAGCAATTAATGGATACATCCCAAGGAATAATGAAGCAATCGTGTGCGTGATGACTTGGATTTGCTCAAAACTTTCCTTGGCTGGCTCAATCAGCAATACTAAAATGAGGATGAGCAACAGAAACCTCGTCCACTTTTGAAACGCCGGGAGAAAGAAATCGACAAGAGAAGCAATGAGCAACATGATGAGCAACAAGAAAAATGGTCCGATGATACCCGCGATACTTTCCTGCAGAATATTCAACATAGTTGTCTCGTCCATTCATTATTGTTAGGATTCGTTCACCAAGGAATGAACGCGTGAATTGTCTCGATCAATTGCGTGATATACGGCAGCCACAATGTCATAATGACTACTTTCATGCTGGTCTGAAACAACTGCCCGAAGGCCCCGTACCCCTCATCTTTCATCTGAAGCGACAGAACTTCCGCCACATAATACAGACCTGCACTCACTACTAGTAGCGTCGCATAAGGCGACGGCAACTTTTCCGTCAACGCTAACAATGTCGACCCAAAAGGTACCAGGACCGTGAATAATACATACACTGTAACCAGTAAGAATAGCGTGGTATAAAGAATGGGATGCAAGGCAGGTGCGGCAAATGAAAGCAGAAGCAGCAAGAGATACACGACAAATAATTGAAAGAGAATTGCCATTTACATCGCCATGGATAGCCAGCTAAAGAATTCCGTAATCTCCGTAAAGAATATTCTAAGGAACATCAGCAACTCGATCGAGATGTACAGATACGCTAAAAAAAATAGGAAAAATGAGAACTCTTTCTTGCCTGTTTGCTCGAAGAACACGTGAAGTACCCCAATCACCAACCCGACGCCGGCGATGCGCAATAAGTCATTCAGTTCCATCCCGCTACGCCTCCTCCATAATCCACTCTATGAAGTAGGCTTCTTAGATATGCAAAAGTATAAAAGTATAGGGGACATTGCGGATTGAAAAAGATAGGGAGTAGTTTTTATTGGCGTGGGGATTTGAAGTTCAAAGATATACTCCCAACGCTTCGCTTATGCTCGCAAAAGCCGTTCTTCGTGACGGCTCTCGCTCTAGGCGGAGCTTCCATCCCGAAGCACTCACATTTAACAAACATTTATCAAAGATTTAGTTCTTGAACTTAATTCCACGCAAAAAAAAGATGCCCCATTACTGGGACATCCTAAATAAGTATTTACTTATGCGCGGGAAACGTATTCTGCTTCTTCTGTGTTGATGATCAACATATCACCTTGGTTCACAAAGAATGGTACTTGTACGACGACGCCAGTCTCCATCTTAGCTGGCTTCGAACCGCCACTCGCTGTGTCGCCTTTGATTCCAGGCTCTGTTTCAGCTACTTCAAGCGTAACGGTCACTGGTAATTCAACGCCAAGTACTTCATCTTTATATGTGATGACGTGAACTTCCATATTCTCTTTCAAGAACTTCAGTTCATATTCAAGTTGCTTTTCAGATAGTTCGATCTGCTCGTAAGATTCGTTATCCATGAATACGTGCATATCACCGTCAGCATATAAATACTGCATTTTACGGTTATCGATCTGTGCTTTTTCTACTTTTTCTCCCGCACGGAACGTCTTTTCGTTCACGTTGCCTGAGCGAAGATTACGCAGCTTCGAACGAACGAACGCTGCACCTTTACCTGGTTTTACGTGTTGGAAATCCATTACGCGCCAAATGTCACCATCAACTTCAATTGTTAATCCTGTACGAAATTCGTTTACTGAAATCATTCGTATTCCTCCATTTTTAACCGATTATAAAATAAGCAGTTCTTTAGTAGACTTTGTCAAACGTTCATTACCTGTTTCTGTAATCAGTATATCATCTTCAATCCGCACGCCACCTACACCAGGAAGATAGATTCCTGGTTCAACGGTAACCGCCATATTCGGCACAAGCACCGTTTTAGAACGGAATGATAAGGCTGGAGCTTCGTGAACTTCCATGCCGATCCCATGACCGGTTGAATGACCAAATGCCTCCCCATACCCTTTGGACTTGATATAATCGCGTGTAATTGCGTCGGCTTCGATACCAGTCATGCCGGGCTTAATTTGTTCCACACCCAGTTCTTGGGCACGTAACGTAACTTCATAGATTTCACGAAGTTTAGCAGAAGGCTCACCGATCGCAACGGTTCTCGTAATATCCGAGATATACCCATTATAGAGGGCACCGTAATCCATTGTAACTAAATCACCTGTCTCAATCACTTTATCAGATGCGACCCCATGTGGTAAAGCCCCTCTTTCACCAGAAGCAACAATTATGTCAAATGAAGAGGATGTCGCACCTTGTTTCCGCATGAAAAACTCCAATTCATTGGCGATTTCTAGCTCCGTTTTACCTGCTTGGATGACCGAACAAATATAAACGAATGCCGCGTCCGCGATGGCTGCTGCTTGCTTCAACACTTCGATTTCTTCCGGTGTCTTAATTAAACGTAATTTCTCTATTAAACCTGCGACAGGCACTAGTTTCGCTTTTATCTGTTCTTTATACTTCTCAAACTGACTATAACTGAGATCCTCTTTTTCGAAGCCTAGTGTATCAATCTTCATTTCTTTTACTTGATTCGCAACTTCTTGGATCATCGTGCCCGTATGCTGGACAATGCGATAGTCTTTTAGTTGGTCATTGGCTTGCTCCATATAACGGAAGTCTGTAATGAATACTGCATCATCTTGTGAAACAATTGCCGTACCAGCAGATCCCGTGAAGTTTGTCATATAGCGACGGTTATACGGATTTGTAATGAATAATGCATCAAGTTCCTGTTCTTTTAGTAATTTTCTTAATTGCTCTATTTTCAAGACGGTCTCTCCTCTCGTTTTAACAAAAACGCTTGGAAGGCAAGATCGTAGCCCGCTGTTCCAAAACCGCACAATTGCCCTGCTGCAACAGGCGCAATGACAGACGTGTGTCGGAACTCTTCACGAGTATGTATATTTGAGATATGGACTTCAATTACCGGAACGGAAATAGAGGCGATTGCGTCACGAAGCGCAATGCTATAGTGTGTAAATGCGCCCGGATTGAAGATGATCCCATCAATTTCTCGATCCCCGGCATCGTGAATCTTATTGATGAGCTCACCTTCTATATTGGATTGAAAACATGCGAGCGTGATGTCTGATTCATCCGCTAGACGCTGTATTCGGCTTTCAATATCTGCAAGTGTCTCCGCCCCGTAAATATCCGGTTCTCTTTTGCCCAATCGGTTCAAGTTTGGACCATTTAAGAGTAACAGTTCCATTAAATCCCCTCCCACTCATTTTTCTTCCCTATTTTAGCACAATGCGGTAGCTGGACATACTAATACTGTTCTAGCCTATTGTTTTTTTCATGTAGACAGATGTTCCGATGACGAAACGGAAGATCATCGCAAACAAACAAGCAAACGGTATCGATATTTTTTTAATGAATTGTGTCATTGTCAAATCTGCTTTGACGTGGATCATCCATTCAATGAAGAGTATTACAATAATTGTGACGATCAATGAAGAAACAGTGGGTGGAATCTTAATCGTCAGACGTGCAATAAAGTACAGGATAAAAAATAGCAAGAAGCAGATGACTCCCAATATCACCCACTTAAACCAGCTAGGAAAAGTCGTAAGCATATGAAGTTTTTTTGTCCAGCCTATTGGTGACCATTTTATAAATTTGAAAACTTTCAGGAATTTCAGTGAAATGATAGATAGTACCGCAGCCACAATAGCTGTCCACACATGTGTTGATGTAATTTTCATGACAATACCTCCCATTGCAGTGTCGGGCAATTTACAACTTTTTAAACATCTCAATGGTGCAATTTCACTTTTTTTAGTACAATGGGAATATCGTTTCTTACGACAGAAAGTGTGGGTATGTTATGAGCCAACAGAAAACTCCTCCGGCATACGGAGGTCAAGCACTTATAGAAGGTGTAATGTTCGGTGGAAAGAAGGATACGGTGACAGCTATTCGCCGTAAAGATGATACGATCGAGTACTACCATGTACCGAGAGAATCACATCCTATACGCACCAAATTAAAAAAAATTCCTTTAATTCGTGGTATTGTCGCGCTAATCGAATCGGCTGGTAATGGTTCTAAGCATTTGACGTTTGCAAGTGATCGCTACGATGTGATGCCTGGCGAAGAAGTGGAACATGCTAAAGAAGAAGAGACGTCGAAACTAGTCATGATGCTTGGAGTGGCGGCAGTCGGAGTGTTGTCGTTTATTTTTGGTAAGTTCGTCTTTACACTTGCACCCGTTTTCTTAGCGGAGTTATTTCAATCCGTGGCACCTAGCAAAACGGCACAAATTATGATCGAAAGCTTCTTTAAACTATTCTTGTTACTGACGTATATCGGATTGATTTCTATGACACCGCTGATCAAGCGCGTTTTCCAATATCACGGCGCAGAGCATAAAGTCATCAATAACTACGAAAGTAATATGGAAATGACAGTAGAAAATGTACAGTCGCAATCCCGATTGCATTATAGATGCGGTAGTAGTTTCATTTTGTTCACGGTCATCGTCGGAATGTTCATCTACTTCTTAGTTCCAACCGACCCACTTTGGTTGCGCGTCCTCAATCGGATTTTGTTAATTCCGGTAGTGCTCGGCATATCATTTGAAGTATTACAGTTGACGAATGCGGTGCGCAACGTACCGGTACTTCGTTATCTAGGATACCCTGGGCTTTGGTTGCAATTATTAACAACAAAAGAGCCAGACGACAAGCAAGTAGAAGTTGCCATTGCTTCTTTTGAAAAATTATTGGAAGTGGAAGAACACGGAGTAGGTGTGTTGAATCCCCAACTAGCAGCAGAAACCGAAGAAGAGAATGAGCCAAAACCTCTTCTTTCATAAGATTAAACAAAGAGCCTCCAATGTATTTTTTACATGTTTAAGGCTCATATTTCCACAAAATTTTTCATGAAAGTAAAAGGGCCTTAGCACATTCGCTAAAGGTCCTTTTTTCTATTGTTCACTCACAATAACTGGAACTTGTTTCGATTGAATGACTTTCAGTATGTAAAACACACCAATCGCAGCTGAAACTGCAATTCCTGTACCTACAGATACAGCGTAGTCTAGATGTAGACCTTCAGGAGCATACATCCAGTACGTCACAACGACTGCAGTCATGAACAGTGCAGGAATTCCCGCAATCCAATGTGTTCGCTTTTCTCTGATTAAATAAGAGGTTGCGGTCCAAAGCATGATGGCTGCTACCAGTTGATTCGTGCCGCCAACATACCGCCACAAGAACGAATAGTCGATTGTGGATAGATAGAACATCGGTACACCTAATAGCAATGTACTAGCTAAAACCACCCACTTTTTATTGGGATTCAACCACTTAGATGTCGCTTCCGTGAAAATCATACGCGCTGAACGAAGAGCTGTATCACCCGTTGTAATCGGCAAAATAATCACACCTAAAATAGCTAACATTCCACCAAACGAACCTAGTAATGTACTCGAAATTTCGTTTACTGCACCTGCAGGACCACCCGCAGCCAAGGCGCCTTGCAATCCTGCCGTACCACCAAAGAATGTCATACCTGCCGCAGCCCATACCATTGCGATGATACCTTCCGCAATCATTGCGCCATAAAACACTTTCCGGCCCTCCGACTCCTTTTTCATCGTTCTAGAAACAATTGGACTTTGCGTACAGTGAAAACCAGAGATAGCTCCACAAGAAATCGTTACCATCAGCAATGGCCAAATTGGCAACTCTCCAGGATGTAAGTTCTGTAAAGTTAAATTCGGGATTTTTTCAGGACCAAATAATAACGCGCCACCGATTCCAACTGCCATCACGATCAACACTACCCCAAACACTGGATATAAACGGCCTATAATTTTATTGATCGGCAAAATAGCCGCCAACACGAAGTAACCAAATATAATAATAAGTGACACGATAAATGACAGCGGTGTAATGGATGAAATAAGTTGCGCTGGCCCTGCAGTAAAGGCAGCCGCCACAAGAACCATTAAAACAATTGAAATCACATTGATGAAACGTCTGGCGAAATCACCTAAATACTCTCCTACAATTTTAGGGAATTGAGCACCTCCGTGTTTTAGAGATAACATGCCAGAAAAGTAATCATGAACAGCTCCTGCAAAAATACTACCAAACACAATCCAAATGAATGCGACAGGTCCATATAACGCGCCCGCAATTGCCCCGAATATTGGGCCTAAGCCTGCGATGTTCAGTAATTGGATCAACCAGCCTTTCCACCAACTCATCGGCACGTAATCCATCCCATCAGCCTGCGTATAGGCAGGCGTTTTCCTTGCATCATCAATCACAAATACCTTTTCGACCACTTTCGAATACGTTAGGTAACCAATGATTAATAAGACGATGGATGATAAAAATGTCAGCATGAAACCCCTTCTTTCTCGTCTTTTTATGTATTTGTCTGATAGATAGTTATACTATCAAACAATTTTCAATTTAGTATATAATAGTTTGAAAATTATATCAACATAGATTTTTGAAATAATTTAACATTTATTACGAATACGATATTTACCTACAAGAGAAGGCTGTTATCCTTTTCCTATGAAAGCACAAAACCCCGAATGCATAAGTGCATTCGGGGTTTTGTCTAGTATTGAATTATAAACCACACTTCAACTGTGCTTGGCAATTGGTACACGTGTTACATCCGCCTATTTCTTCTACTGTACCTTGTCGGCAAACTGGACATGTGTCGCCCACTTCTGAACCGATTGTAACATTTGTAGAACGCAATGCTTGGATTGTATTAACGAGCACGACTTTCGGCTGTTCTATCACTTCAACTACTTCTTCTGTATCCGGAATATTATCTTCCGCTTTCAGAGTTAGTACTTGTGCATCACGGCTACCGTCGACGTATACCGTACCGCCCTTTGCCCCGCCTTTATACAATCTCTCGTACACACTCTCGACTTGTTCCACTGTATAGCCGCGTGGTGCGTTAACGGTTTTAGAAATCGAGCTGTCGATCCAGCGCTGAATGATACATTGCACATCCGCATGCGCTTCTGGTGATAATTCCATTGAAGAAATAAACCACTCAGGCAAGTTATTCGGATCTGCATCAGGATGAGCCTGCAAATACTCTTCTACAATCGCTGCTTTTACTTCGATGAATTTCCCTAAGCGTCCGCTGCGATAATATGTGAATGAGAAATAAGGTTCTAATCCAGTTGAAACTCCTACCATTGTCCCAGTACTCACTTTTGTTACTCTCCTTATTCAGGAGGGCGGGGTTATCAGTACCCGCTCCATATGTCGCCACATGGGTCAGACTATATCATCAACCGATTATAATTTTTGTTTAAACTTGCTAGGATGATTTTCACCAGAATGAATTATTCGGTGACAAGGTTCACAAACACTTATTAAATTACTTAATTCGTTTGCTATTTCATAATCATCTGTTGTAGAAAAAGGAATAATATGATGGACTGATAATTCTTGTCCATATTCTATTTCTAGAATTCCACAACGTTGGCAAGTATGCTCATCACGTTTTCTTGCAATTCTACGTTGAGACAACCAATTTGGACCGTAGTAGCTGATTTTGCCACCACTCCAAGTACCACTATTTTTTCCAGAAAATAATTGGTTTTTAGAATAATAAATACCCATACATTCGATTGTACAAAAGTTTAAGTTTTTTACTACACTTGGTTTTTTATGGAATGTCTTTTCGCAATAGCTGCATGAAACCATTACTTGTTTTGAAAGTTTTTCTTTTGCTCTTCTTCCATTTGCGGCGCCTAGACAGTTTTTTCCACAATACTTTGCGTCTAATCTGCTCTTTACGACCTCAAACGGATTTTGGCATTCTTGACAAATCAGAGAAATTCGCTCTCTCTTTGGACCCGGCTTCTTTACTTCCCGTTTAAAAAGCGTGTTGCAAGTCCTGTTGCAAAAGAGATCTGTGGATTTTTCAACATGGCATTTCTTTCTATATATCTTTGTTTTACAGTAACTACAAGATACTTCTTGTTTAGTACTTAAATGTTGATTAAAATTTCCCTGTTTTGTCTGATATTCACCTTTACATTTTCGAGAGCAATATTTCTTTCTTTCATAATGGCTGGGTTTAACTTTGATAATGACTGAGCAATTTAAACATTTTTTCTCCAAAGCAATTCACTTCTTTCAAAGAGATTGTAATGGATAATTCGGTTGTCCGGCGTGTAGTCGTTGAGGGGTCAGCCATGACTTCCCTGCGGATTGTCTGCACCTTTTGATTTTTACCTCGAGCGTAATGGCAAGTTACAGGTACAAAAAGATTCTCAGAGTTTCCCGCATATAGCCAGATGTTCACGATGCAATTACTTGCATCGGGGGCAATTCATTTACCCGTTGGAGCAACAGTTAGGAGATGTGAATTACGAATTCCATGTTCCAAAATCGATTCGCGGATATCTTCTGGCATGCGCTTCATAAAGCCAGAATTAATGAAAGCATGACGTAATGCTTTCGTTTCTTCATCCGTTTGACCAATTAGGAACGGGAAACTTCCTTTTTCTTTCGCCAATTCAATCGATTCGCGGTAAGCAGTTGTCGCAATTACTTCAAATACTTCATCCACTAATTGATTTCCTTCAGGCGAGCCGTATTCTTTTTCACAGTAGATGTGAAGATCAGCAAGCCCCATCACACCAAGACCTACACGGCGTTCGCCAAGAGCTTGTACTTTATTATCTTCAAGGAAGTACGGTGTAGCATCGATGACGTTATCTTGCATACGCACACCAGTCCGTACCGTCTCTCTCAACTTTTCAAAGTTAACCGTCTTCGTATTTTTGTCTGCCATCTCAGCAAGATTGACAGCAGCTAAATTACAGACAGAATATGGTGCAAGTGGTTGTTCACCACACGGATTCGTTGCTACAACTTGCTGTCCGTAAGCCTTCGCATTCGTGTCGTCATTTGCATTATCAATGAAGAATATGCCTGGTTCCGCTGAATACGTAGCACAGATATTAATTAAATCCCATAGTGCGCGGGCTTTAATCGTACGATACACACGAACTTCGTGACCTAGACGTTCCCATTCGCGTACATCGCCAACTTCATGCCACTGTTCATTATAATGCTTCATTTGTTCAGGAGAATAATTTTCGACTGCCGGGAAACGTAAGTCGTAATCCGCGTCTTCTTCCACCGCTTTCATGAAGTCATCCGTTAATGTTACGGAAATATTCGCTCCTGTCAGGAATTCCGGATTATGAACGGTGTACGTTCCGCCATCCTGAAGCTTCAGCTCAGCGTCCCGGATAATCGCTGCGTTAAAACCACCTTGACCTGGAATTTGTTTATAGTTTGTGATGCCTTGATACATCGCTTCTTCTTGTGCTGTCAAAGGTTTGAAATTCAGTTTCTCATCTGCCAACTTCTTGATCATTTCGTCCTCTGTGTTTTCGATCAAATAACGCAAAATTCGCGGATTTTGCATTTTGGAGATGATGAATTCATAAATGTCCGGGTGCCAGTTTGATAACATGATCATTTGAGCCATTATGTTACGTTGATACGCTACATCAACTCTCTAAGTCACCATAGAGTTCAGACCATATCTTACACCTTATAAGAGGTGTCCTCGCACTTCGAGTTCGCTTGAACCCTACTCTACTCGCTTCTGCTGTTCGCATGCTTTCGATGGTCGTTGAACCTTCCTCATAACATTCGTCTTAGAGGCTTGGCTGCTGATTGTCTTTCACCACTTGTTGTTTTCAAGCATTCACGCTCACCGTTTCCAGTCACGTTGTAGCCAACAAGTCATAAGAGTTTCCAGCAATTCACGAGGTTTTTTTATAGACGAGGCACTTCTCTTTACCACGTCTTGATCCGCCTTGCTCAACCAAATGAGTCAACTTCGCAATATCATCCAGCCATGAAACCGATCCAGATGACTTCCCGTTGACACCGCGTGCCAATGTGTTGCGTGGACGCAATGTCGAACCGTTCGTTCCTACACCGCCACCACGACTCATAATCTCCATCACTTGCTTGCGGTGATCGGAAATTCCTTCACGGGAATCGGGTACAAACGGCATCACATAACAGTTAAAGAACGTGACATCCGTATCCGATCCTGCGCCATACAGCACGCGACCAGCTGGAATGAAGTTCAATGCCTTCAACTGATCATAGAACATGTTATACGACTGCGTTCTTCTATCTTCCGTCTTTTCAACAGATGCAAGTCCAGTCGCATTACGTTTCGCAATTTGCTCGTAGAACACTTCCAGCGGCTTCTCAATCACATCAAGGGGACGTGTAATCATTCCTTTTTGTTGCTCGTCCAGATCATCGATCGATGAACGATATTCTGGCTCAATCCAGATCTCCGCTTTTCCGTTCGCTTTATCAAGTTTTGTAATATAACCTAACCCACGAGCGGGGAACTTTGGATCTTCTCTCACTGTAAGAACGACAAAATCGCCTTCTTTTAATGACTTCTTTTCCATATCTTTAAATGAATACCGATCGATCATTACTAGACGTGATACTCCGCTGTGAGTCAGCTTCATATCCTCGGTAACCGGGTGAACTTGAGGGAAATTCGCAATATCCTCATTCAGCTGTTGCTTATCAAGCATTGGTTCGCCTTGTTTTGACATCGTAACCATATAACATCCTCCTCATAACGCTCCAAACACTATATATAGTGTTTAGCTTATTAAATAATCTACTACATATTGAATAGTATATCAATCGACATGTATTTTTCAAAAACGTAAAATCGTTGATATTACGACATTTCAACAAAAAAATAAAACCAAAGTACTAATTTCATTTCTTGAAATTCCAGTCATCATTGGCATATTTCTCTTTTTCAATTTGATGGACCAAAGCAAGCTGTTCCGGTGTTAATTCAAGTGGTTCCAATGAAATGTCGAGCGACGCTTCAAATCCCTTAGAAAAGGCCTGTTTACATTCCTCTGTTGAAATCTTGCGGTCCGTCAATCGGTCAATCGCAATTGCTCGATCTGGCAACGTTCTACGTACGCGTTCTTTCAAAGCGGGCGATGAATAGGTAAAAATAGATGTCAATTTATCGACATCTAAGCTCATCAAAATTGCCCCATGTTGCAAAATCACGCCTTTTTGACGTGTTTGGGCACTGCCGGCAACCTTTTTACCTTCTACGACAAGTTCATACCAGCTTGGTGCATCAAAACAAACACCGCTCTTTGGACTTCGTAATTGCGCTGTGATCTCTTGATCCGGAATCGAGAATTCTGCTTGAAGCCCTAGATTACGAAATCCTTGCAGCAATCCGCCAGAAATCACACGGTATGCTTCTGTCACCGTCTCCGGCATATTCGGGTATTTTTCACTAACAATTACACTGTATGTAAGCTCATGTTCATGCAGGACACCACGCCCCCCTGTTGGTCTTCGGACAAATCCAAGCTCAAGTTCTTTCACTTTTTCCATATCGATATCTTTTTCAATACGCTGGAAGTACCCTATCGATAATGTAGCGGGTTCCCACTCATAAAAACGCAGAACCGGTCCGATTTCACCTCGGCTATGTAAGTCAAGCAGCGCTTCGTCCAGCGCCATATTGAAGGAAGGACTACATTTCCCAGAGTCTACATAATGCCACACGGCTTTTGTCATAATCTATTCTCCTTCGTGTTTATACTCCACCAATAGTATAGGAAATCGTCAATGAAAAAAACAATAACGCATTTCATTTTATCATTAGGATTGAACTGATGCCAGATAATCTTTATAATAGAGATATTGATGAAGGGGGAAGTTTTTTTGAGTTATTATATTTTGGGAGTAGCCGTGCTCGCGGTCATTTTGTATTTCGTTATAACATACATACGGGTCGGGAAGGCATTGACCAGTCTGACACAAGAAGAGTTTATTAAAGGGTATCGCAAAGCACAATTGATCGATGTGCGTGAACCAAAAGATTTCGAAGCTGGACATATTTTAGGTGCGCGTAATATTCCATTTACACAGTTCTCACAGCGCTATAAGGAAATCCGCCCCGATAAACCCGTTTATCTTTATGACCAAAACACTAGCCGTACAGGCCGTGCAGCGCTGTTCTTGAAGAAAAAAGGTTGTACAGAAATCTATCAGCTACGTGGTGGATTTAAACAGTGGTCAGGTAAAATTAAAACAAAATAACATTGTAGATCCTCCTTAAAAAGGAGGATCTACTTATTTATAGGGAGAGTGTTTTAGTAATGATACCATCTTTTTTAATTCCACTTCATTCGGCACAATACGAAAAATTGACACATTATCACAATTACGGTGTCGTCATTGAAGCGATTCTTGACACACTTCAACAACGTTCACCTGCCGATTGGCAAATCATCCAAGTCGATGAATTCGCTTCTTACACAGAAACGATGCTTCCTGAATTGATTCATCGCAAACAATTGCCTTATGAATCACTTAGTCATATCTACGCCACATTGCCGACACAAAAGATTCAGCAAGACGTATCAACTGATGCATTTTCACTACAAGGCGCTGAAACAATTGACAATCAGTTGCTATTCTTTCCTGAACATCAAATCGCCATCGCCAATATTAGCTATTATGTCGCGACAGGCTCCACTTGGTCAGAGCATACAGTATTTGCGCCATCTGCGAGTCACGTCAAAGATTTCATCGAAGTGCTGAATCAACTTCAACGAGAAGCGATGAAAACGAATATTACGTATTTAGTGGATACGGAAGAAGGTATGGAAAAAAAGACGTATGGCGCTGGCACACAAATCGAGCGCAGTGACGTCCTGCTCGATGAACATTTGAAAAATGATCTATTTCGTTCTATCGATGAATTCTTCCGAGACGGTGGGGCTTTCTTTAAAGAATACGGGCTGCCATATAAAAGAGGGATCTTGCTGTACGGATCTCCGGGTAACGGCAAAACGACGCTTGTGCGTTCCATCACCGGAACAACTGACGCACCTGTCGTCTACTGGCAAATCACGGAATTCACAGGAAGTCATTCCGTACAAGAAGTGTTCACTACAGTCGAACGCCTAGCACCCGCCATCCTCGTCATTGAAGATATGGACTCCATGCCTGAACATATGAGAAGCACATTTCTGAACATTCTAGATGGCGTACATGTCCGTGACGGCCTATTCATAATTGGTACGACCAATTATCCTGAACGCATTGACCCTGCCCTCATCAACCGTGCAGGCCGATTTGACAGCACATATGAAATCAAATCCCCGACACGAGAAGTTCGTAAGCTATACATGGAAAAACTGGATCGCAAAAAGATACTTTCGGAAGAACAAATTGAAGAAATAGCGAAGCAGACAAAAGGCCTTTCAGTATCACAGTTGAATGAATTATATATGTCGATTGCGCTTACTTACCATTACGAGAAGAACATTCAATATGAAGAACGAATCCGCCAGTTACAGAAGCAGCATCGACAAGCTACTCGTGATGAATGGGAAACCGATTCACCCATTGGTTATTAAAACGAAAAAGAGGTCGTCTTGAATTGTTCAAGACAACCTCTTTTTCTTGGTTATGAATATTTTTACGCGGTGTCACTCAGTCTAGTTATAGACTCTGATTTCCATACAAAGATGCGCATTACTTTCAAAGACCGTAATGGCTTGTGAATGTTGTAATTCCATATGATCACAAGTATATAATAGTAAGCTTCTATTATTCACAGTGATTTATACATTAAACAACAGTAGTGTCGATTTAAGGGTGTTTTATTCCGCCTATAATGCTTGAATTATCAATCATCATACACATTTCCGTCATAATCTGAAAATAATATAGTAGTCAGTCAAAATGCGACATACTTTTCATTTCGCTTTATATATGATAAGTAAGTTGCTTCTATGACGAACAAGATAACCGCCACATGACTTGAAGCGTAATATATATTACGGAGGAAGAAAATGAATAAATCTATTAAAAAACATTTACTATTGTTTAGAATTGAAGTAAAGAGAATTATCATGTATAAGAAAGCCGAATTCTTGGGAATCACACATCCAAGCGTTGTAAGAAGTAGCCAGCGACTGGATAGCCTATTGAACAGAGTGCAAGGAATTTATTCATAACTATTGAAGTCCCATACATAGTATCAATAATAGTTCCAAGCAAAAAAGACAGTTCCCGTTTTGGAACTGTCTTTTTGTATTGCCTACACTTTATCATTCAAGACTTCAATTAAATTCGACATTTAATATTACTTGATTTTATGGAAATCGCTAGGCTACCTATTGCGTGAAGGAAAATAATCCAATAAACATTAGTCATATTCGCTTCACTACCTTTCTATAATCCATATGTAGTGCGATGCTTAATAGTAATAATACGCCAACCATAGAGAGGGGTATCACCCATAGATTGTCTGCCGTTGTATAAAGGCCTAAAAACATTATGCCGATCGCAATAATTGGAGCCGATATATAATAAGGTTTGGCATTATAAAACCACCCATATGTGAAAAAGTGCGCCCCCGTAATAATGGCAAATATCATAATTGCTTCCTGTGGGCTTTTTAACATACTCCAAAAAAGTATCGGAAAATAGAGAATCTGTGCTAGATTCAAATATAACCCTAAACTACCTAAGGCATTATTTTTAAATTTCCAATCGGCCTTTAGTACATATGAAATACCAACTGAAAGCGGGAACATTAAACCTGTTGAAAAAAGCATCCACATATTTTTCTGAGTTATTTCTATTGACTGCATAAATATAATGGTAATAATCAACCAAATTACACTAGCAGATAGGATAAATGAGATCCCATTTCTCCCTTTAATCGATAAATCATTTTTCATCTCATATATCGTCAAAGAAATCTTCCACCTTTCCTCTTCTCTTGTAAAACAGCATCGCTAAATAATGCAATGGATATCTATTGCACATACTCCACTCTATAGTTTTTCTGTGTTTGGATAGATTTCTTTAATAAAGGCCGCAGATTGTTTTATTAATTTCCTTAATATCTCTATTTCAATATCCGCAATTTTGTTGACGTATATACAGGATTTACCTGTTGTATATTTCCCGAAATCCTTCAGTAGTTTCTCTCGCTCTTCATTTTCAAGTGTTATATATAAACTGATTTTGGCTTTTCGTGGTGAAAAACCTACGATTGGCGCATCCCCTTCATGACCAGAACTATATTTGTAATGATATTTGCCAAACCCTATAATACTAGGTCCCCACATTTTCGCTTTATACCCCGTCGTTTCGGTGAAGATATCTACTAATTTAAAAGCATCTTCACGCTTTTTAGGTTGACCAATTTCCTCAATAAATTCAATGACACTACGATCGGTTTCTTTAGTTTTTAATTCGTACATTGAATACACTCCATTCTACTATTTCGTTGAATTATGCTTAATCTATAATGATTTCTAGATCACTACTTGTCTGATCCTCCCAACTTAACTGGAATACACAATTTTTGATTCTTTTACTACTATTCTGTAAATACAACTAATCGAAAATTAGAAAAGATTATTGATTACAGCACCGGTATCGCATATTGATTTTATTAAAGGGAAATCGCACCGTCGTTCTTATGACGTTAGTATCACACATATGCCTTTGTATTATTTAAATGACCGAAAAATCAATCTTTTTTGTTGTCGCTTCCCGAATTGTTGCATCTATAAAAATATTATCTAACATGGATATAACTTCAGCTTTCATCATGTTTTATTAAAGATACCAGTTACTGTTAGCATTCTCAATCTACTTGTGAAAAGTATAATTAACGTGTATATTTAACTATTGATAATCATAGGTGTCTTAGCTATATGTAGGTAAGTTACTTCGATTATTGCAGAGGGTTCGTAACCATCCCCTCTAAAAACAAAACTATGGAGGAATGTAGAGTGAATAAAGCAGTTGTAGTATTTAGTGGCGGACAAGATTCTACCACTTGCCTATTATGGGCAATGGAAGAATTTGATGAAGTAGAAACCGTCACGTTTTTGTATGGGCAAAGACATAAGTCGGAAGTTGATTGCGCTACAAAGATCGCGAAAGACTTAGGAGTTAAACAAAAAATCATCCAAATGGACGTTCTCAATCAGTTAACCTCGAACGCCTTGACCAGAAAAGACATGCAAATTGAAGCAGAGGAAGGAAGTGTCCCCAATACATTTGTCGAGGGACGGAATCATATATTTCTTTCATTTGCAGCAATCTATGCTAAATCAATTGGCGCGAATGCGATTATAACCGGTGTAAGCGAGACGGATTTCAGTGGATATCCGGATTGTCGTGATGCGTTTATTCGTTCTTTAAATACGACGTTGAATTTAGCAATGGACTATACATTTGATTTAATCACTCCTTTAATGTGGAAAGACAAAGCAGAAGTTTGGAAATTAGCGGATCAAATGGGTCGGCTGGAGTACGTAAGAGACAACACATTAACTTGCTATAACGGTGTGATCGCCAATGGCTGCCTAGAATGTCCCGCTTGCAAGCTGAGAAATGACGGACTAGCGAAATACTTACAAGGACAACATGCCTCATGATCCGAATTACGATTTATTTATTATCCATCATTCTTGCCAATGTAATTACAGCACGATTTGCACCACTTGAACTAGGTCCACTCATTATTCCCTACGGTACTTTGTTCATTGGATTAACACTTGTCATGAGAGATATGGTCCAAAATAGATTCGGAAGACATCAAACATACATATTGATTGGAGTCGCACTTTTATTATCTGCTCTTACAAGTCATTTATTAGGGGATCAACTATGGATCGTCTTTGCAAGTACACTTAGTTTTATTGTTTCGGAAACAGCAGATACTGAAATTTACACCCGCTTTAAATTACCTTTTGTAAAAAGAGTACTATTTTCCGGTGTTGTGGCCGGCTTTTTAGACTCTAGTTTATTTGTAATTATTGGTATCGGTCCACTAGGGCTTCACTTCGTGCCGTGGGAATTGGTTCCATTTGCTATACTCGGACAATGGATAGCGAAAGTGTTAATGCAGTTAATTGTTGCGGGTGGAATTAGACAAGTTGTGATGAAGTTAAATATATATGAACCAAATGTTTCAGAAGTACATTAAAAGGGGTTTGAAAAATGCTAGAAAACAGTAAAAACAACCTGACATTACTCGGCAATCAAGAGACAAAATATAACTATGAATATGATCCAGACATTTTAGAAACGTTTGAAAATCAACATCAAGACAATGATTACTTTGTTAAATTTAATATTCCTGAATTCACTAGCCTGTGTCCAATCACTGGCCAACCTGACTTTGCTACCATATATATATCCTATATTCCTGATGTGAAAATGGTAGAAAGTAAATCGTTAAAGCTTTATATGTTCAGTTTCCGAAATCATCCAGGTTTTCATGAAGATTGTGCAAATCTAATTATGAAAGATTTGATTCATTTAATGGATCCACGCTATATTGAAGTATGGGCCAAGTTCACCCCGCGTGGTGGTATCTCAATTGATCCGTATTGCAATTACGGGAAACCTGGAACGTATTTTGAACAAATGGCTAAAGAAAGACTTTTTCAACATGATTTATATCCCGAAAAGATAGATAATAGATAATTTTCCCTGCCAGGCACAGACAATCCTAAAATGTCTCCGTGCCTGGCATTTTACTATTTGTCTTAAAATAGAGCGGAACACATATAAAAACTGCCTTACAATGCAAAACAAATGATATACATAGCTATACTTTACATCCATTCCTAGCCCTTTCATTAAAATGTATGTAATTTTAATCTCATCACATACACTATCGGAATTTTTATCTTCGCTTACACATACGGTATAAATGGGACGTGAAGTATTCATCATCATATACCAGTAAATGGAGGGAATTTCGTGAAAGATGAATCGGCAAACGAAAATATGAATAGAAAACAGAATCGAAAAAGTCAGCAGTTGGATCAATTTAAAGTGGACAATAAAGGGAAAAAGCTTACGACCAATCAAGGAGTGAAAGTATCCAATGATGAAGAGTCATTAAAAGCTGGAGTACGTGGACCTACTTTAATGGAAGGAATCCATTTAAAAGAAAAACTCATGCACTTTGACCGTGAACGGATTCCTGAACGAGTTGTTCATGCAAGAGGATATGCAGCACATGGTGAGTTCGAGTTATACGAATCAATGAAAGACTATACAACAGCTGACTTTCTCCAGAAAGCAGGACAGAAGACACCCGTTTTCACTCGTTTTTCTAACGTAGCTGGAAATCTAGGATCGGTTGATACGGCAAGAGATGTCCGGGGTTTTGCGGTGAAGTTTTATACAGAAGAAGGAAATTACGATTTGGTCGGAAATAATTTACCTGTGTTTTTCATCCAAGACAGCATGAAATTTCCCGATCTTGTTCATGCAGTCAAACCTGAACCGGACACAGATATGCCTCAAGCAGCCTCTGCCCATGATACCTTCTGGGATTTCATAGCAAACAATCAAGAGTCCGCCCATATGGTGATGTGGCAAATGTCGGACCGCACGATTCCTAGAAGTTGGCGAATGATGGAAGGCTTTGGTGTTCATACATTCAGGTTGATCAACAGTGAAGGTCAAGCTACTTTCGTAAAATTTCATTGGAAACCGATACTCGGCGTACATTCATTAGTATGGGACGAAGCGCAGAAAATCGCTGGAAAAAATGCAGACTTCCAACGCAAAGATCTATGGGAATGTATTGATAAAGGCTATTTTGCTGAATATGAATTTGGCGTCCAATTGATTGCAGAAGAAGACGAATTCATGTTCGATTTTGATATTCTCGATGCAACAAAACTGTGGCCAGAAGAGATAGTGCCTGTTAAAATCATCGGCAAAATGACGTTAAATCAAAACGTCACGAACGTCTTTGCTGAAACTGAACAAGCCGCCTTCCATCCCGGCAACGTAGTGCCAGGTATAGATTTCACTAATGATCCACTTTTACAGGGAAGACTTTTATCTTATCTCGATACTCAACTATACCGCCTCGGTGGGCCAAACTTTACAGAAATTCCGATTAATCGTGCAGTATGTCCATTCCATAACAATCAGAGAAATGGATTCAATCGTCAGCGGATTGATGTCGGCAAAGTAAGTTATCATAAAAATTCCTTGGCTGATAATACACCTTCCACTTCCACAGCAAAAGAAGGCGGATTTGTTCACTATGCTGAAAAAGTGGAAGGTCGAATTATTCAAGCGCGAAGCGAATCATTCAAAGATCACTTTTCTCAAGCTCGACTCTTCTGGAATAGTATGTCACCGCCGGAAAAACAACATATTATTAACGCGTTTAGCTTTGAGATCGGAAAAGTGAGTAGTATAAGTGTGAGACAACAAGTAGTGGATATGTTCGCAAACGTCGATCAGGAAATGGCTACACTAATCGCAAACAATGTAGGAGTGAATAAGCCAACTGGTGAACAAGTCAATGTTACAGAGTCATCCCCTGCGCTGAGCCAAGAAAATACTCCCCGCTATCCATACAGTTTGAAGGTTGGTATTCTCATTGGTGACGGATTCTCTGACGAAGAAGTGAAGTCGACAATTGAACATCTAGCAAAGTATGGAGTTTGGGCATATACGATCGGTGAGAAGCTTGGTACGGTAACAGGTAAAAACGGATTGGAGATTCATGTCAATGAAACGTTTATGACTACAGCACCCGTTTTATTCGACTCTCTCTATATAGTAGGCGGAAACGCAGCCAATCAAGCGAAGTTCAATGCCGATAGTGTCTATTTCATCAATGAGGCATTCAGACATTATAAACCGATTGGTGTTGCCAAAACCGGAAACACTGTTTTCACAGCATCTGACGCAAAAAAGGGACCGGGTATCATACTTGGAGAAAATAGCGCTACGTTTAATGATGATTTTATACTCGCTATTACACAGCAACGTTTTTGGGAACGAGATATTTACTAATATGTAAAGCAAGAAGCGTCACTCTTCATTTAGAGTGACGCTTCTTTGTATTCAAATCCATGAATATAACTTTCGAAAACACATCATGACAAAGTCACTATATTATTTCTGAAACATATGAACTCTCACTTCTTTTGCGCTAACATATACCACGCTTTTCATCGTAATGATTGTCATCGCTTTTCATTACCTGGGAAATTAAAAGACAAGACGATCCAAATATTTAGCTATTTGGGTCTTCATTTTATAGTCCGATCGATAACCACTTTTTATTCTGTACGCTGTATGTTACTAATCACTTGATATAGTATTCTCAGCATGCTATATGCTATATCAATAGAACAATTTTAAAAAGTAAAAAGCTACCAGTTACCGGCTCGTCATCACGTGCCCGTATCTGGTAGCTTTACGTGTAATGTAATAAAGTATTCCATCCAAAGTCATTTTACACGTTAACGTAAAACTCCTTCAGCTTCCGGAATATTATTTATGTCAATGGCATTTAATTTGCAGAAATAGTTCAGAAATTCTTGTGCTTCTTTGATTTGCTCTTCATCCGTTTTTAACGCGATAATATCTTTTAAAATTTGAGCTGTCCAAATATTATCAAAGTAACGGAATGTACCTGAATTCCATGATGTACGTTCAGGATAGTTCTTATTTTTATAGTAATTCCAGAAAAGCATTTTCTCGGCTTCTTCTTCTGTAAGTTGAATTCTATATTCAGGGTGTGTAGGCACCAAACCGTCCTCGCCGATACTTCCAGTAAACGTATCATCAACCATGAAAAGACCCGTAATGGTTCTTTCCGTTTCCGCTTGATCTGAAGTTCTCACAGTCAGAACACCTGCACTGTTCGGACGCAAACGAGTTACTGGGTTGGGTAATCCTTTATTCTTCCCACTTTGTATGCTTCCAGTAGATATTTCCCAATCACTAAATACTTCAAACTGTCTTTCTTTATCTAACCAGAAGACAATTTGTGAGCTTTCATGAATTTTATGGTTCTTTAATATTTCCCTACGTTGCTGTTCAAGCGCCCGGATAGCCTTCTCTTCTTTACGCTTCTTTTCCAATATTTTTTCTTCTGCTCTTCGTTCCACGAAGACCTTCTCTAAAGACTCTGCCATACTTCGATTGTTTAAAGTAATAAAATTCTCGAATGCATCGGGATAGACAAATCTTTTACGATCTTTATTGAAGTCAACGGTGATAAATGACTCCTCGTGTTCCACGATATTTCCTTCACCAAACACGTTATGAGTAATTTCTTCATTAATTAAATTCACTAGACAATCTCCTCCTATAAATTCTTTGATAACTACTTTACAGTTAATCTAATTAACGTAATCCGTGTTTTCACATCTTATTTCATCGAAATACAACCACCCATTTTTCAAATTCAAAAAATGCGCCCTTCATTCCTAACTGGAATAAGTTGCGCAGGAGTATTACATACCGTCCTGTTTACTTGTACATATACAGTATAACACATAATTCGAATTTTCTCAAATTTACGGTTGACATCGGTCATTTGTTTATCGTATAATATACAATTTTGATTTTACGAGACTATGTTTAGAACTAGTTTTATTCTTACTGCTATCCATATGTAGTCCACACGTTCCGCGAGATATCTTCATGAACCATGGGGTTTACAGCATATAAAAATCGAATCATTATTTCTCTTCCGATGATCTATTGGTTCTTAATATTGTATTCTTCAAACACCCTGTGTATAACGGAAGAGTGACCAGAGTGCTATAGTATTTTCAATTCAAAAAGCACCGCTAACTTTTAGCGGCGCTCCATTCAATGTATTTTATTATTGTACTGTTTCTTCTACTGGTGACTGTTCTTTTATATAACGCAACACAGGCTTACGCGCTGCCTTCGTTTCATCAAGGCGTCCAATGACAGTTGTGTGTGGTGCTTCTTGAACGATTTCCGGATTCTCTTCTACTTCTTTAGCAATTTGAATCATCGCTTCGATGAAGTTATCCAATGTTTCTTTGGATTCCGTTTCTGTCGGCTCGATCATTATAGCCTCTTCTACGTTCAACGGGAAATAGATTGTTGGCGGATGATAACCAAAGTCTAGCAAACGCTTCGCCATATCGAGTGTACGTGCACCAAGTTTCTTCTGACGACGACCAGACAAAACAAATTCGTGTTTACAGTGCTGTGTATACGGAAGGTCGAAGTATGGCTCTAGACGACGCATCATATAGTTCGCATTGAGTACTGCGTATTCCGTTACAGCCTTTAAGCCGTCAGGACCCATTGAACGAATATACGTATACGCACGTAGGTAAATACCGAAGTTTCCGTAGTACGGCTTCACACGACCAATAGATTGTGGCACGTCGTAATTCAACACGAAGCGATCATCTACTTTTTGAACAACGGGTTTTGGCATGAATGCCGCCAATTCATCTGTTACACCTACCGGACCTGAACCTGGTCCCCCACCGCCGTGAGGACCTGTGAACGTCTTGTGCAAGTTCAAGTGAACTGCATCAAAGCCCATGTCGCCGGGGCGTGCTTTGGACATAACCGCATTCAAGTTCGCACCGTCGTAATAGAGTTTTCCACCGACTCCGTGAACCACTGCCGCCATTTCTAAGATGTCTTCTTCGAAAAGACCTAGCGTATTCGGATTCGTTAACATCAACGCCGCTGTATCAGGACCTACTTTTGACTTCAAATCTTCAAGATCTACTAAGCCTTTTTCATTTGACTTCACTGTTACGGTGTCAAAGCCAGCAACCGTTGCAGAAGCTGGGTTTGTTCCGTGAGCGGAGTCTGGAACAAGTACTTTCGTGCGCTGCGTATCACCGTTCGCCTCATGGAAAGCACGGATCATCATCAATGCTGTCCACTCGCCATGCGCGCCAGCTGCAGGTTGCAATGTAACTTGTGGCATACCCGTGATTTCAGCTAAATGTTGTTGCAGATCGTATACTACTTCGAGTGCACCTTGTACAGTGGATTCGTCTTGTAGCGGGTGAACGCGTGCGAAGCCTGGGAAACGAGCAACTGCTTCGTTAATTTTCGGATTGTATTTCATCGTACAAGAACCTAATGGATAGAATCCTGTATCGACACCATGATTACGGTTAGACAACGCAGTATAGTGACGCATGATGTCCAACTCAGATACTTCAGGCAGTTCCGCGTCTTCCGTACGAATTACGCCTTGAGACAAAATGGACGTAACGTCTACTTCAGGCACATCTAATTCAGGTAAGCTATAACCGATTCGTCCGGGTTTGGATAGTTCAAAAATGAGTGATTGATTGTCCTTATGCATGGATAGCCTCCAGTTCTTGCACGTATGCATCGATTTCTTCTTTCGTACGTTGTTCTGTTACAGCGATCAGTGCGTGATTCGCCAGACTCTCATCTACGAGACTTAAATCATATCCACCAATAATTCCTTGTTCAAGTAAGCGTTTATTGACATCTTTAATAGGTGATTTACAATCCACTACGAGTTCATTGAAATGCGCAGGACCGAATTTCACTTCAAATCCAGCTTTTTCAAATGCTTGTTTCGCATAAGCTGTTTTCGCGATATTCTGATAAGCGATTTCTTTAATTCCTTCTTTACCTAGGGCTGTCATCGCAACGGATGCCGCAAGAGCGTTCAGCGCTTGGTTTGAACAAATATTGGATGTCGCTTTGTCACGACGAATATGTTGCTCACGCGCCTGCAATGTCAGTACGTATCCTCTACGCCCTTGATCGTCATTCGTCTCACCAACTAGACGACCAGGAACTTTACGCATCAACTTTTTCGATACTGCGAAATACCCACAATGTGGTCCACCGAATGATTCCGCAATTCCGAATGGTTGTGCATCTCCAACCGTAATATCCGCTCCAAGCGCGCCAGGTGGTGTCAAGAGTCCAAGTGCAAGTGGATTAGCCGAGACGATCGATAGTGCCCCATGTTCATGTGCAATATCGCTGATTACTTGTAGATCTTCTACTTGGCCGTAAAAGTTCGGATATTGAACGAGCACTGCTGCAGTCTCATCGTCAATCATTTCTTTAAGTTTATCGATATCCGTTACACCGTTTGTATGTGGAATCGTTACCACGTCAATGTACTGCCCGTCTGCGTATGACTTCACAACTGCGCGTGATTCGTTGTGAACCGTAGCAGATACAAGTAACTTCTTACGGCGTGTATGACCTGCAGCAAGTGTCCCCGCTTCAGCAAGTGACGTGCCTCCGTCATACATGGAAGAGTTCGCTAGCTCCATGCCTGTCAATTCGCAAATCATCGTCTGAAATTCGAAAATCGCCTGTAACTCGCCTTGTGAAATTTCGGGCTGGTATGGTGTATATGCCGTATAAAATTCTGAACGTGAAATGACATGATCTACAATAATTGGACGATAGTGGTCATAGACTCCCGCTCCTAGGAACGAAGCATAATCCTGAGCATTTATATTTTTCGCAGCCAAACGTCCAAGTTCTTTTAAAAGAGATGTTTCGGATTTAGCCGGTTTAATTTGGTACTCCCCTTTAAATCGTACTTTCTCCGGAATATCCGAAAAAAGTTCATCAATAGAGGAAACTCCAATTGTTTCTAGCATATCTTTCTGATCTTGCTCCGTCATAGGTAGATAACGATGCTTCATAATTTTTTACCCCTTTTCACTTATGATCTTTTATAGAAAGGTGTTGCAATGACTTTTGCTTTCAGACGTTTCGCGCGGATTTCCACTTCCACTTCCGTACCAAGCTCAGTGAACTCTGTAGATAGAAGCGCAAAACCGATGTTCTTTTTTAATGTAGGAGACTGCGTACCCGTTGTGACTTCGCCGATCTCCCGGTCACCCACAAACACTTTATAACCAGTACGTGGAATTCCTTTATCGATCATTTCCAGTCCAACTAGCTTACGTTCCACACCTTGTTCTTTTTGCTTTACAAGAACATCTTTACCAATGAAATTTTCTTCTTTATTCACTTTTACGACGAAACCAAGCCCTGCTTCTAATGGAGAAATATCCTCTCTCAATTCTTGACCGTAAAGAGGTAGACCTGCTTCAAAGCGCAATGTGTCTCGTGCACCAAGACCTGCAGGTACGACACCGTCTTCTTTGCCTTCCAGCAAAATCTTTGTCCACAAGTTTTGGATTGCTTCGGGTGTACCATAGATCTCAAATCCATTTTCTCCCGTATAACCAGTACGTGAAACGAGTACATTTTCTCCGTCCACTTGAACATGTTCTTTAAAACGGAAAAACTTGATTTCTTCAAGTGGCTCATCCGTCAGTTTCTGTAATACCGACTCAGCCATCGGTCCCTGCAATGCAAGTAACGCGTAATTGGAAGACTGGTTGTCAATGACGACATTGTCAATCCGTTGCTTTTCCATCCAAGCTACATCTTTTTCGATATTCGATGCATTGACTACCAATAAATAACGCGCTTCCTCTAATTTATAAATTAAAAAGTCATCGATCGTTCCACCTTGCTCATTACACATCACTGTATACTGTGCTTGGCCTATTTTCAGTTTGGAAACATCATTCGTCACAAGCTTTTGCAAATAGTCGAGCGCTCCGCCACCACTGACAAACACTTCTCCCATATGCGAGACATCAAACAAACCCGCTTTTGTCCGAACAGCTTCGTGTTCCGCTTTAATACTAGAGAACTGCACAGGTAACTCCCAGCCGCCAAAGTCGATGGTCTTACCCCCGTACTCTTTATAACTTTCAAATAACGGTGTACGTAATAATTGATTTGTCAAACTGTTTCCTCCTTTTTGTTCTGATCAAGGAACGATCAGTATGTACTTCATCAAAAAAAGGACAGGGGTCTCCTATAAAAGAGAACCCCTGTCCTTTTGCCTGAAAGCTTTACAGTTTCCATACTTTCTTCGGCCGCTGATTACTCAGCACTCTCCAGAGATGCGTCATGTATGCGTTTTGTTACCTGAGAGATTCATAACATTCGTTATTTGCTCCTTCGGCGGCGCCTAATGCGCGCTCTCCCCATACAATCATTCGCATTATTGAGTTAATTTTTTCTTCACTGATATCTTAACATTTTATATAAGTAAGCGCAATCTATTTATTAATAGCGCATAAAAGCGAATGATAGCTCAACTACAAACTAAATCATTCGCTTTTTAAATGAGTTATTGATATCTTTCAATTTGAAAGATAATATATTCTGCAATGTCCGTTAAAGATTTTCCCGTTGTTTCCACAGTGAAATGGGCAGACTGTAAATACTTCGATTTGCGTTTTTTATAAAGGGCTTCTAATTCTGCCCGCGAAGATTGTTGTACAATCGGACGATTGACATCAGTCGAGATTCTTCGCCAAATATCACGGAATGATGCGTTGAGGAAAAACACGATACCCGTTTCACGCATCAGTTGAATATTCTTTTCTTTTACCGCAACACCCCCACCGGTCGCCACAATACAATACTCTTCAGGGAATTTTTCGAGAAATTCTGTTTCCAACTGTCGGAAATACAGTTCGCCGTATTGATCAAATATCTCAGGAATCGTCATTTGCATTTGTTCTGTAATTTCATGATCCATATCAAAGAACGGAATACCTGTTAACGTATGCAGCCGTTTACCGATTGCGCTCTTTCCACACCCCATGAATCCCACTAAATAAATCCTTTTCATTTTCATCCATCCCGTTTCATTAATTCAACTGCTTTACGCTCATAATAGGTTTCAAGCCAGTCGTATATTCTGTAGATACTATCTTACCCTCTATTTCAGCATAATTCTATATGTTTCCGTAAAGCTGTGACTTAATTTCTGTACAGCTCACGTAGAATTATTATGCTCTATGACAATTTTTTACTTAACAAAAAAAGAAGCCGCTTCCTTCAAAGTTAAAGGAGTCGACCTCTTTTTTATTACGATCACACACAACCCGAATAATTCCTTTCTGAAATATTATTAGTTTATTCTTTAACAGATTTGTGGTGTTACTCCTAACCCCTCTAGCATAAAATCAAGCGCTCTCATCTCTGGTATACTATTTACGAACTTTCGAGCTTTTTCTCCACTGCTAAAAACGAATGCATCAATCCCATGATCTACTTCACCATCAATACATTGATACAAGTATACAAATGAGCAACCATCCTTTTCATTATTCATGTTTTCACCTAGTACCAAAATCATAGAACTATTATCGTTAGGGCTGAAATAAGTTGTTAAAATTTCATCTCCATTTAAACTAATTCCTTCAGGCATTTTTAAAAACATTTAATTTCTCCTTTTCATAGTCATTCCTAAAATCTTATTAGGAATGGTTGAGTATGATTTTATTGACTTAATCATCTTTTTTACTTCGAGAATATTCTCTATTAAAAATTAAAGAGACTTACACAAATTATTGAACTTCCTCACCTTGCATTCTTATTGCGAGGCAAGAAATTCCTGGGCAATTGTACTTCTAGCACAAAGTAATCAGGCTATCCCCGGGTCCCAACGGTTGAATTAGTTTTAAATACACGCGGAATCTCTTTCTAATTTATATAATCTGATAGCTTCTATTTTAATATTTTTTGCTGCGTTAAGATCTCGATCATGTACTGCTCTACACGATGGACAAACCCATGAGCGTATTTTAAGATTTTTAATTTCTTTATTTTGAAAACCACACTCACTACAAAGTTGACTAGATGCAAAGAATGAATCAATTGATATTATTATCCTTCCGTACCAATTAGCTTTGTAATTCAACATGTTTACAAATTTCGACCAACTTGCATCATGGATTGCTTCACTCAATTGCTTTTCCTTCACCATTGACTTGACTTGCAAACTTTCTAATCCTATCACTTGGTTTTCGTGAATCAAACGAGTGGAAAGTTTTTGCAAAAAGTCTTCTCGAAAACATTTTATTTTCTGGTGAACTTTCGTTATTTTCCTTTTATTTTCCTCCCAAGATTTCGATCCCTCTTGTTTTCGTGCCAATGCTCGTTGCAGAAATGCCAATCTTTTTTTGTAAGATTGAAACGTCTTGGGATTGCGGACTATTTCTCCATTTGATAAAACTAATAGATTTGTAATACCTAAATCAATGCCAATCGATTCGTTCTTTGCAGGTTTATATGGTGAATACGCCAACTCACAGATTATAGAAACTGAATATTTCCCCAATCGACTCTTACTAACTGTAACCCTTTTAATTATACCTTCAACGTCACGAGATTTGGAAAAACGTACCCATCCTAATTTGGGTAGTTTAATTCGATTTTCTTTAATTTCTATACATCCACGGGAGTTTTTGGTTGTATAACTTTGGACTGAGTGCTTCTTATTTTTAAATCGAGGATGACCTAGATTATCATACTCCGTAGGAATATAGTTAATTTCTTCATATTTTTTAACAGTTTTTTTGTGCAAAACTTTTTTCATTTTATTATAACGTTTAAAGCCCTGATACAAGTATTCAATGCTTGATTGAAGTGCAATAGAATCCGCTTCCTTTAACCACTCAAACGATTTTTTTAATTCAGGGAGGATTTTTATGGCATCAAATTTTGAAAGCCATGGTAAAGATCTCTTTCTACGTTCCAAATTCTCAAATAGTATATGATTATAAACGAACCGAGCACAACCAATGGTTTGGTTAATCATTTTTTGTTGTTCAACATTCGGATGAATCTTATATTTGTATCCCTTCATGCGAAAATCCTTTTGAACCACTGATATCACTCCCATCTATACCTTATTATAATACCGTTTCAGAATTTTTCAAATAGTTTGTACCCTTTATAACTATTAATTATAACTTTTTAAATATCTTTCTATTTGACTAGCTAACTTTTGTATGAAATTCCTTTCATGCTTCCTAATTTAAGGGTTTTAAACAAAGCTAATATATTATGTTTAAGATTTTTCAGCTATTGTAATTTTTAAAAATTATCCTACAAGTTGGTATCAGTAAATAGCTTCAGAGTACGCAAGTGTGCCTGGTATTTTGGATTGATCCACTGGGATACATAACGATCAATTAATCATATGAAATCCACTCGTGTATAGCCCTCTCCCACTCTTGCATGAATTAATATCTTTATAGCTACAGATGTAGCTATAAATTGCTTACCGGTTTTCTCATTCAGATAATTAATGACAACACATGCGACGTCGAGATTCATCTCGACTTGGTCTTTATTCTTTATTTTTAAAGATTCTTTAAGTTCTTTA
>NZ_PDZF01000019.1:0-48581 GCF_002743425.1 Sporosarcina sp. P7 | reverse complement strand
AAAGGAAACTATCTGGAACGCCTATTGCGTACAGAAACAATCAGGTTGCATGATAGATAAGAGATTACATACGGATTGTAGAGTACTTCTTCATGTGCGTTTTATCGAGTGTCTACTTGACAGGGGGTAAGTCATCATTTGCGTCCGCTCTATACTCAGCTCAAAGCGCTCATAAAGTTTGTTTGGCCGCTCAATACTTCACTATTCTGCACATGAATTAAAATGGGGTTTAATTCCAAAACATTATAATTCAAGAAGTGGTGTATGCATGAGCTCTGCAACCATCGTATCGTGGGTATAAAGTCTATAATTGATTCCTAGGGTAAAAAAACCGAATGATGCTGTGAGAAAATGCTTATTTACGTGGGGTACTCGCAAAAAGAGCTACCTGTAGTGTGTGGCAATCTTCTATACTACTAAATAAAGAGGGAGGGATTTCGTTGTTAGTTGAAAATGAACATTTTGAACTTCTGGAAGAAAATAATAAAGTAATCATGAATACGAAGAAAGCTGGATATCCACTTAAATCATTTGACGCACTGGCTTCTAAAATTCCTAGATTGAAACTGAATTCATTCAAAGAGCTGATGAAAGCACTTCAAACGGAAGGTCAGCATGAAATTGGGTCGTATTCCGCACCTTGCGAAGTATATATATCACCTAGTAAAATGAAAGTAGAATTGTATATTCATGCAACGAATGAAGAATTTCTTGCAAATAAAGAGCAGTTCCTGAAGCAGGCGGAAGAAATACTCGATCAGAGAGAAGTACGCTATGATAAAGAAAGTCTATTCAGCCTGGCGTATCTTCCGAGCAATCCAATGATTATTGCGGTAGGTAAAGAACCTATTAAAGGGGAAGATGCACAGGTCGAGTATATTGCGATGCCAGATCGTAAACCTATTCTTCGCGATGATGGCTCTGTCGATCACTATGAGTTGAATTTCGTGACGCCGATTGTGAAAGATGAATGGTTGGGTGAAAAGACGCCCGCTAAAGATGGATTTGAAGGCTATAACGTCTTTGGTGAACCGATAGCGGCTAAAAAAGGCGAGGATATAAAACTGGTCTATGATCGAAAATCCGTCGGGGAGTTTGAGGAAGATGGCAAAATCGTCTTACGCGCTTTGCATGGCGGAGCACTCGAAGAACTGAACGGAGCAATTAGTGTCGGTAAGCAATTGATCATTCCGGATGACGTGGGGACGAAAACGGGATCGATTACGTTTGATGGTTCAGTGCGTGTAATGGGAACGGTTTTGGCGGGCTTCTCGGTCAATGCTACTGGGGATATTTCTATCGAAGGAAAAGAAGGTGTAACAAACGCTAAGGAAATCTACTCTGAAGAAGGCGATGTCTATATTAAAGGCGGCGTGTTTGGTGGAGGAGAAACCGTTATTAAGGCGAAGAAAAATGTTTATGTAAAACATGCGAATAACTGCAAAATTTACGGGGAACGAGTCAACATCGGTCTCTATTCACTTGGATCTGAGTTATACGGTGATCATATTTGTATTGATAAACATAAAGGTCGGGTGATCGGTGGCGTTGCAGAAGCGATGTTTTCTATTGAATGTGCAACGGTTGGCAATAGCCATGAACGTTTAACGAAACTGATCGTCAAAGGTGTCAATAAAGAAATGGAGCTAGAAGAAATTCAGCGATTGGCGGAAAAGCTCAAAGCGGAGCATACGAAACTGAAGAAAATTGAGCAGACACTGGATAAGATGACGAGCGTCAAAGCGAGTCTCCCGGATGGACAGTTAGATATGCTAGAAAAGACATTGCAAGTTAAACGGCAAGACATTGTATCACTTGATCAGACAATAAAAAATAAATTGCAACTTGTGCAAGTGGCTAGCAAGCCTAAAATTGAAATTACGCGTGAAGCACATCCTGGCGTCCATATTGTAATAGGCGATAAAACGAGTATGTTGAGTCGCGTGACGAAAGGTGTTTTCGAACTAACGAGCGAAGGAGCATTAAATGTCTGATAGTAAAATATTTGCTCACCGTGGCGCATCCGGACATTATTTTGAAAATACGATGCGCGCTTTTTTAGGGGCTGTACAAAAAGGTGCAGATGGAATCGAATTGGATGTGCAGCAAACGAGCGACGGTCAATTAGTTGTAATTCACGACAATGAATTATTACGTCTCGCCGGAATTGATCAGCGCATTGATCAATTGACAGCACAGGAACTGCAGCACATTAAAATAGGTAAGGGCAGTTACAGACGAATGTTCGGTCACCCCATACCTATCTTATTTGATGTAGTTTCTTTCTGTTCTGAACATAATTTGGCGCTGAATATCGAAATAAAGGAAACGGTATATGGGCAAGTTGTTGCACTCGAGCAAATTTTGCATTATGTGGAACCGTTGTCTACCGTCCATCTCTCTTCATTTGATTATGAAACGATGCGTATAGTAAAAGAGTTAGACTCCAACATGGAAACCGCTTTATTGCTTAGAAAAAAATCGGTCGATTGGCAAAATCTAGATTTATATGGAGTCGATGCCTTTCATTTCCATAAGCGATTATGGAAAGATCCGTTTAAGAGTCAGCTGCTCGAAAGTGGGAAGATATTACGAATGTACGGCGTAACGGGTGCAGAATCCTTTTTATCCAATACCCCCGAAGTGACAGGTTGGATTACGGATTATCCGAAGCGTGTGCGCAAAAAAATAAAAGGATCAAGGTAGTGTACCTTGGCCCTTTTATTTCAAGTCTTTTTTAAATCTGTCAGCTGCCCGTCCAGATCTGCGGTCTCGGCGTAACAAAAAGCCTGCAAAGAAACCAAGACCTGCGGCAAATAGTATAAAACCGCCTAAAAATTGCATCCAAATGAATGGGAATGGCGAAAAAAGATGCCCGAACAATGAATCACGCATTAATTTTATTCCTAGAGCCGCTGCAATCCCTGGAATCAACAGTACTATAAACGCAGCAAGACGTACCATATCCTTCAACCCCTTACCAATTTAATTTTACCGTGTGGTCATGGATTGTCAAGGACTCTGCCATCATGTACGATATAGGTAGATTGTTTACAAAACCTGCTGCGGAAGTAATATCCAAAATGTGTCAAATTTGCATTTTTGCCGTGGGAAATTTAGAATCAGAACTAGACGCACGAATCTTTATATTTTTTACTAGCCTGGAGGGATACTTATGGAATTGTTTACGTACATGGAAGATCACGACTATGAGCAACTGGTGCTTTGTTATGACAAGACATCGGGATTGAAAGCGGTTATCGCAATTCATGATACGACACTTGGACCGGCACTTGGTGGCGCCCGCATGTGGACGTATGCTAGCGAAGAACATGCGATTGAAGATGCATTGAGATTGGCTAAAGGGATGACATATAAGAACGCCGCAGCCGGACTGAATCTTGGTGGCGGAAAAACGGTTATAATCGGAGATCCGAAAACGGATAAGAACGATGAGCTTTTCCGTGCATTGGGTCGTTACATAGAGGGGCTAAACGGACGCTATATTACAGCGGAAGACGTAGGGACTACTGAATACGATATGGACTTAATCCATTTAGAAACAAATTTTGTTACGGGTATCTCTTCAGGAGAAGGCACGTCAGGAAACCCTTCCCCCGTTACTGCGCTCGGTATCTATAAAGGAATGAAAGCCGCTGCGAAGGAAGCATTCGGCGATGATTCATTGGCAGGTAAAACCATTGCGGTTCAAGGTGTTGGAAATGTTGCCTACACACTTTGCGAATACTTGCATGAAGAAGGCGCAAAATTGATTGTTACGGATATCAATGAAGCGGCAGTCCAGCGTGCAGTGGAGGCGTTCGGGGCAACAGCTGTTGCGACGGATGCAATTTACTCACAAGAAGCGGACATCTTTGCTCCATGTGCTCTTGGTGCGGTGATTAACGATGAAACGATTCCACAATTGAAAGTAAAAGTCATTGCGGGTTCTGCTAATAACCAATTGAAGGATCCGGAACATGGCGATCGCTTGCATGAAATGGGCATCGTCTACGCTCCAGATTACGTGATCAACTCGGGTGGCGTCATCAATGTAGCGGACGAATTGATCGGTTACAATAAAGAACGTGCATTAAAGCGAGTAGAAGGTATTTACGATACAATCCTAAAGATTTTCGCTATCTCAAAACGAGACGGCATTCCATCCTACCAGGCTGCAGACCGTTTGGCAGAAGAACGCATTGCAAGAGTTGGCGCATTAAGAAGTACATTTTTGCGCAACGAAAAAAGTATTATTTCAAATAAATAATCTAGCAGATGAGTCATAGCGGTAGGCAGGGGAGCTGTCCACCGCTACACTCGTCTGTCTAAATTTAGTTCAATACTGTAAGCGAAGGGAGTCCTTTACGTTGAGTAAAGAATATGACGTAGTGATATTAGGTGGCGGAACTGGTGGATATGTAGCAGCCATTCGCGCGGCTCAATTAGGTTTGACGACAGCAATTGTAGAGAAATCCAAACTTGGCGGTACGTGTTTGCATAGTGGGTGTATCCCGAGTAAAGCGATGCTAAAAAGTGCAGAAGTCTACCGCGTAACACGTCAAGAAGCGAATGAATTCGGCGTGAATACAGGTGACGTCTCATTGGATTTCTCACAAGTACAAAAACGTAAAGGTAAAATCGTGGATCAATTGCATGCAGGCATTGAAGGTTTGATGAAAAAAGGTAAAATTGATGTCTATCGTGGGACGGGTAGAATACTAGGAGCTTCTATTTTTTCTCCAATGCCTGGAACTATTTCCGTGGAAATGGATAATGGGAATGAGAATGAAATATTGATTCTAAAAAATCTCGTGATTGCTACCGGATCCAAACCTAGAACATTACCTGGACTTGAAGTAGATGAACAGTCTGTAATGACTTCCGACGGAGCTTTATTAATGAATGCGCTTCCATCTTCAATTACGATTATTGGCGGCGGTGTGATCGGCATCGAGTGGGCTTCTATGCTAGTAGATTTCGGCGTGGATGTGACAGTCATGGATCGTCTAGAGCAGATATTGGCAACTGAAGATCATGAAGTGGCTTTGGCTATGCATAAAGCGCTCGAAAAACGCGGTGTGAAGTTTATATTAGGTGCGGAAGTGTTGACAGAGTCATTACAAAAGAACGACAGTGAGGTCACGATTTCTTATAGACTAGGTGATGATGAACAATCCATTACGAGCGAGAAGATGTTGGTGTCTGTTGGACGCGCGCCAGTTATCGATGATATCGGTTTACAAAACACGGATATTCAAGTCGAAAAGGGCTCCATTCAAACGAATCAACATTTTCAAACAAAAGACCAGCATATTTATGCAATCGGTGATGTAATTGGCGGACTTCAATTGGCGCATGTGGCAGAACATGAAGGATTGCATGCAATCGAACATATAATAGGAAAACAGCTAGATCCGATTGATTACGATCTAGTACCACGTTGTGTGTACTCTTACCCAGAAACTGCGGCAGTTGGCGTGACTGAGCAACAAGCAAAAGGTCGAGGGTTTGACGTAAAGATCGGCAAATTCCCATTCAAGGCAAACGGTAAAGCTTTAGTTAACGGTCATGCGGATGGCTTCGTGAAAGTCATTGTGGATCAGCAAACGGATGATATTATCGGTGTCCATATGGTGGGTTCGCACGTGACGGATCTGATTTCTGAGGCGGGCTTGGCGATGGTAATGAATGCAATTCCTTGGGAAATATCCTCGGCAATTCATCCTCACCCGACATTATCTGAAGCGTTCAGTGAAGCGGCGTTAGCGGTTGAAGGGCTAGCCATTCACATGTAAAGGAGGAAGTGGAATGAGTAATCGGCATATTGAATTGGGTTTGACAGATGAAGATGTATTGAAAATGTACGAGACGATGCTGATGGCACGTCGTTTAGATGAGAGAATGTGGTTACTAAACCGTGCGGGGAAGATTCCGTTCGTCATCTCTTGTCAAGGACAGGAGGCGGCACAGGTAGGGGCTTCATTCGCTCTGAATAACGAAAAGGACTGGATCGCACCGTACTACCGTGATATGGGAGTGGTCTTACATTTTGGTATGACGCCGAAAGATTTGATGTTATCGGCTTTCGCCAAGGCGGATGACCCGAACTCCGGTGGTCGGCAGATGCCAGGTCACTTTGGCCAACGCAAGAATCGTATTTTGACAGGATCTTCACCTGTTACGACACAATTACCACATGCTGTCGGCGTAGCATTAGCCGCAAAAATGAATAAAGAAGATTTTATTACGTTCGTAACTCTCGGAGAAGGTTCTTCCAATCAGGGAGACTTCCATGAAGGGATGAATTTTGCGGGTGTGCATAAATTACCGACAGTGATTATGGTGGAAAATAATAAATATGCAATCTCCGTACCTCTTGATAAACAAATGGCATGTGAGAATGTCTCCGATCGTGCAATCGGTTACGGTATGCCCGGCTACACTGTAGACGGCAGAGATCCGCTGACAGTGTATGAAGTGGTGAAAAAAGCGGCAGACCGAGCTAGGAACGGAGAAGGTCCGACATTAGTTGAAGCGGTATGTTATCGACTGACTGCACACTCTTCAGATGATGATCAACGCCAGTACCGTGATGCAGAAGAGCTTGAAGACGAAAGGAAACAAGATCCGTTATTGTCATTTATTCAGTATCTAAAAGAAGTAAAAGTCTTGACGGAAGAAAAGTACGATGAAATAGAAGAACGTGTAAAACTGCAGGTCGATGAAGCGACAGAGTATGCGGAACAGGCGGAATACGCGAAGCCTGAACATGCATTGCGCTACGTCTATGAAGAAAAGGGAGGCGACGCATAATGGCCGTTCGTTCATTTATAGATGCGATCAACCTGGCAATGAAAGAAGAAATGGAACGCGACGACCAAGTATTCGTACTTGGAGAAGATGTCGGCCGTAAAGGTGGCGTGTTTAAGGCAACAACCGGTCTATATGATCAGTTCGGTGAATACCGTTCTCTCGATACGCCTCTCGCCGAGTCCGCAATTGCGGGTGTAGCGATTGGTGCAGCGATGTATGGTATGCGTCCGATTGCTGAAATGCAGTTTGCCGATTTTATTATGCCAGCGGTCAATCAAATCGTCTCGGAAGCGGCGAAAATCCGTTACCGTTCAAATAATGATTTTTCATGTCCTGTCGTCATTCGCGCTCCTTTTGGTGGTGGCGTTCACGGAGCTTTATATCATTCACAGTCCGTTGAATCAATGTTTGCTTCGACTCCTGGCTTGAAAATTGTCATCCCATCCACACCTTACGACGCAAAAGGTTTGCTAAAAGCGGCAGTGCGTGATGAAGATCCCGTGTTATTCTTTGAGCATAAGCGCGCATATCGGTTGATCAAAGGGGAAGTTCCAGACGATGAGTATGTATTGCCAATCGGTAAAGCGGATGTGAAGCGTGACGGGGAAGATATCACGATTATCACGTATGGTTTGTGTGTACATTTCGCACTGCAAGCTGCGGAACGATTAGCTGAAGATGATATTTCTGTCCATGTTTTGGATCTACGTACGGTCTATCCGTTAGATAAAGAGGCGATCATTGAAGCTGCTTCGAAAACAGGAAAAGTTCTATTGGTGACAGAAGATAACCTAGAAGGCAGCATCATGAGTGAAGTTTCTGCTATCATTGCAGAAAATTGTTTATTTGAATTGGATGCGCCAATCAAACGATTAGCAGGACCCGACGTACCTGCCATGCCTTATGCCCCTTCTATGGAAAAGTTCTTTATGATGAATCCTGAAAAGATTGAAAAGGCAGCAAGGGATTTAGCGGAATTTTAACTAAGGAGGCGTAAGGAAATGGGCATCGAAAAAATTACTATGCCGAAACTGGGTGAGAGTGTAACCGAAGGAACTATCGAAAAATGGCTCGTCGCTCCCGGGGATACGGTAGCTAAATATGATTCACTTGCGGAAGTGACAACCGATAAAGTCACAGCGGAAGTTCCGTCTTCATTCTCTGGAATAATTAAAGAAATCATCGCAAAAGAAGGCGATACGATTGAAGTGGGCGAAACGGTTTGTTTGATTGAAATTGAAGGCGACGCGGAAGAACCCGTACACGTGTCAGCACCCACGGTAGAAACACCAGCTACAAAGCCTGTTGACAAGCAAGTGGAAGCACCAAAAGCAAAGACGCGAACTGCAACGGGCGGTAAGGCAGCGGGCCGATTTTCTCCTGCTGTGTTGAAGATGTCTCAGGAACATGGCATTGACTTGTCTCAAGTAAGTGGCACGGGACGCGAAGGACGTATTACACGAAAAGACATTCAAGCATTCATTGAAAGTGGCGGAGCCCAGTCGCAAAAGGGATCATTGGACGTTGTGATTGAAAAACAATCCAAACCACAAGTGGCACCTTCGGAACAGACGGCACCTGAACAAGCTGTCTCGTCACATGTGAAACGCGAAAACGGTGATATCGAAATTCCGGTAACGAGTGTACGTCGAGCGATCGCGAACAACATGGTGCGTTCTGTAACCGAAGCGCCACACGCTTGGATGATGATAGAAGTAGACGTAACGGAACTTGTCCTATTGCGTGATAGCGTCAAAAAGGAATTCAAAGAAAAAGAAGGATTCAATTTGACGTATTTCGCCTTCTTTATTAAAGCCATTTCACAAGCTTTGAAGGAATATCCAGAAATGAACTCGATGTGGGCAGGCGATACGATTGTCATGAAAAAAGACATCAACATCTCGATTGCGGTAGCAACGGATGATGCGTTATATGTCCCTGTCATCAAAGGAACAGATGAAAAGACGATCAAAGGTATTGGCCGAGAAATTCATGAGTTAGC
This sequence comes from Sporosarcina sp. P7, assembly GCF_002743425.1. Classification (NCBI taxonomy): domain Bacteria; kingdom Bacillati; phylum Bacillota; class Bacilli; order Caryophanales; family Caryophanaceae; genus Sporosarcina; species Sporosarcina sp. P7. The sequence continues at coordinate 39,763 of NZ_PDZF01000019.1, read as the reverse complement.
TGTAAAAGTGCGAAATGGTAAGCTGAAATCGACAGAGATGCAAGGTGGTACGTTCACGGTGAACAATACTGGTTCATTTGGTTCGGTTCAGTCGATGGGAATTATCAATTATCCGCAAGCCGCTATTTTGCAGGTGGAGTCGATCGTCAAGCGCCCAGTAATTATGGACAATGGCATGATGGCTGCACGCGACATGGTCAACCTCTGTCTATCGCTTGATCACCGCGTGCTAGACGGACTCGTTTGTGGACGTTTCCTCGCACGTGTGAAAGAGTTGTTGGAAGGCATGGCTAAAGATAAGACTTCGTTATATTAAGATTCGGCAACCTCCAAACTTGGTTTTGGGGGTTGTTTTTTTGATTTTGATGGGCAATAAGTACGTGCAGTGGTTTATAGTTTCGGATTGAAGCACTGGCTCGGGATGCGTTCAGGCTGGCTTGCTTGTTACTAGTCCAATTGTACTATCTAGTGAGGAAATTTCGCTTTATGAGCGGTTAGATAAACTTTATGAGCGCAAACAGTGGAAGATAGAGCGGATAGGTGTGGAGTATGAGCGCGTCTGGGAAGTGAAGAGCGGTTACAGAAGAGGTATGATCACGTACACGAATTAATGAGCGCAAACGAATGGGCTATCAGTTATTTATCCCTTTTCCTCGTATCCAGTTCACTAAGCTAAAATCTACACTCATGTATAAAAGTCATAAATTCGTATTCTTATAATGAAACTAGACGGAAACTTCTGATTTTACTCTTCCTTCATAATGTAATCTACGGTACACTAGAATTATTAATGGTTTTAAAAAGGGGAAGGAGCACCATTATGCCGATACATAACATGAAAACATTTACATTTACAGCCCCAAACTTTACTGAATGGAAAGAAGCGGCTGTTTTATCTCTAAAAGGAAAACCTTTTGACTCGTTGTACACAAAAACAATTGAGAGTATTGAACTCAAACCTCTTTATACCAAAGAGGATCTGGATCAATTGGAAATTTCACGCGTCACAAAGCCTGCATTTGGCTGGACTGTTGCACAACCTGTTAGTGCAACAAATGGGGAACAGTTCGTAGAGCAAATGAAAGAATCTTTGGCACGGGGCAATGAAGCAATCGCTTACAACGGACTGAAGCCTTTAGTGTGGGCTGAAGAGGACATTAAGCAAGTAGCTGAACTGATTACGCGCTATCCAATTTTATTCACAGAAGTGCAAAGCGATGATCCGATTTTACAAGCCTTTACGTATATAGAAGAAACAGAACGCAAAGACGTTACAGGAATTTGTATCAGTGCGGTTCCGTTAGTACTCGAAGGATTTCCGGGAGTCCGTACAAAGGGTGCCGATTTATGGACAGCGCATCATGAAGGGGCTGACGCGGTAACTGAACTCGCGCTATCACTTTCGATCGCAGCCGAACTGGCGGAAGAAGCCACTTCGTTTGAAGAATTTACAAACGACTTCTATGTACGATTTGCTGCTGATACACACTTCTTCATGGAAATCGCGAAGTTCCGTGCGTTTCGTGTATTATGGAAATTATTCAATGAAGCATATGGCGTGGAAAACGCGAAGCAAGTGCCTTTGCTAGGAATTACTTCACTGCGTTCATACTCAAAACTTGATCCGTATGTAAACTTACTACGTGGCGGCAATGCGGCATTCTCGGCTATTTTAGGCGGAGCGGATTGGCTGACTGTATTACCGCATGATGTATTGACTGGAACGTCTCCAAGCTCGAATCGTTACGCACGAAATATTCAATTGATTTTGAAGGAAGAAACGCATATTGATCAAGTTCTAGATCCCGCAGGCGGTTCATACTTCATCGAATCATTGACGGCAGAATTAATTCGTAAATCATGGGAGAAGTTCTTAGAGATTGATGAGAATGGCGGTTATCAAGCATTTTTGCAGTCTGGTGAATTGAGCAAACTATATGCGCAACGTCAGAAAGAAATGGCGACGGGTAAGAAGACGTTGATCGGCACGAATGTCTACGCGGAATTGACAGATGTGAATTATGCGAATGAATCAACCGTCACGGTATCCAAACGCTTGTCAGAGCCTTTTGAAAATATTCGATCCAAACAACAAGAAGAGTTGCCGAAAACGGTATTGCTTAACTTTGGTGCATTGAAAGATTATAAACCTCGTGCGGATTTCGTCAGTGGATTCTTGGCAGTTGGCGGTATCGAAGCGATATGGAGCCCTTCTTTCGAGTCAAACGATCAAGCGCTCAGTTGGATCGAGGAACAACAGCCGGATTATGCAGTAATTTGTGCATCGGCTGCGGATACTGAAGAAGTCGTAACAAACTTCTTGGCTTCCTATAAAGGAAATTGTCCAATCGATACAGCGGGTAAATATCCATCAGAAACTGCAGATCAGTGGCTTGCCAATGGATTGAATGGTTTCATTTTCGCAGGACAGGATAAGATTGACAAGCTGAATACTATTATTATGCAAACTAAAGGAGGCCGTTCCGTTGAGTAAACCCGATTTCCGTAAAGTGAATATAGAGCAATCACTCAATGAACTCTCACAGCAAACATCGTCAAAAGAGAATTTTTTAACGAATGAAGGAATCGATGTAGCGCCCATCTATACAGCAAAAGATATTGAAAACACGGAGCATTTGAAAGGCTTCCCAGGCATCGCGCCGAACACGCGTGGACCGTATCCGACGATGTACGTAGCGCGTCCTTGGACAGTTCGTCAGTATGCTGGATTTTCTACAGCGGAAGAGAGTAACGCATTTTACCGACGGAACTTGGCGATGGGGCAAAAAGGACTTTCAGTAGCGTTCGACCTTGCGACTCACCGCGGTTACGACTCCGATCATCCGCGTGTAACAGGTGACGTAGGGAAAGCGGGGGTTGCCATCGACTCCATTGAAGATATGAAGATTTTATTCGCGGGTATTCCTCTCGATCAAATGTCGGTATCGATGACAATGAATGGTGCGGTATTGCCGATTATGGCATTTTATATCGTAGCGGCTGAAGAGTCCGGTGTACGTCCTGAGAAACTTTCTGGTACGATTCAAAATGATATTTTGAAAGAGTATATGGTGCGGAACACGTATATCTTCCCACCGGCGATGTCGATGCGAATCATTGCGGATATTTTCTCGTACACGTCTGAAAATATGCCGAAATTCAACTCGATTTCCATCTCGGGTTATCACATGCAAGAAGCGGGCGCGACTGCGGATATCGAGCTTGCGTATACACTTGCTGATGGTTTGGAATATGTTCGTACAGGTTTGAAGGCGGGTATCGATATCGATTCGTTCGCACCTCGGTTGTCCTTCTTCTGGGCGATCGGTATGAACTACTATATGGAAATAGCGAAAATGAGGGCGGCACGGAAGATCTGGGCGCAGATGATGCAGTCGTTTGAACCGAAGAACCCAAAGACACTCGCATTACGTACGCACTCCCAAACGTCAGGCTGGAGTTTGACGGAGCAAGATCCATTTAACAACGTAACACGTACATTGGTTGAAGCAAACGCTTCATCCATGGGTCACACGCAGTCACTACACACCAACGCATTGGATGAAGCGATCGCGTTACCGACAGATTTCTCGGCTCGTATTGCACGGAATACACAATTGTTCTTACAAGAAGAGACGATGATGACGAAAGTGATTGATCCTTGGGGCGGTTCATACTATGTAGAAAAATTAACAGAAGAGTTAATGGAGAAAGCATGGGAATTAATTGGTGAAATCGAATCACTTGGTGGCATGGCAGAAGCGATTGAAACAGGCTTGCCGAAAATGAAAATTGAAGAAGCAGCGGCTAAGCGCCAGGCGAAAATCGATTCGAAAGCGGAAACGATTGTCGGCGTCAATAAGTATCGTTTGGATACCGAAGATGCGATAGATATTCTGGATATCGACAATACGATGGTACGTCAGAAGCAAATTGACCGCATCCACGATATGAAAGACAAGCGTGATGAGAATGTAGTTCAAGCTACTCTTACAGCAATCACGGAAGCGGCTAAGAGTGGCGAAGGGAACTTGCTTGCCTTGGCAGTTGACGCCGCAAGAGCGCGCGCAACAATCGGTGAGATTTCGGATGCGATTGAATCGGTATCCGGTAGACATAAGGCGGTGATCCGTTCAGTGAGTGGTGTATATAGCTCAAACTTCTCAAATGAAGAAGAGATTCAAGAAGTGAAAGATATGACAGATGAGTTCTTGGAAAATGAAGGGCGTCGTCCACGTATTTTAGTTGCGAAGATGGGTCAGGACGGACATGACCGTGGAGCGAAAGTCATCGCATCTTCATTCGCTGATTTGGGCTTCGACGTGGATATCGGTCCTTTATTCCAGACACCTGAAGAGACAGCTTTGCAGGCGGCGGAAAATGATGTGCACGTCATCGGGGTAAGTTCACTGGCGGCAGGTCATAAAACATTGGTGCCCACATTGCGTGAAGAGTTAAAGAAAATCAATCGTGAAGATATTTTAGTCGTTGTAGGTGGCGTGATTCCTGCACAGGATTACGATTTCTTGCGCAAGAATGGTGCAGCTGCAATCTTTGGTCCGGGTACAGTCATTCCAGTGGCGGCTCAAAAAGTCATTGAGGAAATTTACCGACAGCTCGGCTATGAGGAAGTGACGGGTTGACAGAAAAACAAAACGGACGAGATGAATCAGCCATGCATGTGATGCGCGGAATAGAATCCACACATGATGGATTTGTTGCCTCTTCACGTAAACGCTTTGTTAAAAAAGATCCATCTCATAAAAACTTGGATGTATTGCAACAGGAAATAGAAAATGGTTCTCGCTTGTATTTAGCGCGTGGTATAACGTTGCTTGAAAGTACAAAGCCTAGCGATAAGAAGGTCGGTCAGGAAGTGTTGACTAGCCTCCTACCAAAAACGGGCAACTGTATCCGAATTGGGATTACAGGTGTTCCGGGTGCAGGGAAAAGTACGTTTATCGAGGCGTTCGGTCTAATGCTTGCGGATATGGGCCATAAAGTGGCGGTACTCGCGATTGACCCGAGCTCAACGCTGACTGGTGGAAGTATTTTAGGAGACAAGACGCGTATGGAGGAGTTGGCACGGCATAAGAATGCGTTTATCCGTCCATCTCCGTCAGCGGGTACTCTTGGTGGTGTGCATAAGAAATCTCGCGAAACGATGTTGCTTTGTGAAGCGGCAGGATACGACGTCATTTTGATTGAAACCGTAGGGGTTGGCCAAGGCGAAACGATTGTACGTGGAATGGTCGATTATTTCTTATTGCTAGTGCTGACTGGTGCTGGTGACGAACTACAAGGAATGAAAAAGGGCATCATGGAACTGACGGATGGTATTGTCGTGCATAAGAATGACGGTGCTAATAAACCGCTAGTCAAGAAAACGGTGCGTGAATATACACGAATTATGCACATGCTGCAACCTGCTTCGCCTGAATGGACGTCCAGAGTACAACCGGTTTCTTCTATAGAAAAGACCGGCTTGGAAGCGGTATGGGAAACGGTTTTGGAGTTTGAGAAAGAAATGAAAGATAAGAATCATTGGGACACAAGACGTCAGCATCAGACACGCGATTGGTTCCATGCGATGATCCGTGATCACTTGATTGATTCATTTTTCTCGGAGCAAGGACGAAAAACGCAGGTGAAGGCACTTGAGGAAGAATTGCTCGACGGTCATTTAACTGTAACTGGAGCAATTGACCGATTGTTTTCTTCTTAATTCCTGTAGGGATATGCTATGATTGAAGAGGATAGTCTAATTAGTATCAGGGAAGTGTTAAAGCGAAACTGAAGAGGCCATCACAATTATAGAGTATGAGAGAGGAGATATTGTAAAATGACTATGAACTTTGATTTTTACATGAACGATATGACGAACCAAGCGAGATCCGAAATGGAAGCGAGCGGCTACAAGCAGTTGAAAACACCTGAGGACGTGGAGGAAGCATTCAAGCAACCTGGCACGACATTAGTTATGGTCAACTCCGTTTGTGGATGCGCTGGCGGAATCGCTCGTCCAGCAGCTGCACACGCAGTACATTATGACAAGCGTCCGGACCACTTGGTAACAGTATTTGCTGGACAAGATAAAGAAGCAACTGCACAAGCACGTATGCACTTCGGTGAAGATCACATTCCATCTTCTCCATCATTCGCTTTGCTAAAAGACGGCAAACTAATTGGTGAAGTAGGACGTTTTGAAATCGAAGGACATGACCCGATGTCAGTTGTCGTGAATCTTCAGGAACAATTTGAAGAGCACTGCGAAGAACTGTAATAAACTAAAGCGGAATGCGCCGTCTAGTCTCGACAGACGCTGGAGGTCCTGAAGCAAAAGGCCGAACTTGCCTTTTGAATCAGGACCGAAGCGATCCGAGAGACTGGCGCATGTAGCTAGATGTTACTAAAGCGGAATGCGCCGTCTAGTCTCGACAGACGCTTGGGGTCCTGAAGCTAGAAGGCAATAAAAAACAGTTCGCATATTTTCATATGCGAACTGTCATTTACATTATAAGAACATGCTGAGACCCATGACCATAGTAGATGCGATCATGGCGACGATCATCAAGTAAACCACTGTTTTTTGAATTTTTTTATTACTCATGCAGCAAAGCTCCTTACGCGTTGGAATGGGTTTAATTCTATTTTAACAGAAATAAGGATTTTCACAACTGGAATGGCTGGTATGTGTTCATATAGTAGAAACATAGTAAAAGGGGAATGTGCTATGAACAAGGTAGATCATATAGGGATTGCTGTAAAAAGTATAGATGAATCAGTTAATTATTACATAGATACACTCGGATTGACAGTTATTGCTATTGAAGAAGTTGCTAGCCAAGGGGTTAAAGTGGCGTTCATTGATGCACATAACGTCAAGATCGAGTTACTTGAACCGATGACGGAGACAAGTCCCATTGCGAAGTTTATTGAAAACCGCGGTGAAGGGGTTCACCATATCGCTTTTGGTGTAACGGATATTCGTTCAAGAATGAAGGAATTGGAAGAAAAGGGCGTTCAACTACTTTCAGACGCACCCAAACCAGGTGCTGGTGGAGCAGAGGTGGCATTTTTGCATCCCAAATCATCATACGGCGTGCTCTATGAATTATGTGAAAAGACTAAGGGGGAAAACTAGATGAACATTTACGATAAAATTAATGAACTGTACGATAAGAAACGCGAAATCGAGTTGGGTGGCGGCGATGAGCGAATCATGAAGCAACACGAAAAAGGTAAACTTACAGCACGTGAGCGTATTGACATACTACTTGATGAAGGTACTTTCGTAGAGTTGAATCCATTCGTTGTTCATCGTACACGTGATTTCGGCATGGACAAGCTAGAAGGACCTGGAGACGGTGTTGTAACCGGTTACGGTAAAATCCACGGTCGTTCTGTCTATTTATTCTCCCAAGACTTCACCGTATTTGGTGGAGCGCTAGGTGAAATGCACGCAATGAAAATTGCCAATGTGATGGATTTGGCTGCGAAAAACGGTGCTCCATTCATCGGTCTTAACGATTCAGGTGGCGCACGTATCCAGGAAGGTGTATTATCTCTTGACGGATACGGTGAAATTTTCTACCGTAACGCGATCTATTCCGGAGTCATTCCACAAATTTCTGTTATCCTCGGGCCTTGTGCAGGTGGCGCGGTGTATTCGCCAGCGATCACAGATTTCGTCATTATGACGGATAAAACGAGCCAGATGTTCATCACAGGACCAAAAGTAATTGAAACGGTTACAGGTGAGAAAATTACTTCTGAAGATCTGGGTGGCGCGAAAGTTCACAACACGATCAGTGGTAATGCGCATCTTCGTGGGGCAAGTGAAGAAGAAGTATTGGAAAAAACACGTGAATTATTGACATATTTGCCACAGAATAACACAGAAAAGACACCTGTTCAGCCATTTGAAGAACAAGATGATTATCGTCCAGATTTAGCGGATACAGTACCTTACGAAACAATTCGTCCATATGACGTACGAAAAGTATTGGAGCAAGTAGTGGATGAAGGATCATTCTTCGAAATTCAGCCTGAATTCGCAAAGAACGCGGTAGTTGGCTATGCGCGCATGAAAGGTGAGACAGTTGGATTTGTTTGTAACCAGCCAAAAGTAATGGCGGGTGGACTAGACATTAACTCTTCTGATAAAATTGCACGTTTCATTCGTACTTGTGACTCATTCAATATTCCATTGATCACATTTGAAGATGTTACAGGATTCTTCCCAGGAATCAAGCAAGAGCACGGTGGAATCATTCGTCACGGAGCGAAGATTTTGTATGCATACTCGGAAGCAACTGTACCAAAAATCACTCTAATCTTGCGTAAAGCTTTTGGTGGTGCATACGTAGCCCTGAACTCTAAATCAATCGGTGCTGACCTCGTCTTCGCTTGGCCAAACGCAGAAGTAGCCGTAATGGGTGCTGAAGGGGCAGCGAACATCATCTTCGCACGCGATATCGCAAACAGTGAAAACCCGGAAGCAACTCGTACAGCAAAAATAGAAGAATACCGTGAAAAGTTTGCGAATCCATACGTTGCCGCTTCACACGGCATGATCGACGATGTCATTGACCCACGCGAAACGCGTATTAAATTGCTTCAAGGACTTGAAATGATGCGCAATAAGCACGAAGATCGTCCGAAGAAAAAGCACGGCAACATACCTCTATAATCAAAGGAGTCTTTCATCTTGAATACACAACGATTACTTCAAGAATTTTTGGAGTTAGTAAAAATTGATTCTGAAACTAAAAACGAACGAAATATTGCAGATATTCTTACGATAAAATTGCAGGAACTGGGTTTTGACGTAACGGAAGATGATACAGCGGAGAATACAGGACATGGAGCGGGCAATTTAATTGCCAACTTGCCAAGTACAGTGGCTGACGCGGATCCGATCTTCTTCACATGTCATATGGATACGGTAGTTCCAGGAAGATCCATTCAGCCAATCGTCAAAGAAGATGGCTATATCTACAGTGACGGCACGACGATTTTAGGTGCCGACGATAAAGCAGGAATTGCGGCTTTACTTGAGATGGCGAAAGTGATCCAAGAGTCAGACAAGCCGCATGGTCCGATTCAGTTCATTATTACGGCTGGTGAAGAAAGTGGATTAGTAGGCGCGAAAGCGATGAATCCTGACCACCTACAAGCGAAGTATGGCTTCGCGATCGATAGCGACGGGGAAGTAGGCGGTATTGTTACAGCGGCCCCTTACCAATCAAAATTATGGACAACCATCTATGGGAAAACGGCTCACGCCGGCGTTGCCCCTGAAAAAGGAATTTCTGCAATCACACTCGCCGCTAAATCTATTTCGGGCATGAAACTTGGCCGAATAGATGAAGAGACGACTGCGAATATCGGTCGTTTTGAAGGGGGAAAAGCAACGAATATCGTTTGCGAAGAGGCTTTCATTTTATCGGAAGTTCGTTCAATCAATCCTGATAAAATGAAGAAACAAATCGACTTAATGGTCGAGAAATTTGCTGCGACTTCTAAATCTTTAGGTGGCAAAGCTGAAACGACAACAGAACTCATGTATCCTGGTTTCTCAATTGGAAATGACGAAGAAGTCGTGCAAGTCGCGATGAAGTCAATCCGCAACGTAGGACGTGAGCCGAAGATCATGACGAGCGGCGGCGGAAGTGACGGCAATGTCTTCAACGGTATGGGCGTTCCTACTGTGACATTGTCTGTTGGATATGAAGAGATTCATACGAAAAACGAACGCATGCCGGTTAAGGAGATGGAAAAGCTGACGGAATTAGTACTTGAGATTGTCAGTCAGGCAATCCACACAGTGTAACAGTCTCAACAAAGAGCCTTGAAAGAAGGTATAACTATGCAAACTGTGATTGTGCGGACAGGCAATGAAGAATATGCACTTCCTGTTGAATCGGTGATATCCATCGAGAAACTGGAGTACGTCACACCGATTCCTCACCTTCCAACGTATTTACTTGGGCTGATGAAATCCCGTGGCGAGCTAGTGCCTATACTGGATTTAAGTCAGATCCTGTATCATAAGGCGACACCACGTAATATTGAATCCCATGTAGTGGTCGTGAAAACGGATCAGTTGGAAGTTGGTTTACTCGTGCTAGATGCAAAAGAAATCCTTGAATTGCCAGAAGAACGGTTAACATCTACTGCATTAAAAGCGTATTCCAAAACGCCTTACTTCGTAACAGTAGCGAATCTAGAGGACCGTGTAGTGACTGTCATCGATCCGAATATCATGACGGATTCACTCCACGGCATGGATGAAATCTCTAGTTATATGAAAGAACAACAGCAATCAAATTAGTAGGCAAAAAGAACATACATTTGATAAAATGGAAAGAGTGGCAGACTGAAGTCGGTTTGCCGCTTTTTCCTATTACATAATTATTTCCTGGGAAAGATAGGTGTTGATATGACGGGTCCGATCATCTCAAATCCACGAGTCATTATGCATCTTGATATGAACAGCTTCTTTGCCTCAGTTGAACAAGCTGCGAATCCTTTATTAAAAGGAATCCCTCTGGCGGTCGCGGGCAACCCGAAAGAACGCAGAGGAATTCTCGTAACCTGTTCATATGAGGCAAGGGCATTTGGCGTTTACACGACGATGACGGTAGGAGAAGCTAAACGACTTTGTCCGCATTTAACGATCGTTCCGCCAAGGCATGACTTATACAGACAAATGTCAAATTCGGTTTTTGATATTTTGCGAAGCTATACCGAATGGGTCGAACCTGTTTCCATTGATGAAGCGTATATCGATACGACCGATATTGGTGGATTGACACGTGCGTATGACTTGGCACGAGAAATTCAAATGCGAATTTTAGCAGAACTGGATCTACCTTGTTCGATTGGAATTGCACCGAATAAATTCCTTGCGAAAACAGCATCAGATTTTAAAAAACCAATGGGCATTACCATTTTACGTAAACGAGAAGTGCCGAACATGTTGTGGCCGTTACCCGTCATTGAAATGCATGGTATCGGCAAACGAACGGAAGAGAAATTGCATAGTAAAGCTATTAAAACGATAGGTGACTTGGCTACTGCCGAAAAAATCACGTTGGAAGCGCTACTTGGTAAAAATGGCTTGCGCCTTAAACAACGGGCAAACGGGATCGATACACGACCCGTTGATCCCGAAAGTGCGGAAGAACGTAAAAGCATCGGTAGTTCTACTACGTTGCCTGTTGATCTAACAGAACTAGAAGATTGTATTCCGATTTTTGAACGGCTTGCGAAACGAGTAGCGGCACGACTGGAAACGAAACGGTTAGCCGGAATGACTATCAGTATTCAAATGCGCTATGCCGACTGGCAAAATACCACAAGAAGTAGAACGCTCCAACAAGCCATCTATCTTGAGGAAGATATTACAGAAGTAGCTATTCAATTATTCCAGCAACATTGGGATTACGAGCCCATTCGCTTGCTAGGCATTACAGTGGCGAATGTCATAGAACGATCTGAAATGGTTAAGCAACTGACATTCGATAATTTTGAGCAGCAACAAAAGGAATACGAAATGGATCAATTGATGTCGAGTCTGACGCAGCGTTTCGGAGATGGTATTATTAAAAAAGGACATACGAAGAAATAGGCAGGAGGCAATGGATGTGGATATAGAATTTCTTGGGACAGGTGCAGGGATGCCGTCAAAACAGCGCAATACATCCGCACTCGTTCTGGATTTGACAGATGAAAATAAGGAAAACTGGCTATTCGATTGTGGCGAAGCGACACAGCATCAATTGCTACACAGCGCGATCAAGCCGAAGAAGATTACGAAAATCTTCATCACGCATTTGCATGGAGACCATATTTTCGGATTACCGGGATTCCTTAGCTCACGAGCATTTTTAGGTGGAGATGATTCGGTTGATATTTACGGTCCCGCGGGCTTAAAAGAGTGGCTACAGCATACGTATCAATTGACAGGAACGTACTTGCCATACAAGTTGAATGTGCATGAAATTCATGACGGCTTGATTCTCGAGACAGATGAATTCAAAGTCTATGCCAAAGAAGTCCAACACGTCATTCAAAGTTTTGGTTTCCGTATTGAACAAAAAGAGTTACCCGGCACATTATTGATCGACAAAGCGATCGAGCAAGGCGTTCCGAAAGGCCCGCTGTTGCAACGGTTGAAAGACGGTTTTGACGTAGAGCTCGAGAATGGGCAAACAGTCTACAGTCGTGACGTTACGACAGATAAGAAGAAAGGCTTCGTCATTACAGTCATTGGGGATACATCATACTGCCAAGCATCGGTTGAACTGGCACGAGACGCCGATATTTTGATTCACGAAGCGACGTTCACGGATGAGTATGCAGCAGGCGCAAAAGAATTCGGTCATTCAACAATTGTCGAAGCAGCAACCATTGCGAAAGAAGCGAACGCGAAAAACCTTATTGCCAACCATATAAGCGCACGTTTCATGCCAAGTGAAATGCCGGCATTCTTAGCTGAAGGTACCGAAGTATTTGAGGCGATTTCGATTGCAGATGATTTTACGCGTTATCAGTGGAAACATGGAGAATTAATAAAGCTAGCGAAAAATTAAAGGGCTATCCAAGAAGTCGCCATGCCAGTGACTTTTTGTGATCGGCCTTTTTTGATTGTTGTGAATGCGTTAAAGGGAACGAAGGGCTCTATGTTGCTGCGTATTCGCTCTATAAAGCCGGTCGGGCGCTCTATCGGGTACCATAAGCGCTCTATCGGGTCTCACAAGCGCTCTATCAAGAAGCTTAGGCGCTCTATCCAGCCACGCAACCGCTCATAACGATCCGGGTTCCGCCAATTAAAAAAGACGCTCAGGGGAAATGATTTCCCGGAGCGTCGTATTCCTATATTATTTCACAGCACCTAATTGACGTGAACGGTTTTCCGCGCTGATCAAACAGTCCGAAATAATGGTCTTGAAGTTGTGGTCTTCTAGCGATCGCAAACCGGCTGCTGTAGTGCCGCCAGGGCTCGTTACATTTTCGCGTAAAATACTAGGCTCTTCGCCCGTTTTCTTCAACATCGATGCAGCACCGTAGATTGTTTGAACAATCAATTCACGTGCAGCCGCTGCATCTAGGCCTCGCGCTACCGCAGCTTCTTCCATTGCCTCCACTAAATAGTAGATATACGCAGGGCCGCTACCTGAAAGGGCTGTGACCGCATGCAAATCATCTTCTTCGACGACTTTAACAATACCGATTGCACTCAGCAAGCTCAAAATGGATTGTTGCATTCTTTCTGAAACCGCATCATTAAACGCAATCCCGCTTGCTGATTTTCCAATTGTCGCAGATGTATTTGGCATCGAGCGCGCAATCGGGCGTTTGCCGAGACCACTCTCAAATGTATCGATGGAAATCCCAGCGATGACGGAGAGAACCGTCGTATTTTCCCCAAGGTAAGGTGCAATATCATCCATCACGTTCTCTACATCTTTCGGCTTTGTTGCGAGCACTACTAAGTCGACTTTTTTAATGAAATCTCGATCTTCACATACTTTCGTAATACCGTAACGCGCCTCCAGTTCATCTAAACGTTCTGCGTCTGAACGATTCATGACATAGACATTGTCTTCATATATGACTCGTTTCTTAATAATTCCTGCAATAATTGCTTCTGCCATTTGACCGGCGCCTACAAATAAAATCTTTTCCATGTCTAACATCCTCCCCAAAATAAAAAACGCTCCCGTCCTATGTTTCAGGACGAAAACGCTCGGTTTCCGCGGTGCCACCTAAATTTGCTGTTTACGACAGCACAACTTCAAGTCTTCTTTATCGCAGAAGGTACGGTCGTGTTTCCACGACAGCTCGGAAGGAGGTTCAAAGGGGAGTGGGATACATGACTTGCAGCCTCGGCCATGCTCTCTGCTATCCGTCACCCGTCTACTGATCTTCCTCAATGCCCGTTTCATACTATTTCCATGATTATGTCACGTACTAAATAAAATGTCAAATTGCCGTTAGCTGCCGACGAATAAGTAGATGATGAATAAAACGACCAGAATCGAGACGACCAATGAAACGATTTTCATCGCGCTCACAGGATAATTTCCGGATACTTTCCCCGTTTGTCCATTGACGATGAATTGATAGACTTTTTCCTTGAAATGAAAGGAGGAAATCCAAATTGGCAATAAAATATGTTTGTATGTAATTTCGGTATAATCTGTCGAGACATTGACCACTTGTACGATATCTCCGGCAACGCTGCCCTCGATCCCGTTGACGATTCCTCTGGTCATCACGTTCTTTGCCTGCTCAAATCCTTGTTGTAATGAAACAGAATATCGTTCAGCTAGGAAGCCGGACATATATTCCACTTTATAATCGGTCAGACTCGTTAATTGGAAAGGTTGTACTTTTTGCAATAGTTTCGGATCGACTGTGCTGGACGCTTTGATTAGAACATCATCAAAGAATTCACGATAATTACCGCTTTCCTGATGCCAACGAATTTTTTGCACTTGCTCGGTCACTTGTCTCGCCTTACCATCCTCATAGACCGTCCGTGTTTCGGTGACATAATAGTAATTCCCGACACGTACGACATAGTGTGACTGTGTCTGACTATCATACGTCCAGTAAGGTAAATAAGCGCCGGATATTTTATTCATTCGATAATTTTTCTTCAATGCGTTCGGTGCGAAGAAGTGCCCTTTGATCCAGTCCTTGAACTTCGTTTGCGCCTGTTCCTCGGAAACTTGAAACGGAATCAATAACCCCGGTTGTACACCGGCATCGTGATTCGTAACTGATATGTGAGAAGACCCGCAAAACGAACAGAAATCCGCGACGATGTGTGCGTCCAATATGGATTCTGCTCCACAACTGCTGCAGGAAAAAACACGTTTCTCTTCATTCCATAGATGTTGAAGATTATTTCCCGCTTCCTCGAAATTCAGTTCCACATGATGGTTGAACGTTGCTTCGATCGGCATTTCGTGACTACAAAAAGGACATTTTAAGCCGCGTGTTTCCGGATGATATTCCGTGTTGCCGCCACAAGAAGGGCATTTGATATTTTCAGTATCTTCTACGACTGTGTGTTGTCTATCAAATGAAGTCAATGTCCATCCCTCACTTTTCGTCTAACGTCTCACCACATTCTGCGCAGAATTTCGCGCCTGGCAGATTGGCATGTGAGCAAGCGGGACATTTTTTCTCGGTGACTTGAGATGTACCGCAGTGACTGCAGAACTTCGCGTCTTTTGGAATCATAGTTTCACATTTAACGCATGGTACTTTATCCGTTTCAACTGATTTTCCGCATTGACCGCAGAACTTGGCATCAGCGTTGATCGTAGCCTGACAATGCGGACAGGATTTCGTTGCAACTTGTGCTTGAGGTTGCTGCTGTTGGTTCTGATTCATCGCACTTGCCATGACTTGACCCATGCCCATACCAGCCCCCATACCGACACCCGCGCCCGCCATGCCGCCTTCGTTCTGTGCTGCATCGCGCATCGCTTCAGCCGCCTGATATTGCTGGTATTGCTGCATATTGCCGAGCACGCCCATAGAGGTACGTTTGTCCATCGCTTCTTCTACTTCTTTTGGTAGCGACAAATTTTCGATATAGAGTGATGTGATCTCGAATCCGAATGCAGCAAAACGAGACATCATCTTCTCTTTTCCTTTTTCGCTTAATTCGTCGTAATGCATCGATAGATCAAGCGCAGGTATTTGAGACTCTGCGAATAAATCAGACAATCCAGAAATGATCATTTTCTTTAGATGACCTTCAACGGAATTCGTGTCATATGAACTGTTCGTTCCAAATAGTTCCCGCAAAAATACTGTAGGATCTGATACACGATACGAATAAATTCCGTAACCACGAAGACGGATCATGCCGAAATCTGGGTCACGCATCATAATGGGGTTCGAAGTGCCCCATTTTTGATTGATGAATTGTTTTGTATTGATGAAATATACTTCCGCTTTAAATGGTGAATCAAAGCCGTATTTCCACGATTTCAATTTCGTCAGGATGGGCATATTCTGTGTATACAAAATATGGCGTCCTGGTCCAAATACGTCCGCAATTTCCCCTTCATTGACGAAGACCGCGACTTGCGACTCCCTAACCGTCAGCTCTGCCCCCATTTTAATTTCATTATTATGCACGGGGAACTGATAAACTAACGTATTGGCATCCTGTGCTTGCCACTCGATTACTTCGATAAATTGGTTTTTAAATAGATTAAAAAATCCCATTGTTATCCCTCCAACTCGACATCATTATGTACATCATGCGATTTCTTGTAGTATACCATACGAAGAATAGACAAAATGGTTTCATTTTAGATGAAAAATCTTTCGGTAAATGAACAATCAAGACGTGACGCACATGGAAATAAAGAGTACAATAGACTGAACAGTCATTCATTTACTAGGGGGAACAGAAGATGATCACAAAAATTAGTACGCCTACGCCATTTGCGGTAGGTGACGTGAACTGCTTTTTACTAAAAGGCGACACGCTAACGTTGGTAGACGCGGCGACAAAAACGCCAGAAGCGCGTGAAGTGTTGCAGATGAAATTAAAAGAAATGGGCTATACGTTCCATGATATAGAGCAAGTTTTCGTCACGCATCACCATCCCGATCACTGCGGATTGGTCGAGATGTTTGACCGCGCGGAAATCCTCGGTCATCCGTATTTAAATTACTGGCTAACACGAGATACAGAGTTTTTGGATCGTCATGACCGTTTCTATGAACAATCATTAATAAAAGAAGGCGTGCCGGAGCAATATTTTAAGTGGGTGAAACGCTTCCGTCGATCAGTCGATTTGATGGGAGGGCGTCCCGTCGATCGCATGATGAATGATGGTGATGATCTGCCAGGACATCCAGGCTGGAAAATCCAAGAGTCTTTAGGTCACGCGCAAAGTCATTTATCGTTATTCAATGAAAGGGAAGGCATTCTGATCGGTGGCGATTTGTTGCTCGAGAAAGTGTCATCCAATCCATTAATTGAGCCTCCGTTTAAGAAAGAGCACGGACGTCCGAAATCATTGCTCCAGTACAATGCATCACTAAAACGTTTGTTAGATTTACCGGTATCAATCGTTTACGGAGGTCATGGCGGAGAGATTACCCATGCCCACGAGCTGATAACTGAACGCTTGGCTAAACAGCACGACCGCGCCATGAAAGTTCTTGCTATGTTAGATGAATCGAAAACGGTCTTTGACGTAACGAGACTACTATTCCCGGCAGTTTATGAAAAAGAGTTGGGACTGACGCTGTCTGAAACGATCGGGCAGTTAGATTATCTAATGGCGGCAGAATTAATTTCTGAAACGGTTGATTCAGCAGGAGTCCATCATTATGTCCGTCTCTAAATCTGTACTGATCACAGGAGCGACGAGTGGAATTGGGTTTGAACTAGCAAAACGTTTGGCGATGTTGAACGACTATCGTGTGATTGCGACAGGGCGCAATGCGAAAGCGTTAGAAGAGTTACGCGTCCTCGGAGTAGAAGGATACTGTGCGGATTTGCGAGACACGAAGCAGCTAGATTGGCTGGTATCTTGCATTGGAACACCTGACCTCATCGTATTTTCTGCTGGAGTAGGGAAGTTCCACCTGGCCCATGAGACGACCGATGAAGACATGTATGCGATGCTCGAGACCAATGTCCTTGTGCCGATGCAACTAACCGCGCGTGTAGTACCTGCAATGATCGAGCGCAAGCACGGTCATCTCGTCTATATCGGTTCACAGGCAGGGAAAGTAGCAACGCCAAAAACATCGGTCTATGCCGCGACGAAACACGCGCTAATTGGCTATACGAATGCTGTGCGTATGGAAGTGGCGCCTTATGACGTCGATGTATCCGTTATCCATCCAGGGCCGATCGATACACCGTTTATCGAGCTCGCGGACGTCACCGGTGGCTACAAACAAGCAATGGGTAGCCAGTTGTTGTCGGTGGATACGGTGGTGCGCGCTGTTATGGAAACAATCGAGCGACCTAGACGCGAAGTGAACTTGCCAAAAATCACGGGTCTAACGAGCAGGCTGTATGCGTTGGCGCCTAGCGTAGTAGAAACCATCGGGAAGCCATTTTTCTATAAGAAGTAAGAAGATATCTAGAACGCTGTTGCTGAAAGTCGTTACGATACGGCTTATAGCAGCAGCTTTTTTTGAAATGGGAGAGAAAAAATATGTGATGTTACTGGACTCCATACGTCGCTGGCGCATGGCCCCCGTTTTGAAGTTGTCTTCGTTTAATTATTGGATTAATCTTTACACGTTTAATTAAATAGAAGAAAAAACTAGTTGATCGTAAGTGGAAGGTGGCGACTCCCGATGGATCAGCCCGACAGGTGAGACAACTAAAGGGAGCTTGCGACCTAGTTGGCTCACCGCGGGCCCATGGGAAAGCGTCCACCTGGAACGTCGATCAACGGTGCCGTCCCGCTCCCTTTTCATCTCGGGTTTAAAATAACATTATTATGTAAACTGAAATAGATTTCAAATATAGAAGTTGGAATATTCTATCATGAATGCTATAGTGTACATGATAGAGTTCACATATTAGACATAAATTACATATCTCAGACATGTTGCCAAGACTACTAAGAGTAGACACCCTGACGCCATTCTGAGTGAATTCTTTCACAGTGAATTTCATATGAATGGAGGAAAGGGTGAGATTCGTATGTTGGCTAAAGAACACGATCAAAACATTTGGAAATACGCATTTGCAAGCGTCGCCGTTACGGTCAGTTCTCTCGGCTTTGGACGGATGTCGTATGGAATTATTATGCCTTTCATGAAAGAGAACCTTGCAATGACCTATAAACAAGCGGGGCTGCTCGCAACGACGGTATCGATTGGCTATTTAATGATGGTGATCTTTGTCGGATTGCTGGTGACTAAATACGGGGCAAAAAAGCTTGTGATTTTTGGTACGGGACTCGTTTCATTCGGACTATTTATGTTGTCATTTGTCGCTAGCTATGGATGGACACTTTTCGCCATGTTATTGCTCGGAGTTGGAACCGCTTTTACGTATACACCGCTCATTACGATACTTGTCGGCTGGTTTCCGAGGAAGCGCGGTATGCTTATTGGCTTTCTTGTGGGTGGCATGGGATTAGGAACGCTGATTTCAAGCGCGTTAATTCCGTTCTTCACTACATGGTTCGGCGATATGGGCTGGCGCTACCTATGGTTCGTCTACGGTGCTCTGTCGATCGTATCTATCATCATCGCGATGAGTATTTTGCGAGATCCACCGATTCCGTTACTACCTAAGGAAATGCAGAAACGCTCATTTTGGACGAAAGTATACTTCAATAAACGCGTACTTCGTGTCGCATTCATCTATGGACTCGTTGGATTCGCCTATTTGGTACCGCAAAGCTTTTTATTTAGCTATATTCTCGAAGTAGGACTGACGAAGTTCCAGGCAGGACAAATTATGGCAATCAGCGGAATTATGTCGATTTTCAGTGGACCTTTATGGGGCGGAGTTTCTGATCGTATCGGACGAAAATCTGCATTGCTTGCGACACTTGGGATTGGTGCTGTTTCACTGATCATTCCGGTTATTTTCCCAGTGTATATTGGGCTTGTCGTTAGTCAATTCCTCTGGGGTACAACGATTGTCGGGATGCTGTCGCTCTGCCAAGCATTATCTACAGAACAAGTTCATCCGACGTATGCACCTGTTGCACTAGGCTATGTAACGTTCTTCTTCGCAGCAGGGCAGTTGCTTGGACCTGGCATCGGTGGCTGGATCATCGACCGCTTCCAGCAGATCCCGCTTGCACTCATTATGTGCAGTGTACTACTCGCTTTGGCGTTCTTGCTGACGATTCGAATGAACGCGCATGCGGTAGATGTAGATGTGACGGCATTAGAAGCGAAGCCTGTTTTAAAAAGTCTATGTCTGGAGGAGGCTTCTGCTGAGGAATTGTGAGTCTTGTGGAAGTTGCCGTATGGTCAACTGAAATTAGACTTTGTCCATATGCTTCTTACTGCATATGTGATAGGTAAACGTATACTAGAAGAAATAAAGGCGCTGACATTCCGGTAAAGGAATGTCAGCGCCTTTTGAAAAATAAAATTTTATTTATATTGAAATAGTCTTAGTTAACCATACTTTTTATGAAGGGTTGATTTCAGTGTAGAATTTTTCCGATATACAGTACAATAATAGAAATGCTCTATATGTGTAAGTAGGAGGTTACTGATGTGTTTAAAGTCGTAAATGAAAAAAAGTCACAATTAGATGCTGCTCGTCCCTTGCCTAAATATACTTTGAAAAGTTTACGGGAAAAGTTATTTCTAGAGTGGACCTATAATTCGAATGCCATTGAAGGAAACACATTAACTATGAACGAAACGAAAGTGGTCCTTGAGGGGATTACGATTGGTGGAAAAACACTAAGGGAACATTTAGAGGTAGTTAATCATCGTGATGCTATTACGTATGTCGAAGAATTTGTTCAAATGAAAGAAACACTTTCAGAAGAGGAAATAAAAAAACTACATCGTTTAGTGCTGAAAGGAATACATGATGAGTATGCGGGTGTATACCGTCAAGAACAAGCCTTTATTGCTGGTGCTACACACAGACCACCCGCACATTATCTGATACAAGAAAAAATGGATCAAATGATGAATTGGTATCGTAACGAAGATGTCGATCTTCATCCTGTAGAGCGTGGAGCTATGTTGCATGCTATTTTTGTGGGCATCCATCCCTTTATAGATGGAAATGGGCGTACCTCAAGACTGTTGCTTAATTTAGAACTAATGAAAGAGGGATTCCCTCCAGTCGTTATTAAAGTGGAAAATCGATTGGCATATTATGATGCACTTGACAAAGCGCATACAACGGAAGATTATAACGATTTCATAGCATTAGTAGAACATGAAGTAGAAGACTCTCTCGACTTATATCTAAGTACAATAAGTTAATAAGCTCTTCATTTTGAAGTATCTTGTTCATTTCACTGGTACAAAAACGCAATTAAACAACAAAGAGTTCTCATGTTTTTAGAATGGGGACACTTTGTTTTTTAACTCTGTATTAACCTATGGGACTGTAAAGCAAAATTCTTTTGGAAAAGCCCTTTGATCATTACACATTAAATCTCCCGTTCTTTAGTTGAATGAAATATGAAACGATTTCCTAACTTATCCGTATACATAGTATGAAACAAAATTTTGTAACTGGAAAAGAGGGTTGGTTATGTTGAGTTTAGTACTATTTTCATTACTTGTAGGGGTTGTCGCGAGTGCTATTATCGTTCCGTTTCTTTCTGTACATAACAAAAATGAGCCGTTATCGTTTAACCGGTGGATCGCTTTCGGGACACTTACAGTCATTAGTATGATTGGCGTATTCCTATTTTATTACGTGACAAATTTGGATCGTAATTGGTCATCGCTATGGGCATTGTTACTCGTTGTGGCTATTTTAGGAGCGGTGGTTTCGCAAGGTATAGAGCGCAAAATAAAAATGGTTGTATCATTGGCAGCGTTACTCATTGGCGTGTATGTGTTAAGTGCACCTCTTTTCAACGCAAATAAAAAGTATGAGACCGTTGCGATGACACAGAAAGTTGAAATTACAGCGTTTGATGAAACGAAGACGCCGGCTAGTGTACCACCAAAGTTTGCGCGTAATAAAATGAAAAAAGCATTTGGTCAAGTACCGGATACGAGCTATTATGAACTGGGACATTTACAAATTCAAAAAGTGAATGACCAATTTGTCTATATTGCGCCTGTTGAGTTTTCGGGTTTTTTCAAATGGTTCAACGGTAAAACGACTCCTGGTTATTTCACGATGAGTGCAACGGATTCATCAGATAATCCGAAATTCATTAAAACGGAAATGGCGTATACGACGTCTTCGTACTTCCATAAAAAAGTGTATCGTAAAATGCGTATGGAAATGCCAGATTTAATCTTTTACGGAGATGTTCAATTAGAAATTGATGATGAAGGGAAGCCGCATTATATTCGCACGTATGGAGAATTCATTTCGGCACGTAACGGATTTAACGCCAAAGGAATTGTCATGTTGAATCCTGAAACAGGCGCTACGAAGAAATATGCGTTACAGGACGTTCCTGAATTTATTAATGGAGCTGTTTCACCTGAAGCGGTAAGTCTTCAAAATAGTTATTTCGGTAAGTATATCCATGGTTTTTGGAATTCAGTAGTCGGGAAAAAAGATGTGAAAATTCCTTCAGACGAAGGAACAGAAGCCAATGTGAGCCCGATCTTTGATGCGAATGGACATATGTATTATTTTACGGATTTTACCAGTCCGAAAGAAGGCGTAGATTCCATGCTAGGGTATGCATTAACAGATGGCCGAACAGGGAAAGCGACGTATTACACGGGGGATTTGGAAGAGTCCTACATGGATTCACAAGGTGCGCTCCAGATCATTGAAAAGAAGTTTATCGAAAAGAAATGGAACGGCGAAATGCCTGTCTTGTATAACTTCTACGGTGAAGCAAGTTGGTTGACGCCGGTACTTGATTCAAATGGATTCCTGCAAAATTACTTCATTGTTTCCGCAGCGAATCCTGAAATCTCGGTATTTGCGAATTCACCAAACGAAGCGTTGAAATTGTATAAATCGGCACTTCAACGTGGCGGCAGTACAGTAGATGGAAGTTCCAATGCAGAAGAAGCGAAAGCAACGATTACAGCGATGCGCGTGTTTAAAGAACGCGTCGGTGATTTTACACTCGTTTCCATTCTCGCAAAAGACGGTCGAAACTTCCTTGTTTCATCGGAAGTTGAACCTCTTTCGATTTATGTAGAAGAAGGCGACCAGTTAACGGTGACGTATTTGGAAACGGGTGAGTTATTCTTACCTGTGAAGGAATTGGTGAATAACAGTATGAAATAAATAATGGTGAAAATGCCTGATAGCGCATTCGCGTTGTCAGGCTATTTTTATAAAGAGTTCCATTTCAAGCTTTTATTATTGTTAGTCATTGAAAAATAATAAACTTTCACATTAAAGAAACAGATGAATTTCAACACTCTATAAGAGTCATCGTTTCAACCCTGCTATCTCTTCTTCAGTCAAGTAACGCCACTGACCCCGTTCCAATGATCCAAGCTCAATATGCTTGATTCGAACCCTTTGCAAGTGCGTCACGGTATATTGAAACCGTCTGCACATTCTGCGGATTTGTCGATTCAATCCTTGAGTTAACGTAATACGAAACGTGAAGTCGTCGAGCGGAGTTACGGGACAAGGGTTAGTTGTCGTATAGCTTTTCATTCTAGGATTGTAAATATCTACACCATTTGATAAGTCTTCTATAAAGGTGTTCGTTATTTTTTTATCGACTGTCACCACATATTCTTTTTCCTGATGATTTTCCCCTTTCATTAGCTCATTTACAATACTTCCATCATTGGTTAATAAAATCAGACCTTCTGTTTCTTTATCTAAACGTCCAACAGGAAATATACGTTCAGGATACGATATAAAGTCGATAATATTACCGGCAATAGTAGGCGAAGCTGTACAAGTAATCCCACTTGGTTTATTTAGTATCATATATATGTTTTGTGCCGTTTGCGTGATGGGGTGCCCGCCCACTTCGACATAATCATGATCTTCAACAAAATACACATGCGATGCAATCTTACCATTGACTAGCACTTTTTCAGCCGTAATATAGCGCTCTGCTTGTCTTCTGGAACAGAATCCCGAAGAACTAATATATTGATTCAACCTCAAAATTTCCGCTCCTTGTCTTTCTACGAAGTTTCTTTTAGTATATCATGATTACTCTTTTGACTAATGGCTACATTCGATTATTCATGCTCTATTAAATAACTAGAGAACATTTTGATATAATGAATGGAAGAGTGCAATGATTCACCGGCTACAGAAAATACAGAACTAGGGGGTATTTTTAATGAATATCGACTTTATAAAATTGACGGAACCGACTGCTGCGCTTGTCAATACTCTGAATCATTGGGGAAATGATATGTATTTGAAACCTTTGACTCAACCCAATCCAAGTAAAGAAGCATTGGAGCAAAAAAATGTTCTTACTATAGAAGACATCATTCAAAAGCTAGAATATCAGCATACATTCCTGATCTATTTGGAAAATCAGCTGATCGGGGAAATGAGCTATACAGTGGATCCTGAGCATTTACTTAGAAAAGAAACAGGGACAGCGTGGATCAGTATTTCGATTGGTGAGTCAGAAGGTCGAGGGAAAGGAATAGGTTTTATCGCTTTAGAATACTTGGAAGAGCAAGTTAGAAAGCATAATCTTCAACGAATCGAGCTAGGCGTATTTGAATTTAATACACCTGCTTTAAAACTATATAAGAAGTTAGGGTATCAAGAAATAGGACGTATAGAAAACTTTACGTATTATGATGGGGGAATGCGGGCTGATATTCGTATGGAAAAGCGTATGTAATTTTATAAGTAAGCACACGATTATATGAAAATCACATCACTTGTCAATGTCTTACAATAAGAATACTTTGATTGTTTTAAAAAGCGAATATGAGTTATTAAAATCTATTGGATATAAATAGAGGTGAATAGTATGGCGCGATTAAAGGTTGGAGATGTATTTGAAGTCGATACAACGAGTGGTAAAGCGTATATTCAATATGTTTTACATAATGAAGTGATTGGAGATTTAGTACGTGTATTATCAGGTGTATATGATAAAAGACCAGAAAACCTGATTGATATAATTAATGTGAAAGAGGAATACTTTGTACATTTTCCAGTTAAAGCGGCTAAAAAGCGAAAAATAGTAGAACTAGTTTCAAACTTTGAATTGCCTAAAGGAATAGAAGTTCCTACTAAATTCAGAACTGAAATAATGGATAAGGACGGAAATCTGATCGGTTGGCATATCGTGGACTATGATACGTGGCAAAGAGAAAAAATTAATGAATTATCGGAAGGACAAAAAATGTTGTCTCCGTGGGGTACATGGAATGATACTTTGCTTATTGAAAGAATTTCTCAAGAGTGGACATTAGAAAATTGGGGATAGTGTTTGTAAATACCATGTAGAGTGTATTTCTTCTAATGTAATAATTCATAAACCTTGATGGGCTACAAGCGTATTACCTATTTTAAAAAAGGTACTAGTTATTCACACGATTACGAGTCCTTCAAGTATCTGGTGCTTTTCATCAGCGTTTCCAATATTGTACCATTGAGTGAAGTAAGAAATAATGGATATACCGCAAAAGGACCATCATATTGAATGAATCTTGGAAGGAGTGACGGTGTGAAAGCAAAAGAAATTCTTCAAGAATTAGATGCATACACTGAGGATTATAATTTCCCTATACTAGATAATTATAATGTTGACTTAGCACAATGTAGGATTACTGTTTTTAGTGATAAAGAACAATGGTTAATTGTATTTGAAGTTGTAGGAATAGACATAAATCAGGAGATAACTACTGATTTATATATTTATAGCAATGTCACTAGACAGGGAGGTTTATTAACAGGTATAGAGGACATGGTAACCTTAGAAAATAAAGAAAACTGGTATGATGACGAAGGCAAGTTTATTGTAAATCCGTTTCATTTAGAACTTATTATAATGGGAGAAAGGGTTACATTAAACCCTCAAAAGACTGAATATATAAAGTTAGGAATTAATACGAAAGCATTTAATTTAACTAAGCTTCTACGTTATCTAAATTCACAATACGAAGAAAAATTATGGTTAACGGTCGAATTTCTACTAAACGAGATAGATGAAAGTATTGAATTACCATTATTTTATCAAAGTAATGAATGGCAACATCCTGATATTAGTAATGGACAAAAACCAAGCGAAAGTATGTTTTTTCAAAGTCTGTCACAAGCAATCGAATCGAATAATGTGGATTTAATAAAATCGGGTGAATCAAATACTCACTGGTCTAATTGGACATGGAGCGATTTTGAAAACCAAGAAGAAGATATGGAATAAAGAAGTGTTATGCTAACGGCGGCGGTTGTTGGAAAGCGACTACCCTTTAGGAGATATGAATTAAAACTTCTTTCTGCAAACGCGCGCGATTGCTTTATAAGTGATTGCGTTAATATCGCAATCGAGCCAAATTATTATATTAAACAAGCGGATTAGTCTGTAGATAAAGGAGGTTTATAAGAATATAAAACGTAAAAGGAAGGTCTGGGGGATAGGTTCAGGAGTATTTATTGTATTTGTTATAGTATTCATATCTTGGTATTATCCATTGTCGCTTTTTAGCATCCATCAAAGCTTTACATTTCATCCTGGTTCAGAAACCCATAATGGCAAAACCTACGAGGAAGAGATTGGCAAGTGTAAAGCTGCCTATGTGAAGGATCTAAAAACGGATTTAGAAAGTGATAATTACCATAAATGATTCACACGAGAAAAATGAATGGTTGAAAACATTTGATCCACAGAAATAACAAGAGCTTTAAAAACAGGGTATAAAAGACTGGAGACAAGCCTGTTTATAGACCGCGCAAAGAAATACCAAGAGCTTAATTTTAGGAAAGAAACATTAGGGTTGCTTTTTTATTTAATGTCTGTTATATTTAAAGAGTATTATCTTTGTTCTTTTTCAGATCGAGAATATATTTCATGGAAATATATTTTGTTTTTCGTCTAAAGTTTTGAGCAAGTATAGTAACATCATTGTGTGGACATCCACACTAGGAGGCAATTAATTATGGAACAAGGTACAGTGAAATGGTTTAACGCAGAAAAAGGTTTCGGTTTCATCGAGCGCGAAGCAGGAGAAGACGTATTCGTACACTTCTCAGCAATCCAAGGCGACGGTTTCAAATCTTTAGACGAAGGTCAAAGTGTAACATTTGAAATCGAACAAGGACAACGTGGCCTACAAGCTACAAACGTTCAAAAAGCTTAATAACAGCTTGGAAGAGACCCTACTTGTAGGGTCTTTTTTTATTTGCTAAAATTTATTTATAATAAATGAAAGAGCTGCTTGTAGGAAAAATACTCACTATATGGATGCGAAAGTATGGATATACATTTTGAGGAGGACTTTTATATGAAAAAACTGGAATCGTTACCGGTTGAAGAATTACTCGATCACTTGGAGTTGCTTATAGACCAGCGCGATGATGGGAAGGATTCTTTGCTGGATTCAATTATTTCAGTTGAGACTGCATTGCTTCGCGTAATTAAATCCGATCCCGAGAGCGATTATGCAATGAGTATCTTTAAAATTGAAAGCGATCTCACTGAGCATCTTGTGAAGTATGGAACGTATTTGAAAACGGAGTATCGCAAAGACGATGTAGCAGCAGAGAGTACACTGAAAAAAGCGCTTCGATACGATCGAACGATTCCGCTAGCCCATTATCGTCTTGGATTTATAGCGTATAAACAGCAAACGTATAAAAACGCACTTTTCCACTTTCAACATGCAGTGGAGCTTCAGCGGTTGAACCCTAAACATAAAATGAGCTTATCCAATCAGCAAAGTTATCATGCGCTGCTGTATTTGAGTAATAGTGCGTTGTATCTTGCAGCCGAAGCACAACAACACATTCAAGAAATTTCAGTACATAATGATGTAGAGCAGACGAAAATCGATCAATTAACACTCTCTCCTTTATATGAGCTAATTGATGCGAATTCGAGATATCTGGCACAACACGCATTTCAGATTACGAATAGCGGGGGCCAGCGTGGTGTGTCGTGGGAAGAGTACGAGCAACTGACGGATGGGGCAGCTAAGGATGAGCTCGTTCTCGATATGACAGGTAGAGAGATTTGGGCCCGATATGGCGGATCAGCAGTTAAACTAACCATCTTGAATGCAGAACTGCTTCGTACACTCATGCTGAATTCAAGTGAAACTAAGCCTTTAGCCAAAACGGATCTCTCAGATATATTCAGTGTGCGCTCAGGCGATATCAAGATTGAAAGATATGTGAAAAACATTTCCAGACTTCGTGAGAAACTACTTAAACTAAACCTTCCGCTAGACGTCATAGGGATGGTTGCCAAACCATTGAATGGACAAGATACCTCCTACTACTATCGATCTAAGGAAATCCATTTCGTGCTAATAGAACATGCAGAAGGCGGTCAATGACAGGTCTGTCACCAAGTATTTCGTATACTGTGGTTATCACAAAAAGAGGAGCTGTTGTATATGAAAATGGAAATGACTTGGAATCGTTTGTTGGTACGTCATGGTTGGCACTTGGAGCCTTTAGTAGGTGAAAAATGGAATGAAGATCAACATTTTTATGCGCACGAAGAAACAGATGAGAATATGAAGTTTTTAACTTCCTGTCTGACTAAAGCGAATGTGTTATTCGACTATGATGAACTTAGACTCTTGACGATAGAAAGTGCGCCGCTTGAGGAAGAGCAATGGTTGCCCGTAGTAAATGCGAAGTATAGAGGCAGGACAGAAATGTGTGGAATGTATACCGAAGATCGTCAACTGAATATATACCAGTTGGATACGTTTATGAGCGGATTCGTTCGCCAAGTCAATCGATTGGGCATTCAAACAGAATACTCATGTGATGGTCATAGTAAACGAAACCCGTCGTTAGACATACGAAAAGGCGTAGGTGCAACACAACTCATGGAGTTACTACAGGCATTAGGAATTCCGTGTAGAATGAATCGTAAGAATACTCAGCGTGATACGTTACAGATAGTCACCTCTAAAGAAAATCTGTTAGATCTAGCGGAGCAACTGTCTACGATCGACGAAGCGTGGCTCACAAGCGGTGATTCAATCGAAGAACGCGTATTTCAAATGGAGCTAGAGCAATTGCTGAATGTGCCGGGTGTGAGTGGGAATGAAGGAGAGATTCGGCAACATGTCGCAACGAAACTTAGACCATTCGTAGATACGATGCGTACGGATTCATATGGAAATCTGCTTGCGGAAAAGACGTATGGATCAGGAAAAGGTCGAGTTATACTAGTAAATGCACATCTGGATATTGTTCGTGAACTCATTCCAGAACGTCAAATCGTTAAAACGGATGGGGTATGGAGTAGCAGTGAAGGAATTTTAGGGGCAGATGATCGTGCCGGAATTGCGATATTGCTTCAAATTTCCAAATATCTTCAAACGAGTCGCTTTACAGGTACGGTAAAATATGTCTTGACTGTAGAAGAGGAGATTGGACTTATTGGAGCACAGAAAGTCGATCTCGCATTTCTTGAAAATGTCGATGCAGCTTTGGTGTTGGATCGAAGAGGCAATGGGGATATCGTAACATCATGCGCAGGAATAGAATATTTTTGTACAGATTCTTTCGGAGATGCTATTGAAGAAATTGCAGAAATCAGTGGAGCTGGGGAATGGAAATGCACGCCAGGCGGCAGTAGCGATACACGGGTCTGGGCTGCAGCGGGTATACAGAGTGTCAATTTATCTGTAGGATATCGGAATGAACATACGAATTCGGAATCGCTTCACGTAGGCGATTGTTATCAAACGGTTAGTCTACTGAAAAGCTTGTTTTTGAACACGCGTATGTTGATGCCGAGTATCAGGGAATGGAATAGATCTCAAGCGAAGCGTGAGAGGACCACAAAAACACTAGTATAATTATCACAATTTTCATATGAAAGGAGTGTCCAAATGGAAGTAGTATACATTGCCGGTGGCTGTTTATGGGGAGTACAGGCTTTTATAAAAACCTTACCTGGCGTGATATTTACGGAAGCAGGGAGGGCGAATGGAATACTTCATTCACTCGAATGTGAGTATGATGGGTACGCTGAATGTGTAAAAACAGGATTTGATCCTGCCGTCGTAACTATTTCGGAATTAATGGACTATTTATTTGAAATCATAGATCCGTATAGTGTGAATCAACAAGGTGCAGACGTTGGCGAGAAATACAGAACGGGCGTCTACAGTGAAAACCTTGAACACTTGAAAGAAGCGAAAGCGTTTATTACGAAGAGAAGTGATGTGGACCGTATAGTTGTGGAAGTAGTACCTCTTACAAACTATGTGAAAAGTGCAGATGAACATCAAGACAGATTAGCCAAATACCCAACAGATTATTGTCATATACCAGTGGGGTTATTAACTAAATATGGTTCCTGAAGAATACGTTTTTGGAATCGAGAAAAATGACAACACTCTATGATAAACTGGTATATAATGGACTTAGTAAATAAAACTTTCTTATTTCAGTAACTAAGTTTACAGTAGCGACAGATAAGGGGAGTGGGATACATTGAAATATCAAAACACGTGGGATCTAGAGAGTATTTTTGCAGGTGGAACGCATTCTGAAGAAGTACAAACGAAACTTTCGGCTGTCAAAGAAGATATTGCTCTTTATGCAGATCAGTTACATGCATGGAACAGTGATCCGGCTAATGATGCCTCTACTTTGCAAGAATTATTAAACAAGCAAGAAGTCATTGGTAAAGGCTTAGGCCAAGTGGGTACGTTTATTAATATGTGGCGTGACGCCTTCATGGATGATCCATATGCAAGCGTTGTCATAGGCCAAGTGATGGAACTAAGCAGTGAAATTCAGCAACTCTCCACAATCTTCATGAAAAAATTGGTAGCCATTTCGGATGAAAGCTGGAATCAACTTCTTGAAGACGATGCTTTACACGCCATCCGTTTCTCATTAAATGAAATACGTGAAGAAGGTAAACGTTTATTATCTGAAGCGGAAGAAAAACTGATTGCGAAATTAAATAAAGATGGTCTTTCCGCGTGGAGTGATCTATACAATACAGTGGGCTCCACTATGACCGTTCCGTTTACGGATAAAGACGGGAAAACCATAGACTTATCTATCGGGCAAGCTATGAATAAAATGTACGCCGATCCTGATGCAGAAGTGCGTGCAGCGCTTTTTGAGAATTGGGAAAAGACTTGGTCTGCGAATGGACCGATCTTTGCGGACATCTTGAATCATTTAGCAGGCTATCGCTTAACGTTACAAGATGCTCACGGGAGAGAAGGCCATTTAGAAGAGCCGCTTGAATATAACCGGATGTCTGAAGCTACGCTTACTGCGATGTGGTCAGCAGTGGATGCGCAGAAACAAACATTCATTGATTATTTAGGACAAAAAGCGGATTTAATGGGCATGGATCAGCTTGGTTGGCAAGATGTGGCGGCTCCAGTTGCGGTAGGTGAAACAAAGCCGACACGCTTCACATATGATGACGCCTGTGATTTCATTATGGAACATTTCGCTTCATTTGGACCGAAATTGACCGACTTTACGAAACATGCATTGGAAAACCGTTGGGTGGAAGCGGAAGATCGCCCAAACAAACGACCAGGTGGTTATTGCACAAGCTTGCCTGAATTTGAAGAGTCACGTATTTTCATGACATTCACGGGTTCTCCAAATGACACGAGCACATTGGCACATGAATTAGGGCATGCTTTTCATAGTCATGTTTTGAAAGATTTACCGACATTGAACCGTAATTATGCGATGAATGTCGCAGAAACAGCGAGTACGTTCGCGGAAACGATTATTGCCGATGCTACCGTGAAAAATGCTGTATCCGATGAAGAGAAAATCTCTCTGTTAGCGAATAAATTAGAAGGTGCCACCGCAATGTTTTTAAATATTCGTGCTCGCTTCCTTTTTGAAGATCAGTTTTACACGGAACGCTCGAAAGGCATAGTGTCAGAAAATCGCTTGAATGAATTGATGGTAGACGCACAAAAAGAAGCTTTTGGTGCTAGTTTATCTTCTTATCATCCGCATTTCTGGGCAGCTAAATTGCACTTCTTTATCGATAGCGTGCCGTTTTATAATTTCCCGTACACATTTGGCTACTTGTTCAGCTTAGGGATCTACGCAGAATACTTGAAAAAACCTGAAGGGTTTGAAGAAAAGTATATTGCCTTATTACGTGATACTGGATCTATGACAGTAGAAGACCTCGCGAAAAAACACCTGGATGTAGATGTGACGAAAGAAGATTTCTGGGCAGCTGGCATTAAGCTAGTAGCAAAAGACGTGGAAGAGTTTGTAGAACTGACGAATTCATTACGGAAGTAATCCTGAAGACAAAAAATCCCGCTCCTTTTAAAAAAGAAGCGGGATTTTCTAGTTGTTTTACTTATTTCCTTGTTTGTCGAACTTATCTAGTATATAACCAGCCACTGCTGCGACGAACGCTGGTACAGCCCAGCCGAGTCCATGTTCGAAAAACGGAATAACGTTTAGCCACTCGGTAACGCGATCAGAACTGTACCCCGTGCTAGCGAATACTTCGTATAACGCAAAAACGAATGTGATAAATATAGATAGCCGATACATCATCTTGCCGCCACCCACAACATGTTGGGATAAGGAAAGAATGACTAGTACAATCGAGATCGGATAAATAAATACTAATAAAGGTATGGCCAAAGCTAATATAGCATTCAATCCTAAATTAGATACTACCAAGGCGAATAATACAAAAATCGCGACATAGGCTTGGTAACTGAACTTCGGATATATTTCATTGAAGAACCTTGAACAAGCATTAATTAGACCGACACATGTCGTTAAACAGGCTAGTATGACGATGATACCAAAAAGGAGTCCTCCGCCACTTGGGAATAACATGCTTGCGGCTGCAGTTAATACTTCCGCGCCGTTTCCAAATGTTTGTTCTTTTGGAATGACTTTACCAATCCATCCGAGTGAGAAATATACGACGGCCAATCCGATACTAGCGATGAAGCCAGCACCCAACGTTCCTTTAACCAGTTCTGACTTCGACCTTGAACCTTTATCTTTGAGCGCATTGATTACGACAATCCCAAACGCTAGCGCTGCGACGGCATCCATCGTGAAGTAGCCTTCTAAAAATCCATTTACAAATGGAGTTGATGCATAATCTTCTGCTGGAGCTGAAGATATGTTATCAAATTTGATAAACGCTTGGACAACGAGCACGCCTAAAACCAACAGTAGAATAGGTGTTAAAAACTGGCCGATGCGATCGACGATTTTTTTAGGATTTAAGCTAATGTAGTAGGTTATACCGAAAAATACTAGAGAGAATATAAGCAACGGTAAGTTGCCGTTCGCTTCCACTATCTGTTTAAATCCTAACTCATACGCAACATTGGATGCTCTTGGAATACCATAAAATGCTCCAATCGACATATAGATGATGATCGCAAAAATCATTCCGAACACTTTATGTACGCGGCTACCCATAGACAATAGCCCGTTATCAGACAAGGCGATCGCAAGAATAGCCATGAACGGTAGTAGAACGCCTGTGATTAGGAAGCCTACAATGGCGGGTGCAAAATTAGTCCCTGATTCTAAGCCTAGAAATGGTGGGAAAATCAGATTTCCAGCTCCAAAGAATAAAGAGAAGAGCATGAATCCCGTGAATAGTATGTTTTTTTTACTCACTATAATACCTCCTGATGATTTTGTGTGTAGAGTAAAATGAAAGTACATAATATATGTGTAATTGCATTTAGAATAGTAAGACTTCGCAAAATATAATGTGAATTGTGTCGATTATGTACCCAACGCGGTTGAATTCATCTAACACTTTTCATTGCATACGATAGTTTTGATCAATCCGGTGCTCTGTTCATATACCATTATCTCTCCTTTATTTTTGCGCAGAAAAAACTCGCCCCTAAATAGGGACGAGTTTTTACTCGCGGTACCACCCATGTTCCAAAAGCTTCGTAAACGATAAAAACGTTTCATTCTAATTCATCTTACGATTATATGTTTTCCATGTAACGTTGGAAATCCGGCAAAATTTACTATTTTCAACTTTGCATCTTAGAGATGATTTTCGGATATGCTCTGTTCATCGACTCTCACCACATGTCGACTCTCTGGGGAACGAACTTCATACCGTACTCTTTCTCGTCACTGAATATTATATACTACAATATAATTTAACAGACAACTATTAGAAAGGTCAATACCTTTTACTATATTCCGAATATTACCATAGCACGTTATTTTTTAAAAGAGAATTCCTTGATCCAAGAAGAGGAAAGGCAGTATTTTATTGGTATGTGGCCTAGTGAGTGTCTTTCGTTCTGGAGCATCTATCGAATGTAGGTGTACAACCTATTATTTATACCTATTCAGACCATCGACAGGTATATTTAGTTGTCAGGAGACCCAATATGATGAGCAGGGAGTAAATGAGGTATAGCTAATTCAATAAATTCTTCTGGCGTGATCTTGTGACTATTTCTCATCCAGTCTACAGAAGCTCCGTACATGCCAGAGCTCAATATGATAGCCATAATTCTCAACCCTTCATCTTTTTCGGAATGCTGTTGTGGTGAAAGTAATTGATAAAAAATGATTTCAAGCTGTTCTCTAATAATCCGGGCAATGGTATCTTCATATCCTCTATGACATCGATTCGATAAGGATTTTTGGAAGTTCGTGATGGCTACAAAAATACTAGTTATTGCTTCTTCAGTTAATTCATTATGTGGATAATTACTACAATTCAGATTTACTAGCAATACTTCAGATAATACTTTTTCTAATAAATCATAGATATCTTCGAAGTGATAATAAAACGTGGCCCGATTAATCATCGCTTCAGCCGCAATATCTGTAATGGTAATCTCTTTAAACTCTTTTATATTCGACAGTTCCATAAAAGAATCCATAATTAATTTACGAGTGCGTTGAATTCGTGGATCTGTCTTTGGCTGATTCATATAGATTTCCCTCCTACTTTTTATACAATATCTTCGATGTGTTGTATAAGCGACATATTCAAGGTTCTATTGGTGTTGATTCATTTCATTATGGTATAGAATTTAGTGGTAAGCAAATGATTAACACGTGAAGCAACAGGAACTTACTGTAACGTGAATGCTCTGTAATAGTGAAAATGAATCGCAAGTATCAAGTGGCCGAGACGTTTGAAAAGGGGAATCAGACATTGAAAAACAAGAATAATATGATATGTGATATGGAAACAGGTGTATGTGGAGAGGCTGGAAATGAAGAAATGGAGATCATCGACTTTAACCAGCCAGCAAAAGAGATTAATCTGTACTATGTGACGGATCCTATATGTTCTCATTGTTGGGCGATTGAACCTGTTCTAAGACGTTTTGTAGAGCAGTATGGTAGTTACTTCAACATGCATACCGTCATGGGCGGTTTATTGGAAAAATGGCATGATGGACCAATCGATCCCGCAAATGGAATTTATAAGCCGGCTGACGTGGCGGGTCACTGGAGAGAAGTTGGAGAACATGCAAGAATGCCGATTGATGGCAGTGTCATGATTGATCATCCAGTTCAATCTTCTTATCCACCCTCCCGAGTATTTAAAATCGTTCAAAAAAATCATGGTGACGCTATAGCATCAGATTATTTACGACGTACAAGAGAAGAACTTTTTGTATTCAATCAAAATATTTCGGAACGTTCTGTAATGATTGAAATCGTCCATACACTTGGCCTGGAGGGAGAAGCGATCGTCGATGAAGCCGAACAACCAATCGGACAACAACTATTACATGAAGATTTTGCGCTGGCCAGAAGTTTAGGCGCTACTGGTTTCCCAAGCATCATTATGATCAATGCGGACAATAAAGGCGTGAAAATTGTAGGCGGACGTCCACTTGAAACGTACGTTGACGGATTAAAAAAAGTGTTAGATGCGGAAGGATTACAACCAAAGCAACAACCAGCACTTTCTAGCGTACTTGAAAAAGAAAGACTGCTTTTTTCAAAAGAAATTGAAGTCATGTATGATGTTGAGCAATCAGATATTGCCTCATTTGTAGAAAAAGAACTTTCATCAAAACGTTATCAAGCAAAAGAAATTCTAGGAGAAATCTATTTTACAACTACTGAATCAAAAGGAGAATGAACATGACATACGTAGTACAAGTTGATTTTACAATGAATGGACCATTCGGGGATGACATGGCGGAAGCATTTGCCGATTTAGCAACGAGTATTAATGAGGAAGAAGGATTCATTTGGAAAATTTGGACCGAAAATCCTGAAACGAATGAAGCGGGTGGAATTTACAATTTCGAAACAAAGGAATCTGCTGAAAAGTATGTGGAGATGCACACGAAAAGATTGGCTAGCTTTGGAATTACAGACGTTAACGCCAAAATATTTGCAGTCAATTCTACACTCACCGCGATTAACAAAGGTCCCGTAAAATAAATCACTGGAAGTATGGGTATAGAAAGGAGGCGTTTTTTGTTACAAAAACTTGCAGCAAGTAGTCATTCAAAGCCGTTTACTGGACCATTTACCATCACACGGGTTCAACCAGGCAACATTCTTCAGGATGAAAAGCAGGACACGGCGTTTGGACCATTAGCTATTATTGATCATGCCGTCATGAAAAAAGGTCTTACGATTAGAATGCATCAACACGTAAATGATGAAATTTTAAGTTACATTAGCTCAGGCGTCATGCATCACAAAGGTTCTGCGGGTTTTGAAGCAGCTATTGCACGGGGGACACTCATGATGATGAATGCAGGAGCAGGCTTTTGGCATGAAGAAAAAGTGAAAGAAGATGAAGTAGAAATGCTTCAAATCTTCGTTCGACCGAATGAAACGGACCTTTCACCGGTCATTCAATTTCATGAAAAACCGATAGATCAAAAAGATTGGTATGTCTTAGTCGGACCTGAAGGAAGCAAAGCGCCACTTTACGTCAGGCAACAAGTCTATATACTAGACGCGCGTCCGAAAGCGGGTGATGTGCTAGACGTTCCAACATATACCGGGCTAAAGCCTTTTCTATATGTAATGAATGGAGAGATTACGATGCAGCACCTTACGATAGGCAAAACAGAAGCCGTAACGAATTTGGTCCATGATCTTCCAGCTATCACCGCGAATTTAGACTCGACCTTGGTGTTGTTTTTTGTTGAGATGAATGCACCGATGTCTATGGACGGAACAATTAGTGGAGTAAAGAGCTAACGGCCGTCGTACAGTAAAAAAATTAAAGTGTTGACAACTGAAATAAACTCGTGATATATTTACTACGAATTCGAGATAAGTTAAATGGTTATAACTTTGATTGAAGTTTAGATTCATACAACGACATTTTTTTACGACAATATCTCGAATTGGTATTAAATTAATTCAGTCTAATAAATGGAGGTATTTCGAACCTTATCATACATGGTCATGTTACGGCTGTAACAAAACATGCGGAAAAACAGAGATTTTCGGTTATAATCTCTCTTGAATTACATCCGTCAAAAATGAAATCATCAGTGAAACCATTCGATACAGTAGGAAGAGTACCTACAATCAATAAAGAATATTTGTGAGGAGTCGGAAGTGAAATGGGTTTTTTCGGTACTTTTTTTGGAAAAAAACAAGAGGAGGAAATAACTATGACAAAATTAAACATAGGGATTATTTTAGGGTCAACACGCGAGGGACGCGTAAGTCCACAAGTCGGAGCATGGGTCAAAGAATTAGCAGATCAACGCGGGGATGCGAATTACACAGTTATCGATATCGCAGATTATGCATTACCGCTTTTAGGTGAATCAGGTAGAGATGCATCAGGCGCAGCAGCTTGGTCAGAAATTATCGCGAAACAGGATGGATTTGTATTCATCGTTTCAGAATACAATCATTCCATTTCCGCTGCACTTAAAAATGCATTAGACTACCTTCGTGTAGAGTGGAACGACAAAGCAGCAGGTATCGTTTCATATGGTTCAGTTGGCGGAGCACGTGCAGCAGAACATTTGCGTGGAATTTTAAGTGAATTATCCATAGCGCACGTTCGTGTTCATCCTGCATTATCCTTATTTACAGATTTCGAAAATGGCACGGATTTCAAACCAGCGGCAGTGCAAGCCGCTTCAGTAGAGCAAATGTTAGACCAAGTCATCCCTTGGACCACTGCGTTACATACCATACGCAAATAATGTACGGGTATATAGATCTTTGTAATGACCATATTAATAAAACGTATGGCCAAAATGGTAAAAATTTCGGATGCCATCCAATTGAATGTATGTAATTCGAGATAAATGCACTATACGGTGGCCTGAACACATAAAAAGGAGAGTTTTAACATGACAAAATGGAATGTAGATGCAGCGCACTCAAACGTAGGTTTTTCAGTTCGACATATGATGGTATCCAATGTGAGAGGTAGTTTTACTGGGATTGAAGGTTCAGTTACCGGGGATCTTGACAATTTAACCGATGCGAAAATCCACTTTGAGATTGATGTGAACACGATCAATACTCATAATGAAGATCGTGACAATCACCTTCGTTCAGCTGACTTTTTTGATGTAGAACAATATCCACATATCACATTTAATTCAACTGAAATTGTGAAAACAGGTGAAGATGAATATGATGTAACAGGGGATCTGAAAGTGAAAGATATTTCGAAGAACACTACGTTTAACGTGACGCGTACAGGTGCTGGAAAAAACCCATGGGGTGTAGATGTAGTCGGTTTTGAGGCGGGGATAAAAATTTCTAGAAAAGAATATGGTTTAACTTGGAACCAAGCACTAGAAACAGGTGGCGTATTAGTAGGCGATGATATTAAAATCACAGTAGAGCTTCAAGTGAACCCTGAATAACGAATAGCGATTTCCTATCGCATAGGCGAAGATCGGCACCTTGGAAATGACCGACATTTCTCACGATAATGAGCTTCAGTCGTCTCATCAAGTAAATTATTTTTAAAAAGGCGTATCCTTATTCAAAAAGATCTCTATATAGCTAGTGAAGAGGCAAATAGCTGCCGCTTACAACTAGTTAGTAAGGGGATACCATCATGCAAATGATCCATGAACCATTTCTGCAATTTCATCCACACACGGCGGCACAGATCGGACTTAATGAATCGATGTTCCTGCAACAAATCCATGAGTTGTCTTTCGGTCCTTATGATACGGTAGAAGGAACGCAGTGGGTGAGGAGATCGTATAAAGAGTGGCATGACGTGATGAGTTTCTGGTCAATGGCTACGATTATTCGAGCAATTCGAAAGTTGGAGAAGTCCGGTTATATTCGTTCTATGCGACAGAACTTCGGAGAAAAGATGTATCTCGTGGATTACGAAATCTGTGAGTCAAATGCGATATTTCTGCTACAACCAGCGAGAGAAGAACTTTTGAACGTGAACTAATGTCTATTACAGGTGAGTGGAGGCTCTATGCTTCCGCTCTTTTTTCGTGCGATTTTGTAGCC
This sequence comes from Sporosarcina sp. P7, assembly GCF_002743425.1. NCBI lineage: Bacteria > Bacillati > Bacillota > Bacilli > Caryophanales > Caryophanaceae > Sporosarcina > Sporosarcina sp. P7. Next base: position 516 of record NZ_PDZF01000019.1, on the reverse strand, counting down.
TGAAATTAATTCCAAAATGAGTATCCTTATCCAAAAAGCCCTCTATATAGTAAGTGAAGTGGTGTATTGCTATCACTTACACGCAATAGAGGAGGAATTCCGTATGAAGTTATTAATCAATGAACAGCCATTACAATTACTACCGTCTCTTGTGCATCTAGTCGGGTTAAACGAGGCGTTATTTCTGCAGCAATTGCATTTCCGTTCACTCAATTCAAAAGATATGCATGATGGCCATTTATGGGTATGTAAAACGTATGATAAATGGTTGGAAGAATTTTCTTTCTTGTCACGAATGACGATTAAACGCACGATTTATAATTTGGAGAAACAAGGATACCTCATTTCGATCTCTGAATACAACAAGATGAAAATCGACAATACGAAATGGTACCGAATCGACTATACTCGATTGCCTGCAAGTGCGTTCGTACATGAGCAAGTCACTTGCTCAGAACCGCCACGTGCACCTGTCGAAGTTGAGCAAGTCCACGTGGCGGAATTGGGCAAGCCAAT